>CAZLLV010000546.1:0-21491 GCA_964560325.1 uncultured Thermoanaerobaculia bacterium | reverse complement strand
GCTGGAGGACAACCTCGACTGGTGGCAGACGCGGGTGGTGGGTCCGGCGGAGCGCTCCCGGCTCGACGAGCGCCGGCCGGTCGGCACCGGCCCGGCCGGAAGAGGGCTGGAGGACGAGCCGTGAGTCACGACGAGCGAGAGGACGCGGCCGCCGCGGTCACGGAGAGCCGCCGCGACGTGGAGGGCCGGGTGGCCGAGCTGAGGACGGCGATCGGCCGCGAGACCGGCGTGGTCCCGAAGGCGAAGTACACCCTGGTGGCGCTGGTGGCGGGCGCCGTCGGCGTGGCGCTCGCCACCAAGCGCCGCAAGAAGAAGCGGCGCCGCTGATCGCTGCGGTCAGTCGACCGGCCGCTTGAAAACCAGCGCGATGTTGTCGGTCGCGCCGCTCTTGAAGTTGACCGACGTCAACCCCACGAGCTCCCAGCCTTCGTCGCCGAACTCGTTGAGCTGGGTCACCGCGTTCGGATCGAGTCGGTAGTTCTCGCTCCGGATGTTGATGATCTTGTACTCCCACCGGGTCATCTCGCCCTCCTTCCCCGTCGATCGGCTACCGGTCGACTGTATCAATTCGAGCATTTGCGAGTGTGTGGGACGGGTGCGACCCGCCCGGTCCTCGCGTGGCTCTCACGAACCCGGGAGCACGATCCGTACCGGCGCCCCCCGCTCGACCCCCCACGCATCGGCCAGGCTCGCGCCCCGAAGGGAGAGCTCGACCGTCCCGCGGGAGCCCAGGAGCGCGCCCGCCTCGCCGGCCGCCAGATCGGCGTAGCAGGAGACCCAGCGGCCGGTACGGCGTCCGGCGACCTCGACCTCGGGGGCGGCGCCGGCCGGGAGCCAGCCGGCGGGCAGGTCGGTCACCAGGTTGCCGTACCGGTCGACGCGCGCCACGCGGCCGGCGAGGATCGTCCCGTCCGCGCTCTCTTCTCGCCGGGGCGGCGGGTGATCGAGACGCACCGGGTCGTCGATCGCCCGGCCCATCCGGCCGAGCTCGCCCGCGCCCACCCGGGAGCCCGCGTGCACCATCCGCGCCGAGTGGGCGATCGCCGCCGCCACCGGCGCGAAGCGGTCACGGCCGTGGAACGTGTCGCCCGGCGCGTCGAGGAAGAGCTCCTCGCGCGTCACCGTCCAGACCCTCCCGGCCGCCAGCGCCTCGTCGAGGAACGGCGTGAGGAGGCCGTTGTCGGGCGCCACGAAGCGCTGGCCCGAAGCCTCCGCCACCAGGATGCGCCGTTCGGAGCCGACCCCGGGGTCGACCACCGCCAGGTGCACGGTGCCGCCGGGAAAGGTGGGCGCCGCCCCGGCGAGCAGATCGGCCGCCGCCTCCACGTCGCCGGGCGGGATCTCGTGCGAGAGGTCGACCAGCGTCACCCCCGGCGCCAGGCGGAGCAGCGTGCCCTTGACCGCCGCCACGTAGTAGTCGGCGGTGCCGAAGTCGGTGAGGAGGGTGATGTGCATCGCTAGCTTGTCTCGCCGCCGGAGGGGGCGCCGGGATCGCTACCGGGGCTCGTGCCCCCAGGGGGCGGGCGGAGGGGCGACGGGGGAGGTCAGGTCGAAGTCCACCTGGAAGTAGCGGCCGGGCCGCCGGAGGAGGTAGGAGAAGCGCTCCCCGGGCACGAGCTCGATGCTCCAGACGTTGGCCGCCGACTGCGGGATGCCCTCCTCGGTGAAGAGCGTCCTGGAGTGCTCGTCTGCGGGGAAGAGCTGTGCCACCTCGGTGCCGGCGGAGTCGGTGTGGCCGCCGTACCCGGTGAGCACGTCCTCGCTTCCGTCCTCGTGGCGGTGGTCGTGCGCGAGATCGAGACCCGCCCCGGTGCGCGTCACCACCCAGGTCCGGGAGCGGTCCTCACCCACGTGGAAGGGGATCTCGATCCGGTCCTCCAGGCAGCGCCGGACGTGCATCGTCATCGATCGGCCGGCGAAGGCTTCGTCCGACGGATCGGCGTGGGCGAGGGTGCCGGCGTACGCCTGGCCGCAGAGGGCCCGAAGGTTCTCCCACCAGACCTCCTGGGCCGGGGCGAGCTCGGCGACCTCGACGCCCTCGGTGCCGCTTGCGGTCACGGCTCCCTCGTCGGCCGGAGCCGCGACCTCGTCCGCGCTGTAGCCGCCGCATCCGATGCCCCATCCGAGCACCAGGGCGAGCCCCGCGGTGAGCGTGAAGCGGTGCAGTCTCCTGGCCATCGTTCTCCTCCTCGCGGCGGTCGTGCCGCGCGCGGTGTCGTCCGGCACGGCTCCCGGAATGTAACACCCGCCACGGGGTCGCGGAGCTTCGGGGTCGCGAAGGCTCGATGGCGTGGACGATAGACTGCCGCCGATGCACCGCTCCTGCGCCCGCCGTCTCGTGCTCTTCACCAAGCCCGCCGTGCCGGGGCGGGTGAAGACGCGGCTGGTGGGGGAGGGGCCGGGGGAGCTGTCGGCCGGGGAGGCAGCGGAGCTGCACCGGGCGTTTCTGGACGACGTGGCCGAGCGGCTGCTGGCGGCCGAGGCGCGCGGGGAGCTCGCGCTCTGGACCGCCTGGGCGCTCGACGGCGGGGAGGCGTTGCCCGAGGGGCCCGGGCGCTCGCTCCGGCAGGAGGGGGCGACGCTGGGCGATCGGATGGTGCACGGGCTGTCGCTCGCCGCGCGGGGCGGCGGGACGGTGGCGGCGGATGACGAAACAGGCGCCGCTGTCGCAGCGCTGGGCAGCGACCACCCCACGGTTTCGACGGCGACGGTGGTCGAGGCGTTCGAGCGGATCGAGGCGGGGGCGGACGTGGTGATCGGGCCGAGCGACGACGGCGGCTACTTCCTGATCGCGCTGGCGCCGGGGGCGCTCCGGCCGGAGCTCTTCGCCGGGGTCGCCTGGAGCACCGAGCGGGTGCTCGACCAGACGCTGGAGCGTGCCCGCGCGCTCGATCTCACCGTCGAGCTGCTGGCGACGGGGCACGACGTGGACACCGCCGCCGATCTCGATCGACTGGCCACCGAGCTGTCCGATCCTGAACGATCCTCCATGGCGGCGCTCTGCCCGCGCACGCGC
Source organism: uncultured Thermoanaerobaculia bacterium (assembly GCA_964560325.1). Lineage (GTDB taxonomy): Bacteria > Acidobacteriota > Thermoanaerobaculia > Multivoradales > DATKCC01 > CAZLLV01. Next base: position 18,475 of record CAZLLV010000546.1, on the reverse strand, counting down.
GATCTCCTCGCGTCGTGGGGACGCATCCCCACTCCGGGCGATCCGATGGATCGGGCGGCCCCGGCCGTCGCGGAGGTGGCGGGGTGAGGATCCTCTCCGCCGAGGCGATGGCGCGCGTCGACCGCGCGGCGATCGAGGAGCTCGGCATCCCGTCGATGGTCCTGATGGAGAACGCCGCGATCGGCGTGGCCGACGCGGTCGGCCGCTCGTTCCCGGAGGCCGGGGCGGTGGCGATCTTCTGCGGCCCCGGCAACAACGGCGGCGACGGCCTCGCGATCGGCCGCCAGCTCGCCGCCCGCGGCCACCGCGTCGCCTGCTTCCTGGCCCTCGAAGGCCGGGAGCTCCACGGCGCCGCGGCGGCTCAGCTCGAGATCTGCCGCGCCCTCGGCCCGGAGCTCGTCCGGCTGATCGAGATCGGACCCGACGACGACCTCCGCCCGCCGGTCGACGCCGCCCGAGAGGCGGATCTCGTCGTCGACGCGCTCTTCGGCACCGGCCTCGCCCGGCCTCTCGAAGGCCGCTACGCCGAGCTGGTCGAGGCGCTCGACGCCCTGGCGGTGCCGAAGCTCGCGGTCGATCTGCCGAGCGGGCTGAGCGGCAGCCGGATCGAGCCGATCGGTCCGCACCTGACGGCCGACCTGACCGTCACCTTCGGCGCGCTCAAGCCGGCGCAGGTCTTCCCACCGGCGGCCGACGCCGCGGGACAGGTGGTGGTCGCCGACCTCGGCCTGCCACCGGCGTGGATCGACCGGGAGGACGAGCGCTGGGGCGAGGAGGAGGGGACGCTCCACCTCCTGGTCGGCGACGAGGTGGCCGGCCTGCTCGCGCCGCGCCGCGCCGACAGCCACAAGGGGACCTTCGGACACCTGCTGGTGGTGGCCGGCGCCACCGGCAAGGCGGGAGCGGCGATCCTGACCGCCGCCGCCGCCGTGCGCGCCGGGGCCGGCCTGGTCACCGCCGCCGTGCCGGAGCCGATCGTCCAGACGGTCGACGCCGGCTCGCTCGAGTCGATGAGCCTGGCGCTTCCCGCCGAGCGCGAGGGGCTCCTCGGCCGGATCGCCGAGGGCGCCGCCGACGTGGTGCTCGCGGCGGCCGACGGCAAGGACGCGCTCGCCCTCGGCCCCGGACTGGGGAGCGGCGACCCGGTCGCGAGCGAGATCCGGCGCGCGGTGCTCGAATGCCCGCTGCCCCTGGTGCTCGACGCCGACGGCGTCAACGCCTTCGCCGGCCGGCACCGGGAGCTCGCGGAGCGCGAGGCGCCGACGGTGCTCACGCCGCACCCGGGCGAGCTCGCCCGCCTCCTGGGCGTCGAGACGAAGGAGATCTCCGGCGACCGGCTCGGGTCGGTCCGGCGGGCGGCGCGGGAGACCGGCGCCGTGGTGGTGCTCAAGGGGCACCTGACCCTGATCGCCGAGCCGGACGGCGCCGTGCGGGTGAACCCGACCGGCAACCCCGGCCTCGCGACCGGCGGCACCGGCGACGTGCTGACCGGGGTGATCGGGGCGTTTCTCGCGCAGGGCTATCTAGCGGTCGAGGCCGCCTGCCTCGGCGCCTACCTCCACGGGGTGGCCGGCGACCTGGCCGCCGAGCGGGTCGGCGAGGTGTCGCTCCGCGCGTCCGACCTCGTCGAAGCGCTGCCGGCCGCGTTCGAGCGGCTGCGCTCCGGTTCGGCATGAGGGTCTGGCGGAGCCGCTCCGAGGAGGAGACCCGGCGGGTGGGCACCGAGCTCGGGGCCGGGCTGCGGCCGGACGGGGTGCTCCTGCTCGACGGCGACCTCGGGGCGGGCAAGACGGTCCTCGCCCGGGGCGTCGCCGAGGCGCTCGGCATCGACCCGGCCGAGGTGCAGAGCCCGACCTTCGTCCTGATGCGCGAGCACGAGGGCGAAGGCGGCCGGCTGGTCCACGTCGACCTCTACCGCCTCGATCCGGAGGAGGCCGCGGCCGCCGGCATCGAGGAGGTCCTGGCCGGTCCGGGGGTCAAGGTGGTCGAATGGGCCGAGCGCCTGCCGTACGATCCCCCGGACGCCCTCCGCCTCCGCCTCTCCCGCACCGACCGGGGCACCCGCAAGATTCGCGAGATCGGCTGAATCCGGTACCATCCCCGGGCTCGACCCACGTGGGGTCGCCCGACCGAAGGAATCAAGCACTCTCAGGAGACATGGCATCATGAAGATCCGCAAGGTAGGCGTTTTGGGCTGCGGCCTGATGGGCTCGGGCATCGCCGAGGTGGCGGCCCGCGCCGGCAACGAGGTCGTGGTGCGCGAGGTGACCGAGGACCTGCTCGAGAAAGGCGTCGGCCGGATCGAGAAGTCGCTCGGCCGCGCGGTCGAGAAGGGCAAGATGGAGGCGGCCGAGCGCGACGAGGTGCGCGGCCGCATCCGAGGCGCCGTCGACCTCGACGCGCTCGCCGACTGCGACCTGGTGGTCGAGGCGATCGTCGAGAACCTCGAGGAGAAGCGCAAGACCTTCGGCAACCTCGACCCGGTGGTCAAGCCGGAGGCGATCTTCGCGTCGAACACCTCGTCGCTCACCATCACCCAGCTCGCCATGTCGACCTCGCGCCCCGAGCGCTTCGTCGGCCTGCACTTCTTCAACCCGGTGCCGGTGATGAAGCTGGTCGAGGTGGTGCGCACGCTGCTCACCGCGGACGAGGCCTTCGACTCGACGATGGAGTGGGCGCGCGAGGTGGGCAAGCAGCCGATCGCCTGCCGCGACAACTCCGGCTTCATCGTCAACCGCCTGCTCGTCCCCTACCTGCTCGACGCGATCCGCGCGTACGAGGAGGGGGTCGGGACCGTCGAGGACATCGACAAGGGCATGCAGCTCGGCTGCGGCTACCCGATGGGGCCGTTCACGCTCCTCGACTTCGTCGGCCTCGACACGACCTACTACATCGCGAACATCATGTTCGAGGAGTACCGCGAGAAGCGGTTCGCGCCGCCGCCTCTCCTCAAGCAGATGGTCCAGGCCGGCCGCCACGGCCGGAAGACCGGGCGAGGGTTCTACGAGTACTGAGGCCCCGCGGGCGGAGGCCTCGGGCGTCGCGCAGGCCACCTGCGCTAGACTCACAGGCTCGTGATGTACGCCACGCCTTCCGCCCGTCCCCACCCCCCTCCTTCCCGATGACCCAGGTCACTCTGCCCGAGGAGGGGATCGAAGCCCTCTTCGGGACCCACGACGAGAATTTTCGCCGCATGGAGCGCGCGTTCGGGGTTGAGCTCGCCGCGCGCGGCCACGAGCTGACCGTCTCCGGCGGCCCGGAGGGCACGCACGCCGTCGAGCGGCTGATCGGGGGCCTCGGCGCGCTGGTCGCGACGGGGCACCAGCTCAAGCCGAACGACGTGCGCACCGCCGTGCGCGTGATCCAGGACGACCCGGAAGCCTCGCTCGTCGAGTTCTTCCGGCCCGAGGGCATGCTCGCCGCGGCCAGCCGGCAGGTGACCCCGCGCACCCTGCGCCAGCACGGCTACCTGCGGGCGATGATCGACTACGACATCGTCATCTCGATCGGCCCGGCCGGCACCGGCAAGACCTACCTGGCGGTGGCGATGGCCGCGGCGTACCTGCTCGAGAAGAAGGTGCGCCGGATCGTCCTCGCCCGCCCGGCGGTCGAGGCGGGGGAGAAGCTCGGCTTCCTCCCCGGCGACCTGGTCGAGAAGGTCAACCCCTACCTCCGCCCGCTCTACGACGCGCTCTACGACATCCTCGGGTACGAGAAGGTCACCCGGATGCTCGAGCGCCAGATCATCGAGGTCGCTCCGATCGCCTTCATGCGCGGGCGGACCTTGAACGACAGCTTCATCATCTTGGACGAGGCGCAGAACACGACCACCGAGCAGATGAAGATGTTCCTGACCCGCATCGGCTTCGGCTCGAAGGCGGTGGTCAACGGCGACGTGACCCAGGTCGACCTGCCGCAGGGGCGGCGCTCCGGCCTGCGAGTGGCCGAGAAGGTGCTCGCCGGCATCGACGGCATCGAGTTCTTCCGCTTCGACCAGCGCGACGTGGTGCGCCACAACCTCGTCCAGCAGGTGATCACCGCCTACGACCGCTACGAGCGCGAGCAGGAGAAGGAGACGGAGGCGGGCTGACGATGGCGAGTCGCCAGCCCGAGCGGTCCGCCCGCTCGCCCGGCAGGAACGGCAAGGGCGCGGTCCGGAGCGAGAGCCGGAAGGAGCCGGTGCGCCGCGGTCCGAAGACGCGGCTCGCGCGCCTCCAGCGGCGCCTCGGCGAGCGCTGGGAGACCCTGCTCGAGGTGCCGGTCTTCTGGGTCGCCCTGCTTCTCGTGGTCGGCGGGTGGGGCTTGACGCCCGGCGGCCTGTTGCCGATTCCGGAGGCGCGCGACGGGGAGATCGCGGGGCGCGACTACGTGGCGCCTGCCGACGTGCTGGTGCCGGACGAGGAGACGACCGAGGAGAAGCAGGCGCGGGCGCGGGCCGACGTGCCGCCGGTCTACGACCTCGACACCGCCGCCGCCGACCGGCTGGAGCGGCAGATGGCGGCGCTGTTCGCCGCGGGGCGCCAGCTCGACAGCCGCAGCGGCGACGTCTCGCCGGGGGACCTGACGGTCGCCCTGTCGCGCGCTTCCGGCCTGCGGGTCTCCCGCACGCAGGCCGCCGCCCTGTCCGCGCAGGGGTTCGCCGACGACCTGGAGGACCGGGTCAGGACGCTCGCCGCGCGGGCGTTGCGGCGCGGCGTGGTGGAGGGCAAGTCGCGCCTGCTCGAGAACCAGGGGCGCGGCGTGACGCTGCGCAACCTCCAGTCGGATACGGAGGGCCGCCACCTCGACCTCTACGACCACCTCGACTACCCCGGGGAGGTGCGCGACTTCCTCGAGTCGGAGGCCGAGGACTGGCGCGACCTGTCACCGGCCCAGCGGCAGGAGGTGGTGGAGCTGGTGCTCGCCAACCTGCCGGCGAACCTGACCTCGAACCGGAGCGAGACTCTGGCCCGGCAGGAGGCGGCGGCCGCCGCGGTGGCGCCGGTCTTCAAGCAGATCCGCAAGGGGCAGGTGATCGTGCGCCAGGGCGACCAGATCGATCCGGCGGAGGCGCGGATGATCGCCGAGGCGACCGGACGCAACCGGATCGCCGGCCGCCTGATGCCCCTGATCGGAACCGTCGGCCTGCTCGCTCTCTCGGCGCTCGTCCTCTGGCCGGCGCTCGCGCGCGAGCGCGTGGCCGACCACAGCCGCAACCGCCTGTACGGCGAGGTGCTCCTGCTCCTCCTGGTGAGCATCCTGGGAGCGAAGTTCACCTTCCTCGTCTCGAGCGCGCTCGCCCAGTCGTTCGACGCGGCGCCGTTCGACAGCTTCCGGAGCTACGCCTACGGTGTACCGTTCGCCGGCCTGGCGCTGCTCGCGGCGCTCCTCTTCGGCCGTACCGTCGCCTCGCTCCTGGCGTTTCTGTTCGCGGTCTTGGTGAGCCGCCTGGCCGGTCCCGACGCTCTCTGGGTCACTCTCTATGCAGCGGTCGGCTCGCTCGGCGCCATCTATGCGGTCGATGCGTACCAGATCAAGCAGCGCCTGGCGCTCGCCCGCATCGGCCTGGTCGTCGGCGGGCTCAACGTGCTGACGGTCCTCATCCTGACCGCGCTCGGCAGCGGCGTCGGGGCCGATCCCATCCAGGTCGCCTTCGACGTCCTCTGCGCCTTCGCGGGCGGCCTCTTGGTCGGCGCGGTCGGAAGCTTCTCGGTGCCGATCCTCGAGTCGTCGCTCGGCATCACGACCGACATCAAGCTGATCGAGCTCGCGAACTCGAACCTGCCGCTCCTGCGCCGGCTCGCGTTCGAGGCGCCGGGCACCTTCCAGCACTCGCTGATGGTGGCGAACCTCGCCAAGGAGGGGTGCGACGCGATCGAGGCGGACTCGATCCTCGCCTACACCGGCGGGCTCTATCACGACGTGGGCAAGATGCTGCGGCCGGACTACTTCGTCGAGAACCAGCGGGCGGGGCAGAACCGCCACGACAAGCTGGCGCCCTCGATGAGCGCGCTGATCATCATCAGCCACGTCAAGGACGGCCTCGACCTGGCGGACGAGCACCGCCTGCCGCAGCCGGTGCGCGACGCGATCGCGCAGCACCACGGCACGCGATTGGTGAGCTACTTCTACCAGCGCGCCCAGGACCAGGCCAAGGAGCAGGCCGAGCGCAAGGACGACGTGACCGAGGAGAAGTACCGCTACCCGGGCCCGAAGCCGCAGAACAAGGTGATGGGCGTGCTGATGCTGGCGGACGGCGTGGAGGCCGCGAGCCGCACGCTGGCGGAGCCGACCGACCTCAAGATCCGCACCCTGGTGCGCAAGATCGTGAGCGACTGTCTCGACGACGGGCAGCTCGACGAGAGCGACCTGACGCTCTCGGACATCAAGCAGGTCTCGCGCACCTTCGTCCACGTGCTGACCACCATCTTCCACCACCGGATCGATTACCCGGGCTACGACTTCGACCGCGACACCCGGCGGGGGGGGCGGCGCGACGCCGCGCCCGAGCTCTCCGCCGTCGCCGAGGCGGCCGAGCGGGACGAGCCGGTTGCGGAGCCTTCGGCCCGGGCCTCGTGATGACCGCCGAGGACCCAGGCGCCGGCGGGAGCGCACCGCCGCCGGAGATCGCGCTCCAGAACCCGACCGGCGCGCCGGAGGGCGAGGACCCCGATCTGCTGCCCTGGCTCGAGCGGCTGCTCGCCGAGCTCGCTCCGGGCGCGAGCTTCGCGGCCCGCCTGACGACCGATCGAGAGATGCGCCGCCTGAACCGGACCTACCGCGGCAAGGACGCGCCGACCGACGTGCTGTCGTTCCCGGGCGGGAGCGGTCCGGAGGGGGAGCACCTGGGAGACGTGGTGATCGCCGTGCCGGTCGCCCGGCGCCAGGCCGAGGCGGCGGGGCACTCGACGGCGCGCGAGCTACGGGTGCTGCTGCTCCACGGGGTGCTGCACTGCCTCGGCCACGACCACGAAACCGACGAGGGAGAGATGGAGACGCTCGAAGAGGAGTTGCGGACGCGTTGGATCGACGGCAGGGGGACCGGGCCGGGCGCCGGGGAAGCGGTGGAGGCGTGCGATGGGCGCTGACGCGTTCGCCGGGCTCTCGTCGCCGCTCCTGTGGGCCGCGGCCGCGGTCCTGCCGTTCACCGTCGCCTTCTCGGCGCTCGCCGCGCTGATCGAGCGCGCCGGGCCGATTCGCCTCCGCCACTGGGCGGAGGAGGCCGAGGGGCGGATCCAGCGGATCTACGAGCAGGCGGAGCGCTTCGAGGCGTTCCGCCTGATCCTCTCGGTGCTCGCCAAGCTGGCGCCGATCGCGCTCTTCGCCTGTCTCGCCGGCTTCCTCTGGGCGCGCGGCGGCGGCGACCTCGGCTCCGCTCTCTTCTGGAGCGCGCTCTGGGCCGGCCTCGCCACCCTCGTCGTCGTGGGCGCGGCGGAGGCGCTCAACCGGGTGCTCGTCGGCTGGGACCCGGAGGGCGCCCTCGACCGCCTGACCGGCGTCTACCGGGTGCTCCTGCCGGTCCTCGGGCCGCTCATCGCCCTCGCGGTCATCCTGCTGCCGGCGGCCGGGCTGCGCCGCCGCGTGGAAGAGGAGGAGGACGAGGTCACCGAGGACGAGATCGAGGCGTTCATCGACGTCGGCACCCGCGAGGGGATCCTAGAGCCGGGCCAGGAGCGGCTGGTCCGGGGGATCGTCGACTTCAGCGACACGGCGGTCCGGAGCGTGATGACGCCGCGCATGCAGGTGCGCTTCGCCCCCGTCGATTCGGGGCTCGAAGCGCTGGCCGACCTGCTGGTCGACTCCGGCCACTCGCGCATCCCGCTCTACGACGGCTCGATCGACCACATCGTCGGCATCGTCCACATCCGCGACGTGCTGAAGGCGCTGCGCAACGGCAAGGACGGAGCGGCGAGCGCGCGCAAGCTCGCCAACCCGCCCTTCTTCGTCCCGGAGACCAAGCCGCTCGGCCAGCTCCTGCGCGAGCTCCAGGCGCGCTACCAGCAGATGGCGGTGGTGGTCGACGAGTACGGCGGCACCGCCGGTGTCGTGACGGTCGAGGACCTGGTCGAGGAGATCGTCGGCGAGCTGGTCGACGAGCACGAGGAGGCGCACCCCGAGAACCAGCTCCTGCCGGGCGGCGCGTGGATGCTCGAAGGCGGCACCGACGTCGACCAGCTCGAGGAGCTGTTTGGCATCGACCTGGGCGAGGACGTGCCGTGGGAGACGGTCGGCGGCATGGTGTTCAGCCTGCTCGGCGACGTGCCGGAGGTCGGGGAGAGCGTCGAGAGCCACGGGCTGCGCTACATCGTCGAGGAGGTCGACGACCGGCGGGTCGCGCGGGTGCGGGTCGAGTCGCTCGCCCCGGCCGCCGGCGATGAGGGAGCGCTCGCCCCGGACGCCGCCGAGGTCGCGGCGGGGGAGGAGGCGTCGTGAGCGGCCAGGCGCCCCGCGCCCTGAGCGGCCAGGCGCCCCGCGCCGGCACGGTCGCGCTCGTCGGCCGGCCGAACGCCGGCAAGTCGACCCTGATGAACCGCCTCCTCGAGGAGAAGGTGGCGATCGTCTCCGACAAGCCGCAGACCACCCGTCACCGGATCATCGGCATCCTGTCGTCCGAGCGCGGCCAGATGGTCTTCTACGACACGCCGGGGGTCCACAAGCCGCTCCACCGGATGAACAAACAGATGGTCGTCCACGCGACCGACGCGCTGGGCGAGGCCGACGTCGCCTGCCTGCTGGTCGACGCCTCGAAGCCGCCGGGCAAGGGCGACGAGTTCATGCTCGAGCTGGTCGCGCGGGTGAAGACGCCGAAGCTCGCCCTCCTCAACAAGATCGACCAGGTCTCGAAGCCGTCGCTCCTGCCGCGGATCGGGCGCTACGCCGAGACCGGGGAGTTCCGGGAGATCATCCCGATCTCGGCGCTCACCGGCGACGGCGTGGAGCGTCTGCTGGAGCTTCTCTGGGAGCTCCTGCCCGAAGGGCCGCCGCTCTACGACCCGGAGCTGCTGACGATCCATCCGGAGCGCTTCCTGGTGGCGGAGCGGATCCGCGAGAAGGTGCTCGAGCTGACCCGGGACGAGCTGCCGTTTTCGACGGCGGTGACGATCGAGCGGTGGGAGGAGGAGGCGGAGAAGGGCCTGGTGCGGATCTACGCCTCGATCCTGGTCGAGCGGCCGGGGCAGAAGAGCATCCTGATCGGGCGGCAGGGCTCGATGATCAAGAAGATCGGCACCGCGGCACGGCTCGACCTGGAGGAGTACCTGGAGCGGCGGGTCTACCTCGACCTGCACGTCAAGGAAGAGGCGAACTGGCGGGAGAACCGGCGGGTGCTGGCGGACCTGGACCGGGAAGTTTACGGGGCGGGGAAGTAGGGGGCGAGCAGCCGGCTCGGGGCGCGGGGCGTGCGCGGCTCCGGGACGGCTCGGCGGATTACCAGGCCACCGGAGGCCTCGCCTGGCTTCAGCTCGGCGCCTATGCTGGCGTGCACTCCGCCCCTGACTTGCCAGCTCGCCGGCTTCAGACCCCTGCGCCGCGCACGCCCCGCGCCCCGAGCCTACCGTTCGGTGGACTTCTCAGCCGGCGCAGTTGGGCGGCAGGATGCGATCCCGCCACGGAGAACGGTCGTAGGGGCGGAGCTTTGTCTCCGCCCGAGGCTCGGTGATCTCCGAACCTTTCTCCGCGCCTGGCGGCGCGGCGGGAGGAGACAAGGCTCCTCCCTTACTCCAAACATCACCTAAGTCGAGGTCCGGCCGAGAGATCGGGCGGCGGCAGGATACGATCCCGCCCTACCGGTTCTGCGAGTCGTAGGGCGCGATCGCATCGCGCCGCATCGTTTTTAATCATTCCCAACCACCACCTCCGTCGAGGGTCCGGCCGGGAGCGCTCGCGCCGGAGCGCGGTCGAGCAAGCCGAGCCGGCACGCTCGGCCGAAGGGCACGCTCGATACCCGGCGCAGCGAGTCCAGGCGAGGCCTACGGCGGAAGTCCTCCCAGCCGAGCCGTGCCGGAGGCGCGAGCGCTCCCGGCCGGACCCGCATCGAAGCCCCCACCCCCCGTGCTACGCTGACGCGCCATGCGCGTCGTTGCCCGGAAAGGCCCGGAGCACCGGGTGGAGCTGCTGCGGAAGTTCGTGCGGAAGGGGAGCCGTGCGAGCATCGCGAAGCTGCTGTCCAGGGCCCGGCCGGAGGACGTGGCGGTCATGCTGCGCGGACTGCCGCCGGGCGAAAGGGTGGCGGTCTTCGACGTGCTGCGGACCGACTACCCCGAAGCCGCCGGCGACGTCCTCTCCGAGCTCGACTCCAACGTCCGCCTCCAGCTCCTCGAGCCCCTCGAGCCCTCCGCGATCGCCGAGATCCTGGAGAGCATGCCGGTCGACGACTCCGTCTACGTCGTCGAAGAGCTGCCCGACGAGCTGCGCGAGCAGGTCCTCGAGCTGTTCGGCTCGGAGCACCTGAACGAGGTCCAGAGCCAGCTCACCTACGGCGACGACAGCGCCGGCCGGATCATGAGCCGGGAGCTCTTCGCGCTGCCGGAGACGACCACGGTGCGCGAGGCGGTCGCCGCCATCCAGGACAACCGCGACGTGGAGATGATCCTCTACCTCTACGTGACCGACGACGCAGGACGGCTGGCCGGCGTCGCGTCGCTGCGGCAGATCCTCCTCGCGCGCCCGTCGAAGACCCTCGGAGAGGTGATGACCCGGGACCTGATCTCGGTCCACACCGACACCGACCAGGAGGAGGTGGCGCAGCTCGCGACCCGCTACGACCTTCTGGCGATCCCGGTGCTCGACGAGGACGGCCGGCTGTGCGGCATCGTGACCTACGACGACATCGTCGACGTCATGCGCGAGGAGGCGACCGAGGACTTCTACAAGATGGCCGGCACCTCGGACGAGGAGATCCTCTACCAGGAGCGCACGGTCAAGGTCGCCTCGATCCGCCTGCCCTGGCTGCTCGTCAACCTGGTCGGCGGCGTCGGCACCGGCCTCCTGCTCCAGCACTTCCAGGTCCGGCTCCCCGAGGCGCTCTTCCTTCTCACCTTCGTGCCGGTCATCATGGGCATGGGCGGCAACGTCGGCACCCAGACCTCGACCATCGCCGTGCGCGGCCTCGCGACCGGTCGGATCGCGCAGGGGGAGGGGAGCGTCCGGCGGTTCCTCTGGCGCCAGCTCAAGGTCGGCATGCTCCTGGGCGTCGCCTGCGCCGCGATCGTCGCCGTCGCCGCCCTGGTCCTGCAGCAGGATCTGCGCTACTCGGCCGTCGTCGGCAGCGCCATGCTCATCGCCCTCGTCTTCGCCTCGCTCAACGGCGCCGTCATCCCCCTCCTCTTCGAGCGCCTCGGCATCGACCCCGCCATCGCCGCCGGCCCCCTCGTCACCACCAGCAACGACATCACCGGCATCCTCATCTACTTCGGCCTCGCGACGATGATGATCGAGCACTGGGTCCGGTAGAAGAACCTACGCCGACTCCGCCAACTCCGACCCCGGCCGACGGACGTACGGACCCCGACCACCGAACGGAGGCCCGGGGCGGCGGGGTCCCGAACCGGCTCTCGGCGGAGGCGCCCGCCAGGCCGGGGCCGGGAAGACGAGCTTTCCCGAAGGCAAGCCCCTCCGATCCGCACGCCCGCCGACCGCAGCCTCCACCGCCCCAACCAGGCTCCCGGCGCTCGCCCGGCACCGGCGTCCGTGCCCGGCACCGCCGCCCGACCACCCCCACCGCCGAATGCGGGCTCCGCAGCCGAGACCGGGCGGGAGCCCCGCCGCCCCGGGCCGGGCCCTTGCAACCCCGCCCTGCGCTATCCTCCCCCCGCGTGCGCAGCTACTCGGGCGAGGCCTTGATCCTCGACGTCTTCGACCTCCACGAAAAGGACCGCATCGTCACCCTCCTCACCCGCGACCGGGGCAAGAAAAAAGGCGTCGCCCAGGGCGCCCGCCGCAAGTACAGCCGCTTCGCCGGCCAGCTCCAGCCCCTCGCCAAGGTCGGCGTCCGCTGGTTCGAAAAAGAGGGCCGCGACCTCGTCCGCATCGGCGAAGTCGACCTCCTGCGCCCCGCCCACAAGATGCAAGAAGACCTCGAAGGCATCCTCCTCGGCGGCTACCTCGCCGAGCACGTCACCGAGCTCGTGCAAGAAGACGAAGCGGCCGACCTCCCCTTCCGCCTCCTCGACTCCACCATCGACGCCCTCCTCGCGGGGGTGGACCGCGACGTGGCGGCGCGGTATTTTGAGGCCTGGATGCTGCGCCTCGCCGGCATCTTCCCCCCGCCCCACGAATGCCCGCTCTGCGAACGGCCGTTCGACGAACGGGGCGCGGTGCTGCCGCCGGCGGACGAGGCGCTCGTCTGCCCGGACTGCGCGCGCGCCGGGGGCGTCGGGGCGATCGGCCAGCCGGTGGCCGCCGGCGTGCTCGACTTCCTGAACCGCATCGGGAGCGAACGCCTCGCGACGCTCGCCGAGAGCCCGCCCCCGGAGCCGGTCCTGCGCCGCGCCGAAGAGGTCGCCGGCGAGGTCCGCCGCCGCTTCCTCGGCCGCGAGCTCAGGAGCTACGGCGTCATGCAGAAGACCCTGGGGCGGTCCGCCGCCCCGACGCGATAGGACCCGAGAGAAGGAAAGACCACTCGATGCAAAGTTTTCAAGAGCTCATCCTGCGCCTGTCGCGCTTCTGGGCCGAGCAGGGCTGCGTCCTCCAGCAACCCTACGACCTCGAGGTCGGCGCCGGCACCATGCACCCGGACACCTTCCTCCGCGTGCTCGGCCCCGAGCCCTGGCGCGCCGCCTACGTCCAGCCGTCGCGCCGCCCCGCCGACGGCCGCTACGGCGACAACCCCTTCCGACTCGGCAAGCACTACCAGCTCCAGGTCGTGCTCAAGCCGTCGCCCGACGACGTGCAGGCCCTCTACGTCGAGAGCCTGGAGGCGATGGGCCTCGACCTCTCGGTCCACGACCTGCGCTTCGAAGAGGACAACTGGGAGTCGCCCACCCTGGGCGCCGCCGGGGTCGGCTGGCAGGTGATGCTCGACGGCATGGAGATCACTCAGTTCACCTACTTCCAGCAGGCGGGCGGCCAGGAGCTCGACCCGGTCTCGGTCGAGATCACCTACGGCCTCGAGCGGATCACCATGTTCCTCGGCCTCTCCCGCAGCATCTACGACGTCGAGTGGGTTCCGGGCGGCGTGACCTACGGCGACGTGCGCCACCAGGAGGAGGTCGAGCTGTCGAGGTACTACTTCGAGGTCGCCGACGTGGAGATGCACCGCCACGCCTTCGAGGCCGCCGAGCGCGAGGCCGGGCGCTGCCTGGAAGCCGGGCTGGTCCTGCCGGCCTACGAGCTCGCCCTCCAGTGCTCGCACCGCTTCAACGTGCTCGACGCCCGCGGCGCCGTCTCGGTCACCGAGCGGGTGGCGCTGATCAAGCGGGTGCGCGACCTGGCGGTGGCCTGCGCCGCCGCCTACGTGGAGAGCCGGGAGGCGCTCGGCTTCCCGCTGCGGAAGGAGGGGAGCGATGGCTGAGCGCCGAGGCGAGTACCTGCTGGAGGTCCGGGCGGAGGAGATCCCGGCGCGCATGCTGGAGCCGGCGGCGAAGCGGCTCGCGACCCGGGTCTTCGAAGACCTGATGGGGCGCGGGCTCGGCCCGACCGAGGTCGAGACCGGCTACACGCCGCGCCGGCTGGTGCTGGTGCTGCGCGGCCTGCCGGAAGGGGAGAAGGACCGGGTCGAGGAGGTGGTCGGCCCGCCGGCGCGCGTCGCCTGGGACGGCGAAGGGCGTCCGACGAAGGCGCTCGAAGGGTTCGCCAAGCGCCTGGGGCTCGAGCCCTCCGAGGTCGCGCGGATCGAGACCGACAAGGGGGAGTACGCCGGTGCCCGGCAGACCGTCCGCGGCCGCTCGACCGCCGAGGCGCTCTCCGAGATCGTGCCGGCGGTGCTCGACGACATCCCGTGGCCGAAGACGATGCGCTGGGGTGCGGGAAGAGGACCGTGGGTGCGCCCGGTCCACGGCGTCGTCTCGATCCTCGATGGCGAGGTGGTGCCGTTCGAGCTCCACGGCGTGACGGCGGGGCGCCGCACCGCCGGCCACCCGGTGCTGTCGCCGGAGCCGTTCGAGGTCGCGGACGCGGCCTCCTACCGGGCGGCGCTCGCCGAGCGCGGCATCGAGGTCGATCCGCGCGCGCGCTCCCGCCGCCTGGCCGAGGAGATGGCGGCGCGCGCCCGATCTACTGGAGGGGAGGCCGGCGGCTCGGTGGTCGAAGACCCCGATCTGCTCGCCAAGCTGACCGCGATGGTCGAGATCCCCGGCGTCATGGACGGTACTTTCGCCGATCGCTACCTCGAGCTGCCGCGCGAGGTTCTGGTCGCCAGTCTTCGCGACCATCAGAGCGCTTTCACGGTGGAGGCGGCCGACGGCGGTGACGGCGCGCTGCTGCCCCGGTTCCTGACCGTGATGGACCGGCCGGACGATCCGAAGGAGCGGGTGCGCGCCGGCAACGAGTGGGTGGTCGAGGCGCGGCTGGCCGACGCGCGCTTCTTCTACCAGGAGGACCGGAAGCGCCCGCTCGCCGACCGCACCGCCGACCTCGAGCACCTCGCCTTCCACGTGAAGCTCGGCAGCTACGCCGCCAAGTCGGAGCGGCTGGTCGAGCTCGCACGCTGGCTGTGCCAGCGCCACGAGTGGCGGGACGACGCCGAGGACGCCGAGCGCGCCGCCCGCCTCCTCAAGGCGGACCTCGTGACCGAGATGGTCAAGGAGTTCACCTCGCTCCAGGGCGTGGTCGGCGGCATCTACGCCCGCGAGGACGGCGAGCCGGAGGCCGTCTGGCAAGCGATCTACGACCAGTACCTGCCGGCCGGGGCGGACGACGCCGTGCCGCGCGGGACGGTCGGCTCGGTGGTGGCCCTCGCCGACCGGATGGACACCCTCGCCGGCATGTTCGGCCTCGGCCTGGTCCCGCGCGGCTCGCGCGATCCCTTCGGCCTGCGCCGCGCCGCCCAGGGGGCGATCCGGATCTGCCTCGAAAACCGCCTGCCGGTCGATCTGCTCGACCTCGCCGGCCGGGCGGTCGACGGCTACGGCGACCTCCTCACCCGGCCGCGCGGGGAGATCGTGGACGACATGCGGCTCTTCCTCGAGGACCGGGTCCGGCACGTTCTCGGCTCGAAGGGCTACGCCTACGACGAGATCGAAGCGGGCCTCGCGGGCGGGCGGGGGATCCACGACCTGCCGGAGCTGGAATCGCGTGTGCAAGCGCTGCACGCGGCCCGCGACGAGCCCGGCTTCCTGTCGGTGGTGCTGGCGGCGAAGCGGATCGCGAACATCGTGCGGGCCGCGGAGGGCGAAGAGATTCCGGCCGAACCCGACTTCGCGCGCTACGACGAAGCGGACGAGACGCTCGATCCCGCGCAGTCGGCGCTCTTCCGACAGACGCGGGAGCTCGAAGGTTTTCTCGCGGAAGCCGCGGCCGAGGGCGACTACGAAGGAGCGCTCCGGCGCACCGCCCGCCTCGCCGAGGTGCTGGAGACCTTCTTCGAGGACGTGATGGTGATGGCCGAGGACCCGGCGCTGCGCCGCGAGCGGCTCGCCCTCCTGCGCTGGACCGGCGGCGTTCTCTCCGGCATCGCGGGCCTGACCGAGATGGTGGTCGACCGCGACGAGCACCGGAAGCGCCACGCCGAGCAAGAGAATCGACCCGAGGAGAGCGAATGAGCCCGGAAGGCCGTCGAGAGAGCCAGCACGTCTACGCCTTCGGCGGGGGAGCCGCCGACGGCACGATCGCCGACAAGCCGCTCCTCGGCGGCAAGGGGGCTGGGCTCGCCGAGATGGCGCGCCTCGGCGTCCCGGTGCCGGCCGGCTTCACCCTGACGACCGAGGTCTGCACCCATTACCAGGAGCACGGCCGGAGCTATCCGGACGGCCTGCGCGAGGCCGTGGCGGCGGCGCTCGCCCGCGTCGAGGAGCTCCAGGACCAGCGCTTCGGCGACCCCGCGCGGCCGCTCCTCCTCTCGGTGCGCTCGGGCGCGGCGATCTCGATGCCCGGCATGATGGACACGGTGCTCAACCTCGGGCTCAACCGGGAGATCGTCGCCGCCGGCATCGAAGCTGGGGAAGACCCCCGCTTCCTGTACGACGCCTACCGGCGCCTCCTCACCATGTACGGCGACGTGGTGCTCGGGGTCGCGCACGAGAGGTTCGAGAAGGTGCTCGAGAGCGCCCGCGAGGAGGCCGGGGTCGAGACCGACCCGGAGCTCTCCTCCGAAGAACTCGCCGGCGTGGTCGCGGAGTACGAGGCGCTGATCGAACGCGAAACCGGGGAGCCCTTCCCGCAGGACCCCCAGGCCCAGCTCTGGGGCGGCATCGCCGCCGTCTTCGACTCCTGGGACAACCCGCGCGCCCGCTCGTACCGGCGGCTCAACGACCTGCCGGACGGGATGGGCACCGCGGTCATCGTGCAGGCGATGGTGTTCGGCAACCGGGGGGCCGGTTGCGCGACCGGCGTCGCCTTCACCCGGAACCCCGCGACCGGCGAAGCCGCCCTCTACGGCGAATACCTGGTCAACGCCCAGGGCGAGGACGTGGTCGCCGGCATCCGCACGCCGCAGCCGATCCGGAGCGAGGACGGTGGCGGCCTCGCGGCGGAGCTCCCGGAGGCGGCCGCGCGCCTGCGCGAGGTCGCGCGCAAGCTGGAGGCGCACTTCGGCGACATGCAGGATCTCGAGTTCACGATCGAGGGTGGCCGCCTCTACATGCTCCAGACCCGCACCGGCAAGCGGACCGGTCCGGCGGCGGTGCGGATCGCGGTCGACATGGTCGACGAGGGCCTGATCGAGCCGCGCGACGCCCTCTTTCGGGTCGAGCCGCGCCACCTGACGCAGCTCCTCACGCCCGAGTTCGACGAGGACGAGAGACGGCGCGCGGTCGAGGCGGGGCGCCACCTCGCGAAGGGGCTGCCGGCCGGGCCGGGCGCGGCTTCCGGGCGCATCGCGCTGACCGCCGAGCGGGCGGAAGAGATGGCGAACGAATCGACCGAGACGGGGGGCACGCCGGTCCTCCTCGTGCGCCAGGAGACCTCGCCCGAGGACATCGTCGGCATGCACGCGGCGGCCGGCATCCTGACCTCGCGCGGCGGCATGACCTCGCACGCGGCGGTGGTCGCCCGCGGCCTGGGCAAGCCGTGCGTGGTGGGGGCGGGGGAGATCGCCGTCGACCACGAGGCCGGCGAGGTCCGGGCGGCCGGCCAGGTCTTCCGCGAGGGGGACGAGCTGTCGATCGACGGCACCACCGGCGAGGTGCTGGCCGGCGGCGTCGCCACCCGCCCGAGCCCGGTGCTCCGCCACCTGCTGGAGGACGAGCTGCGCGCGAGCGACGACGCCCCGCCGGCTGTGCGCGCCTTCGACCGTCTGCTCGAATGGGCGGACGAGGCGCGCCGCATGCGGGTGCGCGCGAACGCCGACACCCCGGCTGACGCGAAGGCCGCCCGCTCGCTGGGAGCGGAGGGGATCGGCCTCTGCCGGACCGAGCACATGTTCTTCGACGACGACCGGATCGCCTGGGTGCGCCGGATGATCCTCGCCGAGGACCAGGCGACGCGCGAGGAGGCGCTCTCGCACCTGCGCCCGCACCAGCAGAAGGACTTCGAGGGGATCTTCGAGGCGATGGCGGGGCTGCCGGTGACGGTGCGGCTGCTCGATCCGCCGCTCCACGAGTTCCTGCCCGAAGATCGCGAGACCCAGCGCGAGCTCGCCGCCACGATGGGGATCGAGCCGGAGGAGCTGGCACGCAAGGTCGAGTCGCTCTCCGAGGTCAACCCGATGCTCGGCCACCGCGGCTGCCGCCTCGGCCTGACCGCGCCGGAGATCTACAAGATGCAGGCGGAGGCGATCGTGCGCGCCGCCTGCGTGCGGGCGAAGGCGGGCGACGAGGTGCGGCCCGAGATCATGGTCCCGCTGGTCGGCACCGAGGCGGAGATGATCCGCCTGCGCGCCGAGATCGAGGCGACCGCGAAGGCGGTGCAGGAGGACGAAGGGGTCGAGCTCGACCACCTCCTGATCGGCACCATGATCGAGGTGCCGCGCGCGGCGCTGGTCGCCGACCGGATCGCCCGCCACGCCGAGTTCTTCTCGTTCGGCACCAACGACCTGACGCAGATGACCTACGGCTACTCGCGCGACGACGTGGGGCACTTCCTGCCCGCCTATCTCGACCAGGGGATTCTGAAGAGCGATCCGTTCGCCTCGATCGACCCCGACGGCGTCGGCGCCCTGGTGCGGATCGCCTGCGAGAAGGGGCGGCAGGGGAGGGCCGACCTCCACCTCGGGATCTGCGGCGAGCACGGCGGCGATCCGGACTCGATCGCCTTTTTCGAGGAGGCCGGCCTCGACTACGTCTCCTGCTCCCCGTACCGGGTGCCGGTGGCCCGCCTCGCCGCCGCCCGCGCCACCCTCGGCACAGGTCGTGGTGGTGAAGATTGATCGGATCGCCCCCTGAACCCCCTTCCCCTTTCCCCC
>CAZLLV010000545.1:0-16706 GCA_964560325.1 uncultured Thermoanaerobaculia bacterium | reverse complement strand
CGATCGCGGCGCCGCCGAGCCTCAGCCAATCGACCCCGTCGTGCTCCCGGAAGCGCCGGTCCTCGACCGCCAGGAACGCCTCCCGCACGAGCGCCGGCACGTCGTCGAGGTCGATCACCTCGCTCGGCAGCGGAGCGAGCTCGGCGAGCGGCTCGCCGTCCCGGTCGAGCAGCAGCGAGGCCCCGTCGGGCTGGTAGACGGAGAGCGATTCCGGGTCCGGGCAGCCGGCGTAGCCGCAGGTCCACCAGGCGGAGAGGGCGAGGCCGACGAGGAACGGAAGGAGGACGATCGGCGTCGCGAGCAGGATCGGATGGCGGCGCACCGCGGCCACGCCGGAGCGCAGGGCGAAGCGGATGCGGCGGGGGGAGTCGGAAGCGTCGGTCATCGCCGCCGCCGCATTGCAAGACGACTGCCCGGCCCGTATAATCCCGCCCCTGCCCGGTGGGGCAGTAGCTCAGCTGGGAGAGCACCACGTTCGCAACGTGGGGGTCGTGGGTTCGAATCCCATCTGCTCCACCAATACCACCCTTCCTCGCCGCCTCTCTCCGGTCAGACCTCGGCGAGCACCCTCCGTAGTGCGGGGTTCCGAGGCTCGACCTCCTGCCGCAGTCCCTCCGAGATCACACGCACCGCCTCGCCCACCCGTTTTCGAGGAGCCCACGATGAAGATCCTGGCCCGCGTCTCCCTGTCTCTCGTCCTTCTCGCCCTCTGGACCTTCGCGGGGCACGGCGAGGCCCCGCCCGGCGTTCCGGACGCGGCGCGATCGAGCCATGTCCCGGAGGGCTATCTCGGACTGAGTCTGCCCGAGATCTCGGCCGCCCTCGCCGCTGGCGAGACGACGTCCGAAGCGCTGGTCCGCGGGTATCTCGAACGCATCGCGACGATCGACCGGAGCGGCCCGACCCTCCAGAGCGTGCTCGCGGTGAACCCGGAGGCCTTGGAGGCCGCCCGGGCCTCGGACGCCCGGCGGAGGGCGGGCGAGACTGCGGGTCCGCTGGACGGGATTCCGGTGCTGTTGAAGGACAACATCGAATCCGCGGATCCGATGCCGACCACGGCCGGCGCGCTGGCCCTGATGCGGAACGTCACGGAGCGGGACGCGCCCCTGGTCGCCGGCCTCCGAGCCCAGGGAGCGGTGATCCTCGGAAAGGCGAACCTCAGCCAGTGGGCGAACTTCCGCTCGGAGCGCTCGATCAGCGGCTGGTCGGCCCTCGGCGGCCAGGTGCGAAACCCACACATGCTCGATCGGTCTCCGTGCGGATCGAGCTCGGGGTCCGGTGCCGCGGTCGCGGCGGCCCTCGCCGCGGCCGCCGTGGGCACCGAGACCAACGGTTCCATCGTCTGCCCCGCCGCGGTGAACGGGA
Source organism: uncultured Thermoanaerobaculia bacterium (assembly GCA_964560325.1). Taxonomy (GTDB): domain Bacteria; phylum Acidobacteriota; class Thermoanaerobaculia; order Multivoradales; family DATKCC01; genus CAZLLV01. The sequence continues at coordinate 15,341 of CAZLLV010000545.1, read as the reverse complement.
TTGTCGGGTTCAAGCCCACGGTGGGCCTCGTGTCGCAGCGCCACATCGTGCCGATCTCCTCCTCCCAAGACACGGCGGGCCCGATGACCCGCACGGTCGAGGGAGCGGCGATGCTACTCGCGGCAATGGCCACGGGACCCTCCCGGACCGACTACGTGGCGGCCCTCGATCCGGAGGCTCTCGCGGGCGCGAGGATCGGCGTGGCCCGGTTCGATCAGGGCTCGAACCCGGAGATCATCGCGCTTTTCGATCGGGCGCTCGCGGACCTGGAGGCGGCGGGGGCGACGCTCGTGGAGATCGAGAAGCACGAGACACCCGAGGGCTTCTGGCCGAAGGCGACGGAAGTCCTCGAGGTCGAGTTCAAGGCGACGCTGAATCGGTATCTCGCGGACGCGGCGTCCGCCGTCGAAACCCGCGATCTCGCCGCCATCATCGCCTTCAACGAAGCGCACCCCGACCGGGAGCTCGCCCTGTTCGGCCAAGACCTCTTCGAGTCCTCGAACGAGCGGGGCGGCCTCGACAGCGCGTCGTACCGCCAGGCTCGTGCCGTGATCCAGAAGGCGACACGGGAGGACGGAATCGATGCTCTGCTCGCGAAGCACGAGCTCGACGCTCTCGTCTCGCCTTCGGGACCCCTCGCGCCCCCGATCGACGCGATCAACGGAGACGTGTGGCCCGACTGGGCCGGCGCCGGTTGGATGGCCGCCATCGCCGGATATCCCCACCTCAGCGTACCCATGGGGCATGTCGACGGCCTGCCGGCGGGCCTCTCCTTTCTGGGCGGCAGGGACCGGGACGCCGCGATCCTCGCGCTCGGCCATGCGTACGAGCAAAGGACAGAGCGCCGGGTCGAGCCGCGATTCCTCCCGAATGCGGAAGGTCGCCCCGACATCGCGGCCGCGATGCGGCGCGCGGACTGAAAAGCCGGTAGGACCTGCCGGGGGCGGCTTCGAGCCGTAGAATGGGCCGCCAGGAGGCCCGTGATGAACCTCGACGTTCCCCCGAACGAGTACGAAGAGCTGCGGCGCTGGATCGCGAGCGACGACTCGCCGGTCGGCATCGACGCGACCAAGACGCACGTCCTGATCCTGAAGAAGCTGCTCGACATCGAGGCGCGCCTCGGGCGGCTCGAGGAGCGCATGGAGGGCCGCCGGGACGACGCAGGCGCCTCCGGTGAAGGGCGGTCTACAATCGGGTCGTGACCTTTCTCACCTGGGGAGTCATCGCCTTCCTCATCGCCTGCAACGGCCTGTTCGTCGCCGCGGAGTTCGCGGCCGTCAGCGTCCGGCGCAGCCGCATCCGGCAGATGGCGGAGGGGGGCGACCGCCGCGCCCGGAAGCTGCTGCCGACCCTGGAAGAGGCGCCCCGGCTCGATCGCTACATCGCCGCCTGCCAGGTCGGGATCACGATCTCCAGCCTCGTGCTGGGCGCCTACGGGCAGGCGAGGCTGGGCGCCTCTCTGATGCCGCTCTTCGAGGGCTGGGGAGGGTTCCAGACGGCCGGCGCCCACTCCGCCTCCGCGGCCGTCGTGCTCGTCGGCCTGACGGTCCTGCAGATGGTCCTCGGCGAGCTGGTGCCGAAGTCGCTCGCCCTCCAGTACCCCACCCGGGTCGCCCTCCTGACCCTCGCCCCGATGCGGTTCTCGGAGCGGCTGCTCTCGTGGTTCATCGCGGTGCTCAACGGCAGCGGCTGGTTCGTCCTGCGCCTCCTGCGGGTCGAGCCGAAGGCCCACCGCCATCTGCACTCCTCGGAGGAGATTCGCTTCCTCGTGGCCGAGAGCCGGGAAGGGGGTCACCTCGATTCGGAGGAGGAGCGCCGCCTCGGGCACGCCCTCGGGCTCACCCAGCGGACCGCGAAGCAACTGATGGTCCCGCGGACGAGCATCGTGGCCGTGGACGAGCGCGAGGGGATCGAGGCGGCGATCGACGTCGCGGCGTCCTCGGCGTACACCCGGCTGCCGGTGTACCGGGAGGCGCTCGACCGGATCGTCGGCATCGTCCACGCGAAGGATCTGGCCGCCGCCTTCCTGGCGGGTGACGACGGCGGCGACGGCAGGACGCTCGCGCGGCTGACGCATCCGATCCTCACCGTCCACGAGCGCATGAGCGCCGACCGCGTCCTGGCGCTGATGCGCGAGAAGAGCGGCGTGATGGCCGTCGTGGTGGACGAGTACGGCGGGACGGCGGGCATCCTGACCACCGAGGACATCCTGAGCGAGCTCCTCGGCGACGTGGCCGACGAGTTCAAGCACGAGGGGGGCGCGCCGGAGCGCCTGCCGGACGGCCGGGTGCGGCTGCCGGGGGACATGGCCCTCTACGAGGTCCCGCCGTGGGTCGGCGGGGTCTGGGAGGGCGATTCGGACACGGCGGGCGGGCTGGTCATGGAACGTCTCGGCCGGGTCCCCGACCCGGGAGACTCGCTGGAGATCGAGGGCGCCGAGGTCGTGGTGGAGCGGGTCGAACGGCGCGCCGTCCGCTCGATCGTCGTGACGCCGGCGCGGGCGGAGCCACAGGAGGGGTCGAAGTGATCCCGGCGCTCATCGTGGCGGCGCTCATCGCCCTCAACGGCCTCTTCGTGGCGGCCGAGTTCGCCATCGTCGGCTCCTCGGCGGCACGGGTCGAGCGCGCGGCCCGGCGGGGAAGCCGCCTGGCCCGGCTGGTGCTGCGCGTGTTGCGCGACCCCCGCGAGCAGGATCGCTACATCGCCACCGCGCAGCTCGGAATCACCTCGGCGAGCCGCGCGCGCGGCAGGTACGGCGAGCATCTGCTCGCCGAGTGGCTGGCCCACCGGCTGGAGTGGCTGGGCGACGCCACCTGGATCAGCGCGCACGCGCTGGCGAGCGTCCTCGCCGTCGCCGCGCTGACCTACCTCCACGTGGTCTTCGGCGAGATGGTGCCGAAGTCGCTGGCCCTCCAGGCGCCGTCGCGGGTCGCGGCGGCGGTGGCGTTGCCCATGCGGGCGATCGAGCTCGCCCTCTACCCCCTCGTCGTCGGTCTCAACGGAATCGGCAACGGCGTCCTCCGGCTGATGGGCATCGAGCGGAAGATGAGCGAGGAGCGCTACCGCACGGTCGACGAGCTGAGCTTCATCGTGGCGGAGAGCCGGGCGGGCGGCATGCTCGAGCGCGAGCCGGCGCGCGTCGTCCAGGAGCTGTTGGAGTTCGGCGAGCTGACGGCGGGCGAGGCGATGGTGCCCCGGACACGGATCGTCGCGCTGGCGCTCGGCTCCGGACGGGACGAGGTGGCGCGGGTGCTCGGCACCGACCCTCACACCCGTTTTCCGGTCCACGACGGCGACCTCGACGCGATCGTGGGCGTGGTGCACGTCAAGGATCTCCTCACCGGGTTCCGGGACGGAGGCGTCCTGGACCGGTCGATGATCCGCGACCTGCCGTTCGTCCCCGCCACCGAGCCTTTGGAGCGGGTCTTGGCTCTCCTGCGCCGGACGCGGTCGCAGATGGCGATCGTGCTCGACGAGCACGGCGGGACCGCCGGCGTCCTGACGCTCGAGGATCTCTTCGAAGAGGTGGTGGGAGACATCGCGGATCCGGGCGAGACGCCCTCCATCCGCAGGGACGACGAGGGACGGCTCTCGGTGGCGGGGACGGTGCGGCTGGACGAGCTCGGCGAAGCCCTCGGCCTCGTGCTCGAGCACGAGGAGATCGACTCCGTCAGCGGCCTGGTCCTCGCGAAGCTCGGCCGGCCCCCCGTGATCGGCGACCGGGTGGAGCACGAGGACGTGGTCCTCGAGGTCACGGCGGTGCGGGGCAGGGGCGTGGAGGAAGCGCGCGTGGTCTCGGCGCCGGAGCCGGAGTGACCTAGCTCGAATCCGGGACCGAACCCATGTCCACGATCCTCTTCTTCGTCCTCGGCGGCGCGTTCCTGATCGCCGGCGCCGAGCTCCTCGTCCGGGGCGCCTCCCGGCTGGCGGTGGCGGCCGGGATCTCGCCGCTGGTGATCGGCCTGACCGTCGTCGCCTTCGGCACCAGCGCGCCGGAGCTCGCGATGAGCGTGGGCGCGGCGTGGTCGGGCCAGGCCGAGGTCGCGGTCGGCAACGTGGGCGGCAGCAACATCTTCAACCTGCTGGCGGTGCTGGGCATGGGCGGCATCGTCGCCCCCGCTGACGCGGTCACCCTGGCGGTGCTCTCCTACCGCGCCGCCCGGAGCGGCCGCTGACGTCGGCGAGCCCTCGACCGTTCCGGCTCCGGGTAAGATCGCTCGTATGCCCGCCCTCGACCAGGTGCTCGAGTTGCTTGACCGGCGCTTCGGCGTCGAGACGCTGTGGGTGTTCGGCTCGGAGGCCGACGGGAGGGTACGGGCAGACTCGGATCTCGACGTGGCGGTTCTCTTCCGTGAGCCACCGTCGCCGCTGGAGCTCGCTGAGCTCGGGGCCGACGCGGCGGCCGCGATCGGTCGGTCCGTCGACCTCGTGGACCTCGACAGCGCCTCGCCTCTCCTCGGTTACCAGGTCTTGAAACACGGGCGCCTGATGGTCGACCGCGATCCGTCGCGCCGCCATGCGTTCGCCACCCTCCTCCCGTCCCGTCGAGAGGACCTGCTCATCACGCGGCGGCCGGTCGAGAAGCGCCTCATCGAGCGCGTGGCGCGAGGGGAAGCCGGTGGTTGAGCGGGACGTGGTCTTGGCGAAGATCGGCTCGATCGACCGCTGTCTTCGCCGAATCGCCGAGGTCCGCCATCCGGACCGCGGCCTCCGGCGCCAGGACGCGGAGGACATCCAGGAGCTCAACCTGCAGCGCGCCGTACAGGCCGCGATCGATCTGGCGACCCACGTCGTCGCGACCGAAGGTTACGGCATCCCCGGAACGCTCGCGGAGGCCTTTACACTGCTGGAGCGGCAAGGGATTGTCGGTCGGGAGCTGGCCGACCGGCTCCGCCGCATGACCGGCTTCCGAAACGTCGCCGTGCACGAGTACACCTCGATCGACCCGAAGATCGTCCAGGCGATCCTCGACCATCACCTGGAAGACCTCCGTGAGCTGAGCCGGATCGTGCTCGACCGCTTCGGGATCGATACCGGTTCCTGAATCGCGCCGCCTACCGGCGTTACTGAGCCGCACCGCCGCTCCGGCTCCCCGGCCCTTGGCGGTCGGCCCTCGCCTGCCAAGCCCCTTCTTTATACTTCGGCGCCATGGCGCCCCTCACGGCGTGTGTCGCCCTCGCCGCGCTCCTCCTCGCCGGATGTCCGGCGCGGCAAGCGGAGGAACGGCCCGACCCGTCCACCACTCCCGCGACCGCCTCCGCTGTGGCCCAGGTGGAGCCGGCTCGCGCCGAACCACCCATTCCCGGTGCCCGGCCCCGTCACGAGGGGGTCTCCTGGGTCGCCGGCCCCCGGGAGGTGACGGCGGAGGACTTCGACTCGCTGGTCGCCGTCGGCGCCGACTGGATCGTCCAGACGCCGTTCGGCTGGCAGACCCGCGTCGACGACCCACATGTCCGGCTCGTCACCTCCGGCCGGGTCTTCTGGGGGGAGCGCGACGAGGGGCTGGAGGTCACGACCCGCCTCGCCCGCGAGCGCGGCATCCGCACCCTGCTCAAGCCGCACGTCTGGCTGCGCGAGCAGGGCGGCGGCGTCTGGCGGGGCGAGATCGCGATGCGGAGCGAGGAGGACTGGCGGGCTTGGTTCGACAGCTACCGCGAGCTGGCGCTCCACTACGCCCGCCTCGCCGAGCGGCTCGGGATTCCGGCTTACGCCGTCGGCACCGAGCTCCACGCCACCGTCCGGGAGCGGCCGGACGACTGGCGGCGGATCATCCGCGAGGTGCGGGAGGTCTACTCGGGCGAGCTGACCTACGCGGCCAACTGGTACCACGAGATCGAGGACGTGACCTTCTGGGACGCGCTCGACTACGTCGGCGTCCAGGCCTACTTCCCGCTGAGCGAGGAGCCGATGCCGACCGTCGAAGAGCTGGTCGCCGGCTGGCAGCCCCACGTCGCGCAGCTCGAAGCGCTGCACCGGAAGACCGGCAAGCCGATTCTCTTCACCGAGCTCGGCTACGTGAGCCGCGAAGGCGCCGCCATCGACCCCTGGACTTGGCCGGACCGGCGGCACGGCCGACCCGCATCTCCCGCCACCGAAGCCGGCCTCGAGCTCCAGGCCCGCGCCTACGAAGCCTTCTTCCGCGCCGTCTGGGACCGCCCCTGGTTCGCCGGCGTCTACGTCTGGAAGTGGCACCCGACGATCCCCGGCGGCAAGCCCAACCCCCACCTCGGCTTCACGCCACAGGGCAAGCCGGCGGAGGAGGTGCTCCGGCGGTGGTTCGGCGGTGTGAACGGCGCGGGTCCCTGAGCCGGTTCCTGGACATCGCCCGAAGCGTCGCGCTGCGGTATGATGCACGTCGCAGCGAAAGGAGAATCGTGATGGCCACTCAGTCCGTGACGGCCCACCTGCCCAGAGAGTTCGTCGAGAAGCTCGACCGGTACGCCGACCGCCTGGAGCGGTCCCGCGGCTGGATCGTGAAGGAAGCGGTCGGAGAGTGGCTCGACCGGGAGGCGGAGCGAGACCGGCTCACCCGGGAGGCGCTGGTGTCCGCGGACGAGGGCCGCCTGATCGACCACGAGCGAGTCGAAGAGTGGATCGACGGTCTGGGCTCTCCTGATCGCAAGCCCGTGCCCCGACCGTGAAGATTCGATGGACCCCCGAGGCCGTCGACGATCTCGCCCGGCTTCACGACTTCCTGGCACAGCACGACACGAGGGCAGCTCTGCGCACCGTCACGACGCTCCGCAACGCCGTGCGGCAACTTGTTGCGCACCCGCGACTCGGTCCGTCTCTGCCCGGCTTCGAACAGCGCGACGTTCGACGCCTCGTCATCGGCGCCTACGAGATGCGCTACGAGCTCGCGAAGACGGCGATCCACGTTCTGCGCTTCTTCCACACCCGCGAAGCCTGCTGACGCCCTCACCCAGCCATGCTTCGCGTGCGAAACAAATAAAAACGGGCCGCCCCGGTTTCCCGGAGCGGCCCGTTCCGTTCGGTCCTGAGTGTGGCTCAGGCGAGCTTGCGGACATTCTCCGCGGCCGGGCCCTTCTGGCCCTGGACCACGTCGAATTCGACCCGCTCACCCTCGGCGAGGCTCTTGAAGCCGACGCCCTGGATAGCGGAGTGGTGCACGAAGCAATCCTTTCCGCCGTCCTCTGGGGTGATGAAGCCGAAGCCCTTGGTGTCGTTGAACCACTTCACGGTGCCGGTAGTGCTCATCTTCCGTCCTTTTTCTTTTGCAGACCTCGGGGTCGGGAGACGAACTGACTACGACTTCCTACCGACACTCTGGTTTGCCGCGGGACTGTCCCGCTCGTTCTGTTTTCGGCGGCCGGTCCCGGGCTCCGTGCCCAGGCACACGCGGTCGCCAGCATGGGAGAACCGTGGCGCGCACGCCATGATTCCCGCTCCTGCGAATCGCATCCTGTCACAAAGCGGCGCTACGCGCGATTTTCTTTCGCCGATCCGCCGCCCTCGGCCTGGCGCAAGCTCCACTTGAGCACGTTCATCAGGTCGGTCGGCTCGTACGACTCGTCGTCGCCGGCCTCCTCGGCCTCCGCCGTCTCGACCACGTCCTCCCCCTTCTTGCGCTTCTTGGCGACCAGCGCCTCCACCCGGGCGGTATAGCGGTCCTCGAGCTCGGAGGGGTCGAGCGCGTCCGCTTCCAGGGCCTGAATCGCCTTCTCGAAGCGCTTGACGTGCATGCGCTCGATCTCCGGCTTCTCCGGCAGGCCGATCGACTCGGGCGTGCGCACCTCGCCGGCGAAGCGCAGCGTCTCGGCGCGCAGGATGCCGGCTTCGGCGAGGATCGCCACCAGGTACTCCTTGCCGCGCATGACGAAGGTCGCGATGCCGGCGCGCCCGGTCTTCTCCATCGTCTGGGCGAGGAGGCGGTACGCCTTGGTCGACTCGCCGGCCGGCGTGAGGAAGTAGGGCCGGTCGAAGAAGAGCGGCGGCACCTGCTCGGCCGGCACGAAGCGGCGCAGGTCGATCTCGCGCGACTTCTCCGGCGCGAGCGCCCCGAGCTCCTCGTCCTCGACCGTCACGTACTCGCCCGACGGCAGCTCGAAGCCGCGAACCAGCCGGTCGTACGGAACCTCGTCGGCGTCCGCGTCGTCGCCGCCCTTGAAGTAGCGCCGCGAGAGCGGCTTGCCCTCCGGCCCCAGCATGCGCAGCGACACCCGGTGGCGGCGGGTCGCCGGGTAGAGGTAGACCGGCACGCTGACCAGCCCGAACGAGATGGTGCCCGACCAGAACGCGCGGGCGCGGGCGGTCGCGGCGTCGACCTTCGCCTCGCCACGCGGCTTGCGGCGGCTGGCGGATCTAGCCACCGGAGGCCCCCCTCTTCGCCTTGCTCTTGCTCTTCGACTTGGCCTTACCCTCGGCCTTGCTCTTGGCCGCGGGCTTCGCCTGGGACGCCTTCTTCTTCCCCTGGCCGCCCTTCAGGCCGGCGAGGCTCGCCTCGAGCGCGGCCGAGAGGTCGTCCGTCTCTTCCTTCTCCGGCTCCGGCGCGGCCCGCTCGATCGTGCGCCCTTCGGCCTTGGCCTCGATCAGCTCGAGCACCCGGTCGCGGTACTCGTCGCGGTAGCTCTCGGGCTCGAAGTCGTCGGCCAGCGCCTCGACGAGCGCGCCGGCCATGTCGACCTCCTTCGGCTCGAGCTTCCGCCCGCCGGGCGCTTCGAGCGCGGAGGTCGGGATCACCTCGCCGGCGTACCGGAGCGAGACGAGCGCCAGGTGGTCGCCCTCCGGGCGGAGCGCGCCGACGTACTCCTTGTTGCGCATCGTCCAGCGGGCGACCCCTTCGCGCCCGCGCTTGCCGAGCGCCTCGGCGAGCGCGAAGTAGTCGCGGGCGACGTCGTCTCCGCCGTCGGGGCCGAGGTAGTACGGGCGGTCGTACCAGCGGTGGTCGATCTCCGCGTCGGGCACGAAACGGGTGACGTCGATGTCGCGCGACGGCTCGGGGCGCAGGGCCTCGACCTCCTCGTCGTCGAGCACCACGAAGACGCCGGGATCGGCCTCGAAGCCCCGGCGGATCTCCTCGCGCGGGACCTCCTCGCCGCTCGCCGAGGCGACCATCTTCTGCTGCACGCGGCCGCTCGCCTCCCCGTCGAGCAGACGGAAGTGGACCTTCTGGTCCTCGACGGCCGAGTAGAGCTTGACCGGCAGCTCCACGTCGCCGAAACGGATCACGCCCTTCCAGATCGCGCGCGCCGCCATCCCGCTACTCCTCCTCTCCCACCGCCGCGCACTCGGAGCAGCGGTGGGTGACGACGGTCAGGCTTTCGACCACGTCGCAGTCGGCGCAGTGCGCGCACGTCGGACGGTCGCAGTCGTAGCAGCGGACCTCCATCTCGTAGACGTAGGTCTGTTCGCAGAAGGGGCAGAGCTCGGAGCCGCCCTCGGCCCACCAGGGCGGAGCCTTCGCGGGAGGGGAGCTGGATCGGTCGCTGGAGCGGGGTTCCGCCATGTCACCCGAAGGAAGCAAGTTCGTTGCCCGGCCGGTACGGAACCTGCTGTATCGTCCACCGGGATGATCGCGCTCCTCGCCCTCGCCGCCTTCTACTTCGGCCACGTGCTGGTGGCCCGGCGCTCTCCGGAGCGGAGCTTCTCGCGCAACCTGAAGGTCTCGCGGGGGTTCGCGGCGGCGGCGCTGGTCGCGACCGGAGTCGCTTCGTTCGTCCAGTGGTGGCCGCTCCGGAACCACGCGTTCCTGGTCGCCCACGAGTCGGCGTCGTGGACCGAGACCTGGGCGCTCCAGATCTTCACCGGGCACCTGGTCGCCGATCTCCTCTGGATCGGCGCCGGCAACGTGCTCTCGGGCACCCGGGCGAAGCGCGACCTGGTGATCCACCACCTGCTCGGCCTCGCCGCCTGCGCCGCGGCGTGGTGGCTCGAGGCGGGCTACGCGGTGATCGGGGCGATCCTGGTCGCCGAGGGGCTGCCGGTCCTGACCGGGGTCGGGGCCTGGGCGCGCAACCGGAGGAACCGCGGGCTCGAGCACGGGGTGCTGCGTGCCAGCCTCGGGTTCATCGTCCTCTTCCGCATCCCGCTCTGGCTCTTCGTCGGCGGCACCCTCGCCGCCGGCCTCCTCGCCGGCACCGCGCCGGAGATCCACCGGACCGTCGTCCCCGTCGCCTTCCCGGCGATCGTCTTCGTCCTGGTGCTCGACCTCTACTGGTGCCGCACCTACGTCCGGCTGCTGCGCACCTTCGACACCCCGAGCGCCGAAGGCATCCGCGGGGTCTCGATCGACCCGCTGGCGCCGCTCTTCCCGGACGAGGCGTGAGAAAGCCCGGGACACCGTGTTCGGCGGCCCGGGCTTCGTCGTCCTGCTCGGTGCGTGTCCGGCGTCAGTCGAGCTCGGCGCGCTCGCGCTTCTTGCGGTCGTCGATCGCCTTCCAGACCAGGTAGAGGCCGAAGGCGATGATGCCGACCGGCCACCAGTCCTCGAGCCAGTCGAGCCGCATCTCGAACGCGGTTTCCATCAGCAGCAGGATGCCGAAGGCGGCGATCAGCGAGCCGCCCAGGATCGAGCCGCGGAAGCCGGGCGCCTTCCAGTCCTCCGGCAGCTCCACGTTCCCGATGCCCGCGAGCGCCTGGTTGTAGAGCGCGGCGCGGCGCGCGGCGTCGATGATGTTGTAGAGCCAGAAGAAGGCCAGGAAGACGGCCGCCAGCGGGGTCAGCGCTCCCAGGTCTTCCGACGCCAGCAGCGAGATGATCAGGGCGATCACGATGGCGTGTACGAAGCCGCGCTGGTAGTAGCCGGTGTAGATCTGGCCGAGGCCGGGCACGAACGACAGCAGGCCGGCCAGGAACGGGGACTTCTGCCGCGGGTCGTTCATCGCGGCGGGGGTGTAGTGGGGCTGCTGGTGCTGGTGCTGCGCCGGCGCCGCGGCGGGCGGCGGGGGCGGCGGGGCGGCCTGCGGGGCGGCCGGGGCGGCGGTCGTCGCCGGCTCGGCGGCTGCGGCGTGGGTGGAATCGGTCATGTCGTCGTCTCCTCGGGGGCCGGCCCTCATGGAGCCGGCGCGGTGTCTTCGATCTCGGTCGAACTCGCGTCGGGGGAGGCGTCGTCGTCTCCCTCGTTCGTCAGGAAAGACGCGGCGAGCTCGCGGAGGGTTCCGTAGCCGCCGACCGCGGCGTCCGCGATCTCCCCGGCGCTGTACGCCACGCCGTCGCCGAAGCCGAGCAGGGTCTCCCCCACGGTGCCGAAGCTCCGCTCGGTCCGGCGCACCGCCTCCGAGCCGCGCAGCTCGCGGAGCGTCCCGTCGACCCGGGGCTCGATCTCCTCGTCGAGGAACCGGTCGAGCTCCACTCTCGGCGCGTCCTGGGCGACGCGCGCCAGCTCCTCGGCCCCGCGCGCCGGCGCCGCGGCGAGCGTCGGCCCGGACGCGACGATCAGCGGCAGGAAGGCGACGGTGACCACGAACGCCGCCTCCCAGGCGAAGCGCGGGCGGCTCACCAGCCGCGGCACCACCTCCCGCCGCACGCGCTCCCAGGCGCGCCGGAGACGGACCGGGAGGGGCAGGGTGGCACGGAGCACGTCGTCGGCGAAGGCGGTGTCGGGGCGCACCTCGGCGAGCCCCGCCAGGTCGGCGGCGAGCACGGCGAGGGCGCCGGCCGTGGCGCGGCACTCGCGGCACCTTTCGACGTGGAGGGCGAGGAGTGGGTCGCCTTCTCGATCGACCCCGCGGCCCCAGCCATCCGCCAGCCGCTCGAGCACCCGTTCGCAGGCCGGGCCGCTGGTGCTCGCCATGACCGCCGCCACCAGGTCGTCTTCGGCCTCCGGCGGCGCCGCGCCCAGCCGCGCCAGCTCCAGCAGCTCGCGGCAGTCGGTGCAAACCTCGGCGTGGCGCAGGCAGCCGGCACGCTCGGCGGCCGGCAGCTCGCCGCCGGCGAGCGCTTCCAGGCGGATCTCGAAGTCGTGGCAGTTCATGATTCGGTCCTCACGAGCTCGCCCCGTAGCTCGGATCGAGACCGCGCACGGCTTTCGCCAGCTCGACCCGGGCGCGGCTCGAGCGCGACTTGACGGTGCCGACGGGCACGTCGAGGAGCTCGGAGATCTCTTCGAGCTTCAGCTCCTGGATGTCTTTGAGCAGGATCATCTCGCGGCTCTTCTCGGACAGCAGCCCCAGCGCGCGGTAGACTAGGGCGCGGCGCGAGCCGGAGACCATCGACTCTTCGAGCGACGGCCCCGGGGCGGCCACGTCGACCGCGTCCTCGACCGGCACCGTCGGCCCCTCCGGCCGGCGCACCTTCAGGCGGCGCAGGCGGTCGACGCAGGCGTTCCGCGACAGCCGGAGCAGCCAGGGCAGAAACGCCTGCTCCTCCGGGACGCGCTCGGGCGAGCTCCGGAAGTGGCGGTAGAGCTTGACGAAAATGTCCTGCGCCGTGTCGCGCGCTTCCTCCCGGTCGCGCAGGTAGTGGAGCGCGACGCCGAAGACGCGCCCCTGGTAGCGGCGCACGAGCGCCTCCCAGGCGAGGTCGTCGCCCTGGCGGCAGCGTTCGAGAAGGGTGTCGAGGTCGAGCAACCGGCCCCCGCGTCATCCGTGTGAACGGCTCCATCATGGCACCGTTCGACAGGAGAGACGCAGGGGCGGCCGGGAAGGTTCGGCCCGGGGCGAGAAAATCCCGCTCTACGCTTCGAGGGCGGCGCGGACCGAGCCGTCGGCGGCGGCGAGCCGGCGGCGTGCCTCCTCGGCGCCCACGCCCCGCCGCGCCATCACCAGGGCGGTCTTGGCCTCGCCGTCCGCCGCCGCGAGGAGCGCCTCCGCCCGCTCGCGCGGCACACCGCCGGCGTCGGCGACGATGCGGGCGCTGCGGTCGCGCAGCTTGGCCGAGCCGGGGCGCAGGTCGACCATCCAGTTCTCGAACACCTTGCCCCGGCGCACCATCGCGGCGGTGGTGATGGCGTTGAGCGCCGCCTTGGTCGCCGAGCCGGCCTTCAAGCGGGTCGAGCCGGTGAGGATCTCCGGCCCGGTCGCGAGCGCGATCACCAGGTCGGCGATCCCCTCGAGTCCCTCCCGTCCGGCGCAGGTGAGAAGCACCGTGCGCGCGCCCCGGCGGCGCGCCTCCTCCAGGGCACCGCGCGGAAAGGGCGTCACCGAGCTCGCCGACAGGCCGATCGCGAGGTCGCCCGGGGCCAGGTCGCCCACCGCCTCGCGCCCCTCGTCCTCCCGGTCCTCGGCGCCCTCGCGCGCCCGGAAGACGGCCTCGTCGCCGCCCGCGATGACCGCGCGGATGCTCTCCGGATCGGTGCCGAAGGTGGGCGGGCACTCGGCGGCCTCCACGACCCCGAGCCGGCCGCTGGTCCCGGCGCCCACGAAGACCGCCGTGCCCCCGCCGGCGAGCGTCTCCGCCAGCCACTCGGCGGCGCGCGCGATCTCGTCCCGGTGCTCGAGCACGGCCGCCAGGCCGCGGCGGTCCTCCTCGACCAGCAGAGCCACCACCTCGCCGGTCGGCAGCCGATCGAGGTCGCGGCTCGCCGGGTGGCGAGCCTCGGTCGGCAGCCCACCCCAGCCGGGGGCCTCTCCGGTCGCGTCGTTCGGCATCGATCTCGTCATCGCATCGTCTCCTCGTCGTCTGCCGGCGGTCGGCGCAGCGCCTCCTCCCGGCGTGACTCTTGCGTCCTCTTCGAACCGCCATGCAGGAGACGCAAGGGATGCGCCACGTGATCGGCCTCGATGCCGGAGGCACCAAGACGGTCGGCTTGCTCGCCGACGAGAGCGGCGAGGTCGTGCGGCAGGCGCGCGCCGACGGCGCCAACTTCCGGGTCAAGGGGGAGCTCGGGATCGAGAAGACCCTCTACGAGGTGATCGAGATCCTCGACCCGCCGGTACCGCTCGGCGCCCTCTGCCTCGGCATCGCCGGCGCCGACCGCCCGGCGCAGCTCGAAATCGTGCGCGGAGTGATCGCCCGGCTCGGCTTCCGCAAGCACGTGCGGGTGGTCAACGACGCGAACATCGCGCTGGTCGCGGGCACCGGCGACGGCGTGGGCGTGGTGGTGGTCGCCGGCACCGGCTCGATCGCCTACGGTCGGGATTCGGCAGGCCGGAGCGCCCGCTCCGGAGGCTGGGGGTACCTGCTGGGAGACGAAGCGTCCGCCTTCTGGATCGGCCACGCGGCGGTGCGCCAGGGCATCCGCGGCGTCGACGGCCGGGGCCCGGCGACCTCGCTCTTCGGCCGCATCTGCGAGCGGGTCGGCGCCGGCTCGCCGCAGGAGCTCGCCGACTGGTTCTACGCGCTCGACAACCCGCGGATCCGGGTGGCCGCGCTCGCTTCCGTCGTGCAGGAGGCCGCCGACGAGGGAGACGAGGCCGCCGACGAGCTCCTCCGCATGGCCGCCGACCTGCTCGCGCGCTCGGCGCGCGCCGTCGCGCGCCAGCTCGACTTCCCCGACGGATATCCGCTGATCCTCTCGGGCGGCACCTTCCGCGCCTGCCCCAGCCTCGAGCCGCGCCTGCGCGCCGTGCTCGATCTGCCGGGCGCGGACGTGCACCGGCTCACGATCGAGCCGGCCCACGGCGCCGTCCGCCTCGCCCTCGAGGAGCTCCACCATGGCTGAACGCCCCGACCGCCTGCTGATCGTCAACGCCGACGACCTCGGCCGCACCTCCGGCATCAACGACGGCACCTTCGAGGCCCACCGCGGCGGCGTGGTGACGAGCGCCACCCTGATGGTCTCCTTCCCCGCCGCCGAGGAGGCCGCGCGCGCGGTCGCCGACGACCTCGCCCTCGCCGATCTCGGCGTCGGCCTCCACGTGACGCTCACCGGCGGGCGGCCGACGCTGCCGCCGGAGGAGGTGCCGAGCCTGGTGGACTCGGACGGACGGCTGCCCCGCCGTCCGGACGGGCTCGACGGCGCCTCCCCGCGCGACGTGCTCGCCGAGGTGCGGAGCCAGCTCGCGCGCTTCCGGGAGCTGACCGGCCGCCGGCCGAGCCACCTCGACAGCCACCACCACTCGCACCGGCTGCCGGTCGTCTGCGACGCCCTGATGGAGGTGGCGCGGGAGCACCGGCTGCCGGTGCGCAACGCCTCGGCCGACGTGCGGGAGCGCCTGCGCGGGGCGGGCGTCGCGACCACCGATCTCTTCGTCGAGCGCTTCTACGGCGAGGAGGCGACGCTCGACGCGATGCTCGACATCGTCCGCCGGGCCGGCGCATCCGACCACCGCACGGTCGAGGTGATGGTGCACCCGGGCCGGGCCGACCGCGCGCTCCAGGCCGACAGCACCTACGTGGCCGAGCGGGAGCGGGAGATCGAGGTCCTGTGCCACCGGGCGGTCCGCGACGCGGTGGCGGAGGCCGGCTTCCGGCTCGGCCACTTCGGCCACCTGGAGGGGTAC
>CAZLLV010000544.1:0-5299 GCA_964560325.1 uncultured Thermoanaerobaculia bacterium | reverse complement strand
GTCTCGCGCCGCTCCTCCGGCAGGCTCTCCCAGAGCATCCAGAACGCCTCCTCCATGTACTGGTAGGCGGGCCGGTCGGTGATCTGGGCGAGCGCCAGGAGGCGCCGCTTGGCACCGACGCTCAGGTGCGCCGTGAACGGCTCCAGATCCGGAGGCCGGCTCCGCGGCCGCCCCCGCTTCTTTTTAGCAGTCATGCACCGACCATAAAGGCGCCGACTCTGATTGTCAAGAATCCGGAAACACCCCTCCCCGAGGACACCCGAGCCCGGAGGATTCGCGAACGCCCGTCGCGAGAGCCGGAAGCGTGCGTCAGATCGTGCCACCCGCAGCCTGGAACGACTGAGGCGTACCCGTCGGTACGCCGCAGGGAGTGGAGGGCGAGGACGGCGCGAGATGGCGTGCGATTCCGGCTCGTAGCAGGGCGGCTCGCGAATCCTCCGGGCAAAAAAACCCCGCGTCGTGGAGGGAGCCGACGCGGGGGGAGGAGAGGGAGCTTGAAGGAGACTGTCGGGGCGGTGCCCCGGGACCGGGCCAGCTCCCTGCAAACCCGGTCTGAAGGACTCGAGCTGCAAGCTCCGAGCCAGATCTCCTCCCCCGGACGAGGCCCCTCCGCGGGTGCTCCGGCGCGCCGGAATGGCGCCCACCGGCACGGCCGGTATGATCGCACCCGTGCGGATCTTCATGACCGGTTCTACGGGCTATATCGGCACCGCCCTGGTGCGCCGCCTCGTCGCCGACGGGCACGAGGTGCGGGCGGTGGTGCGGCCGACGAGCCGTACCGGCGTCCTCGACGAGCTCGGCGTCGCGACCTTTCCAGGGGACGTCACCGACCGCTATTCGCTCCGCGAGGGGATGTCGGGCTGCGACTGGGTGCTCCACCTGGCGGCCGAGCTCGATCCGGCGGCGCCGCTCGAGCGCATGCGGGAGATCAACGTCGGGGGCAGCGAGGCGGTCGTGTCGCTCGCCTACAAGCTCGGGGTCGGGGGGCTCCTGTCGGTGTCCTCGATCGCCTACTTCGGCGGCAGCCCGGAGGACGGGCGCCCCGCCACCGAGGAGTCGCCGCCCCAGGAGCCGTATCCGACCGCCTACAGCCTGACCAAGCACGAGGGGGAGCTGGCGGTGCGCGGGTGGGAGGAGCGCGGCCTGCGGGTGGCGACCGTCTATCCGAGCCTGGTCTACGGCCCGCCGGGCAAGAAGAGGGGGGCCAACTGGCTGCTCCGGGCCCTCCTGAAGGAGCGCTTCCCGGTGCTCGTCGGCGCCGACCGGAAGACGAGCTGGGTCTTCCTCGACGACGTGGTCGAAGCGATCGTGCGCGTGATCGAGCGGCCGCCGGACGCGCCGGACGCGCCGGCGAATGGGCGCCGGTACCTCCTGGCCGGCGATATCGTCACCGTGCGAGAGCTCGCCCGGCGGGTGGCGGAGCTGGGCGGGGTGAAGGCGCCGCGCTGGAACCTGCCGCCGGGGCTCGCCCGCGCCGCCACCGCGGCCACCGCCCCGCTCTTCCGCCTGGCCGGCAAGAACCCGCCCCTGCCGCCGGAGCAGCTCGCGAGCCTCTCGCGCCACTGGGCGTTCGACGACTCGCGCGCCCGCCGCGAGCTGGGCTGGACACCCCGAAGCCTGTCCGAAGGCCTGCCGCCCACGATCGAGTACCTGCGGTCCGAGGGTTGAGACGATGCCGCCCAAGTACACCATCTTCAAGGACTTCGAGTTCGCCGCTGCGCACGCCATCCGTGGCCACCAGGGCGGCTGCCAGAACCTGCACGGGCACAACTACCGGGTGCGGGTCCACGTCTCGGCCCGCGAGCTCGACCGGCTGAGCATGGTGGTCGATTTCGCGGACCTGAAAGCGGTGATCGCCGAGGTCGCCGGCCGCTTCGACCACCAGGTGATCAACGAGATCCCGCCCTTCGACCGGATCAACACCACCGCCGAGCGCATCGCCGGCTACCTCTACCGCGAGGTCTCCGACCGGCTGACGGCACGCCTCGCCGCGGAGGGCGGCGAGGAGGCGGCCTCACGGGTCGCCGTCGAGCGGGTCGAGGTCTGGGAGACGCCGACCTCCTGCGCCATCTACGAGGAAGACTGACGTGAGCGCTCCGGCGACGACCGTCCGGCCGGCCGACGAGCGGCTCGCGCTGCCGCCCGAGCAACGGCTGCGGGTGACCGAGATCTTCCACTCGATCCAGGGGGAGTCGACGTTCGCCGGCCGGCCGTGCGTGTTCGTGCGTCTGACCGGCTGCCAGATGCGCTGCCGCTGGTGCGACACCGAGTACGCCTTCCACGGCGGCTCCTGGCGGACCCGGGGCGAGGTGCTGGCGGCGGTCGCCGGCTTCGACTGCCCGCTGGTCGAGCTCACCGGCGGTGAGCCGCTCCTCCAGCCGGGAGCGCTGCCGCTCCTCGAGGCTCTCTGCGACCGAGGCTACGAGGTGCTGCTCGAGACCGGCGGCGGGCTCGACATCGGCGGGGTCGATCCGCGGGTGCGCCGGATCGTCGACGTGAAGTGCCCGGGTAGCGGCGAATCAGAGGCGAACCGGTGGGAGAACCTCGACCTCCTCCGGCCGATCGACGAGGTGAAGCTGGTGATCGCCGACGAGGCCGACTACCTCTGGGCGCGCCGGGTGATCGAGGAGCGGCGTCTGGCCGAGCGGTGCCCGGTGCTCGTCTCGCCGGTGGCGGGGCCCGATGGCGATGGATTGCAGCCGCGCGAGCTCGCCGAGTGGATCCTGCGCGATCGGCTGCCGGTGCGCTTCCAGCTCCAGCTCCACAAGCTCTTGTGGGGCGACCGGCCGGGAGTTTGACGCCGAGCCCGCCGTCAACGGCGGAGCTTCCAGCGCACGCGGGTCCGGAAGCGCTCGACCCGCTCCCAGGCGCCGGGCCAACGCTCGCCGATCGTCCGGGCGAGCCAGCCGTAGATCCGGCGGCTGGTGAGCGACAGCACCGCCGCCGCGAGCGCCAGGAAGACGAAGCCCGGGAGGAGCGGCAGGAAGAAGCCGGCGAGGGCGAGGACGACCAAGAGGATGCTGGCGACGCCCAGGACGATCCGGGTCTTCAGGGGGAGGCGGCGCTCGTTCGGCCGCTGGGTCTCGCGACGCGCTAGGCGGGTATCGTGCCGCGCGCGGCTCGGCCGGTCGCAAGGCTCGGTGGGCTCGCCGAAGACCGGATCGGCGATCTGATCTGCACCGGGCCAGGCACGGTCTTCGGTCGGTTTTTCCATCGTCGGCTGGGGTGCGGTCGCCATTCTCGCTCATCCTCCACTACGCGCGAAGGTCGACGCAAGTTCGGTGCCCGATCGTCGACCGTTGGCGAAGCATCCACGAGGCTTCAGTCGATGTAGCCGAGCGCCTCCAGCCGGCGGCGCTCCTCGTTCGTCAGCTCGACCTCCGGGGCCGGCTCGCCGGCTTCGACGCCGAGCGCCGCGGCCGCCCGCTGCGTCTCTTCGAGATGCTCGACCAGCCGGCGGCGCAGCCGGGCGAGCGTCTCGGCCGCCGCCGGCGACGGCGCGGCGGCCAGGTCGTGGCGCTCGGCCGGATCGTTCCGCAGGTCGTAGAGCTCGGCCGCTTCCGCCACCCCGTCGCCGGGTGGCCGGAAGATGGCGTGGAAGCGCCGGGTGAGGATCGCCTTGCTGGTGGTGCCGGCGAAGACCGGCGTCACCGCCGAGCGCTCGGGCAGCGGTGTGCCCGACAGGGGCGCCGCCTCCGGATCGGGCGCGATCCCGGCCGCGGCGAGGAGCGTCGGGGCGACGTCGATCGCCGACGACGGCATCTCCCGGCGGGTGCCGGCCCGCTCGGCGTGGGGCGAGCCGACGGGCCACTTGACGAGCAGGGGGACCTCCAGAACCTCCCGGTGGATGGTGGTGTGGAGGACCAGGCCGTGCTCGAAGATGGCCTCGCCGTGATCGCTCGTCACGACGATCATCAGGCGGTCGAAGAGTCCCGCCGCCTCGAGATCGCGGAAGAGCCGCCCGAGCGCGGCGTCGGTGGTCGCGACCCCCTCCCGGTAGAGGTGGCGCAGGATCTCCTCCTCGCCCGGCAGCGGCTCAAGCCCCTCGTTCAGGCGGTGGAGGAGCTGCGACGCGCACGCCCCGTCGCGGCAGCCGTAGTCCTCGACCCCGAAGCGCTCCGCGACCGTCTCCCGGTCGACCCCCTCGGCCTCGTAGGGGAGGGCCGTGCGGTCGGAGTGCGGAGTGAAGAGGTGGAGGAAGTAGAAGAACGGCTCCTCCCGGTGCCCGGCCATCCAGTCGACGCTCGCCCGCACCGCCGCGTCGGCGTTCCACGGCATCACCCGGTACTCGTCGAAGCCGCGGCCGAAGCCCCACTTCGGGTCGAGCCACTCGCAGTCGTAGACCAGCCCGGCGGTCCGGTAGCCGGCGGCCAGGAAGCGCTCGGCGAGCGTCGGCACCTCCGGCCGGATCGGCTGCGGCTCGAGCTGGGCGCCGTGCACCTCCGGCGGGTAGCCGGTCAGGAGACTCGCGTGCGAAGGCTTGGTCCAGCTCGCGGCGGCGTAGTGGGGCGCCCAGCGCTCGGCGCGTTCGGCGAAGGCTCCGAGGGCGGGTGTCACCTCCGGCCGGAGGGCGTCGGCGCGCAGGGTGTCGAGCGAGACGAGGAGGACCGGGGGCGGCTCCCCGCGGGTCGTCCGGAGCCCGTCCCGCGCCTCCCGCGGCCGGTGGCGGACGTGGAGGTCGCTCACCAGCAGCCGAGCATCGGGCGGCCCCTCGAACCGCAGCCGCAGGTCGACCCGGTGACCGGCGTGTGCCCGCAGGTCGAGCCGGCGCTCGCTCCAGGCGCCGGGGTCCACCGGCAGCTCCAGCTCGCTCGCCAGGCCGGAGACCCCGCGGACCTCGAGCCGGAGGCGGGCGCTCGGGGCGGTCGCGCAGGCGGCGAGCTCGAGCTCCGGTTCGTCCCCGAGCTCGACCGGCACCCGCACGTCGGCGCCGGGCGCGGCCGCCACCGCGAAGCGCATCTCGTCGTCGCAGGAGATCTCGTCGCCCGCCGTCACGCCGTCGAACGACGCGAGACGCCCGGAGGCGACGAGGTCGACGTAGGCGACCGGCGGCGGGGGCGGAGCGAGCAGGTCCGAGCCGCAGGCACCGAAGACGAGGAGGGTGAGCGCGAAGCAGGCGGTCTTCATGCGCGGAGCGCTCGCGAGCGGCTCACCGCGGGTCGAGATCGGACCAGTTGAGGTCGCTCCGGAGCGGGCGGCCGCGGCCGCTCCCCATGAGCCAGAGGACCGACGGCTCCGGGGTGAGGCCCGCCCTCCGGAAGCGCCCCTCGCGCACGCCGAGGACCATCGCGGCGACCGT
>CAZLLV010000543.1:0-4914 GCA_964560325.1 uncultured Thermoanaerobaculia bacterium | reverse complement strand
CGCGAGCCGGGACCTGCGGGCGGACGCAGCGGGGGCCGCCTGAGGTGGCGGGTCACCGCATCCTGATCGTCGACGACGAGGAGAGCCTGCTCGAGTTCCTCGGCCTGCTGTTCGAGGAGGAGGGGTTCGAGGTGACGACCGCCCCGTCGCTCGCCGAGGGCAGAGCCCGCGCCGCCGAGCGCGATCACGACCTGATCCTGTGCGACATCACGATGCCGGACGGCAACGGTCTCGACCTCCTGCGCGAGGTGAAGGAGCGCGACCCGCACGCCGCCGTCATCATGATGACGGCCTACAGCTCGACCGAGTCGGCGATCGAGGCGATGAAGCGGGGCGCCTACGACTACATCTCGAAGCCGTTCGACGTCGAGGAGCTGAAGGTGCTCGCCGAGCGGGCGCTCGAGAAGACGGCGCTCGAGGAGCAGAACGTCTACCTGCGCCGCGAGCTCGAGGGCAAGTACGGCTTCCCGAACATCATCGGCGTCTCGCGGCGGATGCGCGAGATCTTCTCGCTGGTCGAGCGGGTGGCGAAGACCGGCTCGACGGTCCTGATCCACGGCGAGAGCGGCACCGGCAAGGAGCTGATCGCGCGGGCGATCCACTTCGCGGGCTCGCGCTCGGAGGGGAAGTTCCTCTCGATCAACTGCGGGGCGCTGCCCGAGAACCTGCTCGAGAGCGAGCTCTTCGGCCACGTCAAGGGTGCCTTCACCGGTGCGGTGCGCGAAAAGAAGGGGCTCTTCCAGGAGGCCGACCAGGGGACCCTCTTCCTCGACGAGATCGGCGAGATGACCCCCGCGATGCAGGTCAAGCTCCTGCGCGCGCTCCAGGAGCGCACGGTCCGCCGCGTGGGGAGCACCCGGGAGGAGGCGGTCGACGTGCGGATCGTCGCGGCGACCAACCAGAACCTGGAGGCGCGGATCGCCGAGGGGGAGTTCCGGGAGGATCTGTACTACCGGATCCACGTCATCCCGATCGACCTGCCACCGCTACGCCACCGGCGCGAGGACATCCCGCTCCTGGTCGAGCACTTCCTGAGGAAGTTCTCCGAGCAGATGGGGCTCGCCGAGCCGAAGCGGATCTCGGTCGACGCGGTGCGCGTGCTCGAAGGCTACCAGTGGCCGGGCAACGTCCGGGAGCTGGAGAACGTGATCGAGCGCGCCGTCGCCCTCTCGGCCGAGGCGACGATCACCACCCGCGACCTGCCGGCGCAGCTCTTCGAGACCCGCCCGGTCGGCGACCGGGCGGTGACGCTGCCGGACGAGGGGCTCGACCTGGAGGCGTACCTCGAGTCGATCCGCGCCCAGCTCATGACCCAGGCGCTCGACCGGACCGACGGCGTGCAGACGCAGGCGGCCGAGCTGCTCGGGATCTCGTTCCGCTCGTTCCGGTACTACGCCAAGAAGATCGGCGTCACGGCCGATTGAGCTCGGTGGAATCGAGCTCGGTCGAGAGGAGGCCGAAGCCGCTGGTGGCGAGGAAGAGGCGGCCGTCGTGGACGAGCACCGCCTCGACGAAGCGCGCCGGGATCGGCAAGACCACGTCGCGCACCGCCCGGCCCCGGGCGTCGAGGAGCTGCACCTCCTGACCGGCGAAGTGGACCGCCGGGTGCTCCGCGTCGCCGGTGGTGAGCACCCGCGACGGCTCCGAGCCGAGCGACTGCCAGGGCTCGGTCAGATCGTCGCGCAGCCAGGTCCCCTCCTCGCCCGCGTAGACCAGCCGCTCGCCGAGAGCCGCCACCCGTCCGGCGGCGTACGGCGCGGCGACCGTGTGGTTCGAGCCGTCCGCCACCCGGTAGAGGCCGGCGGAATCGGTCACCCAGATCTCCCCCGCCGAGAGAGCCGCCGAGCGCGGCCGCCCGTGCGAGTACGGGGTCTCGACGAACTTCGCCTCCGAGCCCCGCTCACGCTCCCAGACTCCCTCGTGCGTGCGCACCACCAGGCGGCCGCCCTGCGCCAGCACCTCCTCCACCCGCCCCTCGCCGAACGACTCGACCCGCCGCCAGGCCCCGTCGCGGCGCTCGAACAGACCGCGCTCGGTGGCGGCCCAGACCCGCTCCCCGCCCTCGCCGCCGGCCGGCCGCTCGACCGCCAGGTCGAGCACCGTCGGCAGCTCCGCCGCCTGGCCGGGGAAGCTCCGGCCGCCGTCGCGCGAGACGTAGACCCCGCTCCCCGGGCCCGGGTGGTTGACCGCCACGAACAGCTCGGTCGCGGTGGCCGCGACGTCGCCGACCCGCAGGTTGGTCATGCCGACCGCCGAGGGACGCACGGTGTCGCCGCCGTCGGTCGACACCCAGACGCCGCTCCCCTCGGTGCCGAGGTAGACGCGGTTCGCCCGCGCATGGTGGGCGATCGTGTGGATCGACAGGTCGGCGCCGCTCGTCCGCTTCCAGTGCCGCCCCTGGTCGTCCGATACGTAGAGGCCGGCGACCGTGCCGGTCAGCAGCCGCCCCCACGGCAGAGCGGAGAACGCGGTCGCCCGGCGCTCGTCCAAGCCCTCGACGAACCGGCGCCAGCTCTCGCCGCCGTCGAGGCTCTGGTAGACCCAGTTGCAGGTCGAGGCCCACACCTCCCCCGTCTGCCGGGTCGGCACCAGGGTGAAGACCTCCGAGTCGAGGAACATGCCCTCGAAGACGCCGCGCCAGCTCTGGCCCAGGTCGTCGCTCTTGTAGGCGCGGCGCCAGGTTCCGGCGACGACCGACTCGGGCTCGCCCTCCGGCACCCAGAGGCTCGTCACCTTGCCCATCTCCGAGATCTCTCGGCTCAGCTTCTTCCAGCGCGTGCCGCCGTCGCTCGTGCCCCAGACGCCGTCGAGAGTGCCGGCGTAGACCGTCCCCTGCCGGCCGGGGACGAGCGCGAGAGCGTAGACCGGAAGGTCCGGAAAATCCCCCTCCCGGTGGTCCCAGGTCGCCCCCAGGTCGTCGCTCACGCTCACGAAGCCGTCGCCCCAGACGCCGCGCAGCCCCGCCCAAATTCGGGGCGTGGCGCCCGAGCTGGGCTCGATCGGCTCGAAGACCAGCGAGCTCACCACCCAGCCGGGGAAGGGCAGGTAGCGCCCCGCCTCGCGCCACTCCTCGCCGCCATCGCTCGACAGGTAGACCTGGCCGGAGGAGGTGCCGGCGAGCACCAGGTCGGGGTCGTGCGGGTGAACCGCCAGGCTCCGCACGTCGGCGCCCCAGATCGCGGCCGGCCGCCAGGAGACGGTCTCGGCGGCCGCCGCCGGGGCGGCGAGGGCGATGGCCCCGAGGCAGAGGATCGCGACGAACGAGGGGATCGACTTCATGAGCTACCTTCCGAGTGGCGCACCGTCTGGACCTGGGCGAGGATGGAGATGGCGATCTCGCCGGGGCTGTCGCCGCCCAGGGAGAGGCCGATGGGAGCGTGGAACGGGAAGCGGGAGAGGTCGATGCCGCGCTCTTCGAGCTCGGAGCGCACCCGCTCGACCTTGCGCCGGCTGCCCATCAGGCCGACGTAGACGAGGCGCGCGGGCGGATCGGCGAGGAGCGCCGCGAGCGCCGTCGCGTCGGTCTCCCAGCAGCGGCTGACGACCGTGGCGTAGACGTCGCGCCCGGCGAACGGGGCGAGCAGGTCGGCGGCCGCGACGCCGAGGCCGACCTCGGGCAGGTGGCAACCTTCGGGGAAGAGCTCCGGGCGCCGGAGCTCGGCCCGATCCTCGGCGACCAGGAGCTCGAAGCCGGCGAGCTCGCCGGCGCGCGCCACCGCCTGCCCGACCGGGCCGCCGCCGAAGACGGCGAGGAGCGGCGGCGCCGCGAGCGCCTCGAAGAAGACCTCCGCCATGCCGCCGCACACCATGCCGGTCGGCTGCCCCCGGGTCGCCTCCTCGGTCAGGTAGTAGCGCTTCGGCTCGCTCGCGGGAGCCGGCGTCTCGAGGCGGGCGCGGGCGTCGGCCGTGACCATCGCCTCGAACGCACCGCCGCCCAGGTTGCCGTAGGACGAGCCGTCGGGCAGCACGAGCATCTTCCAGCCCGCCTTTCCCGGAGTCGAGCCCTCGGCGCGGACGATCTGGGCGAGCACGGCCCGGCCATGGCGGGCGACCGCTTCCGGCACGCGGCGGAGCACCTCGAGCGGCGACGGGGCGGGCGCGTGGCTCGCGTGCGCTCGCGCGGGCGTCTCCGGAAGAGCGGGCACGCTCCGGAGAGCGCGCGCGGAGGTGGGGCTCTTCCGGCTCACGTCAGATCTCGACCTCAGCCCGCCGCGCTCTTCGCGGCCTTCTCGCCGGTGGCGGCCGGCTTCGAGTCCTTCGAGCCGCCGGCGTCGGACTTCGCCTCGGGCTTCTTGTCGTCGGACTTCTTCTCGCCGTCCTTCGAGCCGTTGCCCTTGCGAGCGTAGTCGGTGACGTACCAGCCCGCGCCCTTGAACTGGAAGGACGGGGCGGACAGGAGCTTCTTGAGCTCGCCCCCGCACTCGGAGCAGGTGGTGAGCGGCGGGTCGGAGATCCCCTGGATCCTCTCCAGCCGCTCCTCGCAAGCCTGGCACTGGTATTCGTAGATCGGCATCGCTTCGTTCACCTCGCGGAATTCACGTCACCCTCGGGCGGGAGCGCCGGGTGGAAGATCCCCTGCGTCGAGAAACAGATCCCGGGCCCCGAATCATCCCGCGACGGGGCGCTACCGAGAGAACTTGTCGCCCGCGGTCTTGAACCGGATCTTGATCGCCTTGCGCTCGGGCTCGGCCGCGGGCGCCTCGTCCTCCGCCGCCGCGGCGACCGGCTCCGGAGCCGCCGCGCCGGCCCCCGCCTCCTGGCGCCGGATCAGGCGCAGCACGTAGAAAGCGTACACCAGCTTGGCGTTCTCGGAGGGCGCGAGCGGCCCCTTCGTGCACACGTCGTAGAGCGAGCGCGTGCCGTCGAGGAGCCCGACCAGCCGATACTCGTCGTCGTCGAGCGCGGCCTGGATCA
>CAZLLV010000542.1:0-10206 GCA_964560325.1 uncultured Thermoanaerobaculia bacterium | reverse complement strand
ACGATCGGTCACGCCGCTCGGGAACGGGTCGGCGATCCCTATGCAGAGGCCGGGGTCCACCGGGTCCGGGTCTGCGGTCTGGGCCGCGGCCGGGCCGGCCAGGGCCACGGCGAGCAGCAGGACCAGCAGGACCAGCGCCAGGCTCGGGGCGCGGCCGCTTCGGGTCGTCTTCACAGTTTTCATCTCGGAGTCCTCCGTTGTCCGGGGACGGCGCATCCGCCCCTGAAGGAGGAAGCGGGAAAACCGGCCGCGACCGATAATCGGCGGCGCCTCCGGGGGCCGCCGGAGGTCTCTGAGCGTCCGCTATAATCCGCCCGAACGAGGCCCATTCGAGGACCGGCGGATCCCGGCACCGATCCGGGCCCGGGCCGCCCCAGTCTCCAAGGAGGTTCCACGTGAGATCCCCCGTGAAGCTCATCGACGCACGATCCGACCTCTCCCGGAGCCCGAGAGCGCTCGTGACGCTCGGCCTGCTCCTGCTCGGCGCCGGCCTGCTCGCGGCCTGCGGGCCGTCCGACCCGACGGCCGAGGTCGAAGAGGCCCGCGCCCGCTACTCGGCGGAGGTGGTGAGCTTCTCGGTCGACCAGCGTCCGGAGAGTCCGCCGGTCGAGCCGCCTGCGGCGGTGACCGACGGCGACATCGACGCCGAAGCCGGCGAGACGGCGGAGGGCGCCGACGAGGCGGCGGCTACCGAAGCGGGTGCCGTGGAGCCGGCGGAGCCGACGGAGCCGGTCGACGTGCGCCAGGACGTGCTGCTCGACATCGTGCTCCGCTTCGACGGCCACGACCCGCTCCCCGGCCTCACCCTCGACATCACCCACGCCGGCGCCGACGACCGGGAGAAGGGGGTCTACAGGGCCTACATCGACACGACCGAGGTCTACCGCGGACCGCCGGTGCAGATCGTCCACCGGCTGGAGGACGTGCCGTACGAGGAGGGCGACGGCTTTCACGCCGAGGTGAGGAGCCCCGTTCCGGCCGGCGAGCGGGACCTGTACCGCGAGCTCGCGGAGAGCGGGGAAGGCGAGTAGGTGGAGACGACGACGGCGCCACGCCCGGCCGCGGAAGAGCGCGTCCCGACCGCGGCCGAGCGGGTCGCGGCGCTGGAGGCTTCGGTCGGCCGGGTGATCCGCGGCAAGCCGGAGGCGGTGCGGCTGGCGGTGATCTCGCTCCTCGCCCAGGGACACGTCCTGATCGAGGACGTGCCCGGCGTGGGCAAGACGACGCTCGCCCAGGCGCTCGCCCGCTCGGTCGGCCTCGCCTTCCAGCGGGTGCAGTTCACGAGCGACATGCTGCCGTCGGACATCATCGGCGTCTCGATCTACGACCAGAAGGACCAGGGCTTCGAGTTCGTCCCCGGCCCGCTGTTCGCCAACGTGGTGCTGGCGGACGAGATCAACCGCGCGACGCCGAAGACGCAGTCGGCGCTGCTCGAGGCGATGAGCGAGCGCAAGGTGTCGGTCGAGCGCAAGCGCTACGCCCTGCCCGAGCCGTTCGTGGTGCTGGCGACCCAGAACCCGCTCGAGTACCACGGCACCTTCCCGCTGCCCGAGTCTCAGCTCGACCGGTTCATGATCTCGCTCGAGCTCGGCTACCCGCCGCCGGACGAGGAACGGGCGCTGCTCCTCTCGGGCGGCGTGGAAGAGGTCCTGGCCGACCTCGTCCCGGTGCTCACCAAGAGCGAGGTCCTGGAGCTCCAGCGCGCGGTCCGGCAGGTGCGGGTGGTGGACAAGCTCGCGAGCTACGTGCTGGCGCTGGTGTCGGCGACCCGCGAGGGGCACGACTTCCTGCTCGGCGTCTCGACCCGGGGGGCGCAGTCGCTCTTCCGCGCCACCCAGGCGCTCGCGCTCTGCCACGGCCGCGACTACGCCGTGCCCGACGATGTGCAGACCGTCGCCGGGCCGGTCCTCGCGCACCGGATCATCCTGCGCCGGGGCGCGGGCGACCTGTCGGCCGCGCGCGAGGCGATCCGGCGGGTGGTCGAGTCGGTGCCCGTGCCGGTGTGAAGAGGCTCATGGCGCGCCGGCGCGTCGCCCGGCGGACACCGGAGGGGATCCGGATCACCAAGGTCGGGCTCTGGTACGTCCTGTTCGCCGTGCTGGTGGCGATCGCGGCGACCAACACCGGCAACAACTCGCTCTACCTGGTGGTCGCCGTGATGCTCGGCGCCCTGGTCGTCTCCGGCGTCACCTCGCGCCAGAACGTCGACCGGCTCGTGGCCGACCTCCGGAGCGACGGCGAAGTCTTCGCCAACCAGCCGTTCACCCTGAACCTGACGCTCGAGAACCGGAGCCGCTGGCTGCCGCGCTGGTTCCTTCTGGTCTCGGCTTCGAAGAGCGGCGTGCCGCTCCTCGTGCCCTACCTGCCGGCGGGGGGCGAGAGCCGGGGGCGGCTCGACCTCCTGCTGCCGCGCTGGGGGCGCCGGGAGGTGCCGGCCGTCCACGTCTCGAGCCTCTTCCCGTTCGGCTTCTTCCGCAAGGGCGTGCGCTACCACGTCGACCGGGAGCTCGTGGTCTTCCCCGAGCTCTACCCGGCCGCCACCGCGGACGCCGAGCGGAGCGGCCGCGACGGCGAGCTGCCGGTCGGCCGCGCCGGCCGCGGGCACGACCTGCACGCGCTGCGCGAGTTCCAGCACGGCGACGACCCGCGGGGCATCCACTGGAAGCAGACCGCGCGCACCGGCCGGGTGATCTACAGCGTGCGCCAGTCGGACGAGAGCCGGCGCCTGTCGGTGCTGTTCGACAACGGCGTGGGCGAGCTTTCGGACGATGCGTCGCGCGAGCGCTTCGAGCGGCTGGTGAGCGAGGCGGCGACCACCGCCGTCGACTACCTCGACCGGGGGTACGAGGTCGAGCTCGTCACCCGCGACCGTGCGCTCCGCTTCGGCGGCGGGCGCCGGCAGCGGGCGGCGATCCTCGAGCACCTGGCGGTGGTCGAGCCGGCGGCGCGTTCGGCGGAGGCGCTGCGGTCGCGCGACCCCGGCGCGCCGCAGGTGCGGATCCAGGCCGGATCGCCCGCCGCCTTGACGCCGGGCGCCGCCGCGGCCGCCCCGCCGGGCGCCGCAGCCCGCAGGAGATCGCGCGGCCGGGCACCGGAGGCGCGCCGGTGATCTTCGCGCGCGAGAAGCGGCTGCTGCTCGGCTGGCTGGCGCTCGCCGCGCCGATCCCGCTGCCGTTCAACACGATCCTCGCCTGGCCGTTCCTGGGCGCCTACGCGATCGTGGTGATCGCCTTCTTGGTACGGGCTCGGCGCGACCCGGGCGGCTGGCTGCCCACCTGGGCCATGAACCTCCTGGCGATCGCCTATCTGCCGTACTTCTACCTCGACCTGCGCTTCCTGTCGCAGGGCCGCCTGGTGGTCGCGGTCACCCACCTGCTCCTGTTCACCATCCTGGTCAAGCTCTTCGCGCTGCGCCGCGAGCGCGACAAGTGGCAGACCGCGATGGCGATCTTCTTCCTCTTCCTGACCTCGATGGCGACGAGCGTCCACCCGACGATCGTCCTCTACCTCGTCGGCTTCCTGGTCCTCGGGCTCCTCCTCTTCACCCGCTTCGCGCAGCTCCACCTGATCGCCGGGTTCAGCGCGGTGCCCGACGGCGGGCAACGCCTGCCGAAGGCGCCGGTCGGACGCTTCCTGGCGCTCTCGGTCCTCGCCACGCTGGTCCTCTCGGTGCCGCTCTTCGCCTTCATGCCGCGTGTGCGCAACCCGCTGGTGACCGGCGGCGGGCAGGGGATGGGGACGCTCGGAGCGGCGACCGGCTTCAGCGAGGACGTCGACCTGAACACGATCGGGAACATCCGCACCAGCCGCGAGGTGGCGATGCGGGTGCGCTACCCCGACGGCATGCCGGCCGGCCACGAGATGCGCTTCAAGGGCGGCTCGTTCGACTCCTACCAGGGCGGCTCGTGGCGCCAGTCCTCACGCGGACGGTTCGACATCCGGCGGGCCTGGGGGCAGGACGTGCGGCTCCGGCCGGGGACGGTCGATGCCTGGGCCGAGATCTTCCTGCGGCCGGTCACCGGCAGCGCGGTCCTCGTGCCGGTCGACGGTGTGCGCGTGGAGGAGGACTTGCCGGGGGTGGCGTTCTGGGTCGACCAGGCCGGCGTGGTGAGGCGCTACGGCGGCCGCGACGCGCCGCTCGAGTACCAGGTGGGCCTCGCGGGCGCGGTTCCCGACCTGGAGGCCGATCCGGAGGCCGGCGCGGAGGACGAGCGGGTGCCGCCCTGGCTCCAGGGCCTGGAGCGGGACGCGGAGGCGGAGATCCTCGAGGCCGGCGAGGGGGGCGGTACGCCGCCGACGCTCGACCTCGACGCGGTGAGCCCACGGGTGGCGGAGCTCGCCGCTCGGGTGGCGGGCGACGGCACGGCGGAGGAGAAGGCGCGGCGCCTCGAGCGCCACCTCATGTCCGAGTACGCCTACTCGCTCGAGCTGCTCGGCCGCTCGCTCCGGGGCGATCCGATCGAGTCGTTCCTGTTCGACCACCGCCGGGGCCACTGCGAGTACTTCGCGAGCTCGATGGTGCTGATGCTGCGTGCGGTCGGCGTACCGTCGCGCCTCGCGACCGGTTTTCTGGGCGGCGAGCTCGTGCGCCTGGAGGATTACTGGGTGGTACGCCAGTCGAACGCCCACGCCTGGGTGGAGGCGTACCTGCCGGAGCGGGGCTGGACGACGTTCGATCCGACGCCGCCGAGCGGCCGGCCGGAGAGCTCGGTCCGGGGTTTCGCGAGCCTCTTCACCGAGAGTTGGGACTACCTGGTCTTCCGCTGGGACCGCTACGTGCTGACCTACGGCTTCCAGGACCAGATGAGCTTTCTGGCGACCGCGTACGGCCTGTGGCGCCAGCTCTTCTCGGGCTTCGGCGACGGGGCGGAGGAGGACGAGATGGGGTCGTCGTGGGCCGATCCGCTGGAGCGGGCGGCGGAAGAGGGGGCGGGCCCGGCGGCGCCGGGGCCGGAGGCGTGGAGCACGGCGTTCCTGTTGCTGCTGGTCGTGGCGCTGTCGGTGGCGCTCGCCCTGGTGCGGCGCTCGCGGCGGCCGCTGTCGGGGATCGATGCCTATCGCCGGCTGCGCCGGGGGGCGCGGCGGGCGGGGCTGTCGGTGGCGGACGCGGACCCGCCGCTCGGCTTCGTGCGGTCGCTGGAGGCGCGGTTCCCGGCGGCGGGCGCGCCGGGTGGCGAGGTGGTGCGGCTCTACGTGCGGGAGAGCTACGGCGGCCAGGCGCTGGCCGAGGGCGAGTCGGGGCGGCTGAAGGACGCGCTGGGTGAGGCGTTGAGCGTGCTGTCGAAGGCGGGGTAGGGGTGGCGAGTCCGCGGCGGATGGGGCCGGGGGCTCCCGCGCCTCCGGCACGGCTCGGCTGTTGCCCCTTCCGCCCCCGGCGGTCGTGCACTCCGCCGAGTCGTCCCGGAAGCCGCACGCCCCGCGCCCCGAGCCGGCTGCGAGTCCCGACCTCCGAGCTTCCGGCCCATCCTCAATAAGCGTTCTCGCGCAGCCCCTTGCGCACGGTCATCCACAAGATCTTCAGATCCAGCTTCAGCGACCAGTTCTCGATGTAGTAGAGGTCGTACTGGATCCGCTTGCGGATCGACGTGTTGCCGCGCCAGCCGTGGACCTGCGCCCAGCCCGTGATGCCCGACTTCACCCGGTGGCGCAGCATGTACTGCGGAATCTTGTGCTTGAACTCCTGCACGAACGCCGGCCGCTCCGGCCGCGGACCGATCAGCGACATCTCGCCCTTGAGCACGTTCCAGAGCTGCGGCAGCTCGTCGAGCGACCACCGCCGCAGGAGCTCCCCCATCCGCGTGCGCCGCGGATCGTCCCGGATCGCCCACACCGGCCCGGTCGACGACTCCGCGTTCACCCGCATCGAGCGCAGCTTCAGGATCATGAACCGCCGCCCGTCGAGCCCCATCCGCTCCTGCCGGTAGAAGATCGGCCCCCGGTCCTCGAGCCAGATCAGCGCCGCCAGCAGCGGGAAGAACGGCACGAGCACCGTGAGCGCCGTCAGCGACAGCACCACGTCCATCGCCCGCTTGATCAGACTGCTCCAGCCCTGGAGCGGCACCTGCGACAGGTTGATGACCGGCGTGCCGTCGACGTCCTCGAGCGTCGCCTTGAGGGTCGCGTACTGGAGGATGTCCGGGACCAGCTTGATCTCCACGCACTCGCGCGACACCGCCTGGAGGATGCGCAGCATCTTCCGGTGCGCCTCGAGCGGCAGGGCGACGTAGACCTGGTGGACGTCGCGCTCCTGGACGATCTCCTCGATCTCCCGGGTCGAGCCGAGCACCGGCACGCCGGAGAAGCTCGACCCGTGCTTGCCGGGATCGTCGTCGACGAAGCCGACCACCTCGAAACCGAGCTCGCGGTGGGCGACGATCTTCTGCGTGATCTCGCGTCCGAGGGCGCCCGCGCCCACCACCAGGATGCGCTGGATGTTGTGGCCCGCGAGGCGCAGGCGCTGGAGGGCGACCCGGAGCAGGTTGCGCCCGGCGACCACGAACACCAGGTCGACGACCGCGAAGAGCGCGAGGAACGCGCGGCTGTAGGTGAAGTACTCGATCGATCCCGGGATCCGCGGCGGCCGGTACCAAGCCACCACCACCGACAGCAGGACCGACGCGAGGATCACCGCCACCAGCACCGTCACCGCCTCGTCCACGCGGCTCCGGCCGCGGCGGTTCTGGTACAGGCCGTGGAAGTAGAAGACGACCGGCCAGAGGATCAGGACGAAGGGGAGCAGCTCCAGGTAGCGGCGCAGCTCGGGGACGTCCGGGTTGAGCGACCCGAAGATCAGCGGGACCGACTGGAGCTCGAAGCGGATCGCCCAGGCCGCGAAGAAGGCGGCCACCGTGGTGAGGAGGTCCCCTACCAGGTAGAGGTTGGCGATCGATTTGTGACGTTGTCGGATCAAGAGGACCGATCCCCCGTCCGGAGCGCGCCGGGCACGAGGCTGCCTGCGAGGGCCGCGAATCCCTCACGGAATCGATCGGCGGAGAAGTGCTCCGCCCGGGAACGCAACTCCGCGACATTGAAGCCGATTCGCCGCGCTTTGTCAATCGCGGCGGTGAGCGAGGCGACCCGTTCCGACTCGTCCGCGCCGGGCTCCGAGAGCGCGCCGTGGACGCCGTCGGACACGATGTCGAGCACGCCGCCGCGGCCGAGCGCGACGACGGGCGTGCCGCACGCGAGCGCCTCGACCGGCGCGATGCCGAAGTCCTCGACGCCGGGCTGGAGCAGGCAGAGCGCGCCGCGGTAGAGCGCGCGCAGCTCTTCGCCCTCGACCCGCCCCCGGAGCGTCACCCGCGCCGCCGCCGATCCGCCCGCCTCGACCTCGCGCCGCAGAGCCGCCATCCCGGGACCGTCGCCCACCACCACCAGGTCGACGCCGGCGGCCCGCGCCGCCGCGACCGCGAGGTCGATCCGCTTGTAGGGCGCGAGCGCGGAGACGACCAGCGCGTACTCGCGGCCGGCCTCGCCGTCCCTCCCCTCCGCCGGGGTGAAGAAGGCGGTGTCGACCGGCGGCGGCAGCACCTCCGCCTCGCGCCCGTAGTAGCGCCGGATGCGCTCGGCGACGAAGCGGGAGTTGGCGGCGAAGGTGTCGACGCGCGGCACGCTCGCCACGTCCCAGGTCCGGAGGCGCGACAGCGCCACCCCGCGCCCCCGGGCGACCCAGCCGGCGCGGCGCGGAAAGTAGGCGTGCTCCTGGTCCCAGGCGTAGCGCATCGGCGTGTGGCAGTACGAGAGGTGGCGCGCGCCCGGTCCGGGGATCGCCCCCTTCGCCACGCAGTGGCTGGTCGAGACGACGAGGTCGAAGCCGGAGAGGTCGAAGTCCTCGATCGCGGCCGGGAAGAGCGGCAGGTAACGGCGGTAGTGGCGCCGGACGCCGGGTGCCCGCTGGAGGAAGCTGGTGACGATCGGGTGCGCCTCGAGCGCCGGGCTGACGCTGCCGGGGAAGTGGAAGAGGGTGTAGATCGGCGCTTCGGGGAAGCGCTCGGCGACCGCCTCGAGCACCTTCTCCCCGCCGCGCATGCCGGTGAGCCAGTCGTGGACCAGCGCGACCCGCGCCATCACCCCTCCGAGCCGTCGGGCGGTGCCGTGCCGGCCCGCCGAGCGCGGCGGGAGGTACGCGAGAGCGTGGGCGTGCCCCGCGTCCGCAGCACGTCGAGGTAGACCTGCCGAGTGAGCTCGGCCGCCAGGCGCCAGCGGAAATCGCCGGCCCGCGCGACCCCCTTCTCGCTGAGCCCCGCGCGGTACTCGTGGTCGCCCATCAGCCGCGCGATCGCCTTCGCCATCCGCTCGGTGTCGAGCGGGTCGACCAGGTGGGCGTGGCCCCCCGCCACCTCCTTGAGCGCCGAGGTGTTCGAGGTCAAGACCGGCGTGCCCGAGGCCATCGCCTCGACCACCGGCAGGCCGAAACCCTCGTAGAGCGTGGGGTAGAGGAAGAGGGTCGCCCCCTGGTAGAGCGCCGGCAGCGCCTCCTGCGCGACGTGGCCGAGCAGGCGCACCTTGTCGCCGATGCCGAGCTGCTCGGCGCGCTGCCGGAGCTTGAACTGCGCCGCCGTGCGGTCGCCGACGCAGACCAGCGGCGCGTCGAAGTCCTCGATCTGGAGCGCCCGCGCGTACGCCTGGATCACCCGGTCGAGGTTCTTGTGCGGCTTCGGGTTGCCGACGAAGAGGAGGTACGGCCGGCGGATGTCGAGCTGCCGCAGCCAGCGGTCGAGGTCGTCCTCGGCGAGCTTGCGGCGGAAGGTCTCGTCGACCCCGTTGTAGATCACGTCGATCGACTTGCCGTCGACGCCGAAGTACTCCGTCAGGTCGGAGCGGGTGTTCTCCGACACCGCGATCACCCGGTCGGCGCGCGAAATGCTCCGGCGCATCATCCGCTGGGCGTAGTAGAACGCGATCCGGTTGGGCAGGAAGTGCGGGTAGAGCAGGTGGATGATGTCGTGGATCGTCACCACCACCCGGGCGGGCGTGGCGATCGGCAGCACGTAGTGGGTCGAGTGGTAGAGGTCGAGCCGGAGGCGCAGGAGACGCCAGGAGAGCGCGACCATCTCGCGCGCCGAGTAGACCGGCGAGCGCTCGATCACCACCCGGAAGTTCTCGGGCAGCTCGCCGAGCGCGTCCTTGCCCTGCGGCCCGGTGAGGAGGACGTACTGGTTCTCGTGGTCGATCTCGGTCAGCCCGGCGACCAGGTTGCGGATGTACGTGCCGATCCCGAAGTCCTGGACCTTGCGGGCGTCGATTCCGATCGAATAGGGCAAGGGCTGGCGTCTCTCGTGGGTGGCCGGTGGGCGGGGCGATTGTAACCGAGGGTCGCGGGAGGGGCGGAGCGGGTCCGCCTCACAGCGCTTCGAGCAGAACCTCTTCCATCTCGGCGGCGGCTTTCTCCCACCGGAAGCCTCTCGCCCGTTCGAGGCCGCGGGCGGCGAGGTCTTCGGCCAGGCCGGGCTCGTCCAGGAGGTGGCGGACGGCGCCGCCGATCTGGCCCTCGTCCTCGGGGCGGACGTGGAGCGCCGCGCCGCCGGCGACCTCGGGCAGGCTGGAGCGGTCGGAGGTGACGACCGGCAAGCCGGAGGCCATCGCTTCGAGCACCGGCATGCCGAAGCCCTCGTAGAACGAGGGGTAGAGGAAGAGGGTCGCGCCGCGGTAGAGGCGGACCAGCTCCTCGTCGCTCACCCGGCCGAGGACGTGGAGGTCGCGGGCGTCGTCGCCGCCCGCCCGGCGAACCCGCTCGATCCGCTGGACCAGCCCCTTCGAGCGCCAGCCGTAGCCGCCGGCGAGGACCAGCGGCGGGGCCGTCGGCCGATCGGCACGGAGCGCCAGCCAGGCGTCGAGCACGCCGACCACGTTCTTGCGCGGCTCGAGCGTGCCGGCGTAGAGCAGATAGCCGCGGGGAAGACCGAGCTCCTGGCGGATCCGCTCGCGCTCGCCCGGCTCGGGGGGCCGGAAGGCCGGAGCGACGCCGTGGTGGACGACACGCAGCTTGCCCCGTCCTCCGGCGCCAGGGGTGAACGCCTGCGGGAAGTGGAAGAGGAGGTCGTCGGCGGTCGCGCGCGACACCGCGACCACCCCCCGGGCGCGCGCCAGCGAGCCGGCGAGGAAGGGCACCTGGCTCCACCGGACCTTCGCCCGGTGGGCGTCGGGCATCAGGAGGACGGTCAGGTCGTGGACCGTGACCACCGCCGGCACGGGGCAGCGCGCCGG
>CAZLLV010000541.1:0-6895 GCA_964560325.1 uncultured Thermoanaerobaculia bacterium | reverse complement strand
GCGAGCCGGAGGTCGCGGCCGCTCTCGGCCTGTCGTTCGGCCACCTCTACGCCCGCTCGCTGAGCGAAGCCGGGGCGGCGGCCGGGAGCACCGAGCGGGAGAGCTTCCTGCGCGAGGTGGGGCATGCCTATCGCGAGCCGGCGGTCTCCTACCTGCGAGAGGCGCGCGGCGGCGCGGCGGAGGCGGAGGAGTCGGCCGCCGCGGGCGTCTACGTCGAAGGGCTCCTGGCGCTCTACGAGGGGCGCTACGACCAGGCCTTGGCCGCCGCCCGGCGCGCGGCGGCGGCCGATCCCGGCCTCGACGAGGCGCGTCGGCTCGAGGCGAGCATCCACGGCATCCGCGGCGACGAGGCGCTCCAGGCCGGAAGCTACGACCAGGCTCTGGGCTTCTACAGGCAGGCGGGCGAGGTCTACGCCGAGCTGCTCGAGACCTACCGCAGCGACGCCGGTCTCTACGCCGCCGACTGCGGCCGGCGCATGCAGGAGCTCGAGGTGCACGCGCAGGTCGGCCGCCTGCCGGAGGCCGAGGTGGCGGCGGCGCTCGCGGCGTGCGACCGCGCGCTCGTCGCCGACCCCGGGCGCGCCGAGGCGAGCACGACGCGGTCGCGGATCCTCTGGCGCGCGGCCGAGGATCTGGCGCGGCGCGGGCTCGACCCGAGCCGGGAGCTGGCCGGCGCGGTGGCGGCGGCGAGCGCGGCGATCACGGCGGACCCGCGCGACCTCAACGCCTACACCAACCTGTCGGTCGCCTACCGGCGCCTCGCCGGCTGGCGGATGCGCGCGCCGGGCGGCGGCGGCACCGGCGGCGAGGACGCGGCCGAGCTGCTGGAGCGGGCGATCGGGGCGGCGCGCGCGGCGGTCGACCTGGCGCCCGGGCGCGCCTCGGGTCACCACGGGCTGGGCAACGTCCACCTCCAGCGGGCCGACCTCCTGCTCCGCCGCGGCGAGACGCCGTGGAACGACCTCGAGCGGGCGGTCGCGGCGTACGAGGTGGCCGTCGAGATCGATCCGCGGATGACCTCCGGACTCACCAACCTGGGCAACGCCTGGAAGCTGCGCGCCGAGCTGGAGGCCGAGCGCGGCCTCGACCCGTCGTCGTCGATCGAGCGCTCGATCGCGGTGCTGCGCAAGGCGCTCGCGATCAACCCGTCGGCCGCCTCGGCGCACAACAACCTGGGCAACGCGCACCTGACGCTCGGCGTCTGGCGGCTGGAGCGGGAAGCCCCCCCGGGCGACCCCGAGGAGCCGCTCGAGCGCGCGACGGCGAGCTACCGGCGAGCGCTCGCGATCAACCCGGAGACGCCGTACGGGCACTACAACCTCGCCTTCGCCGAGCGCTGCCTCGCCGAGCACCGGCTGCGCACCGGCGGCGATCCCGGGCCGGCGCTCGCCCGAGCCCGCGCCGCGCTCGCCGAGGCCGCCCGGCTCGACCCCTCGGACCCGGACAACCGCACCGAGGCCGCCCGGCTCGCGGCGATCGAGCGGCGGTGGCGCGGCGCGGGGGGCGCTCCGGGCGGTTAGAATGCCGCCCCGATGCTCCGCACCCGCGCCCACGCCTGCTGTCTGCTCCTCGCCCTCGGCGCGCTCGGCTGCCTCGACGCCTTCCGCGACGGCCGGGCCGACGCGGCGGCGGACGCCGTCGAGCCGCGGCCGGCGGTGCCGCGGGGCGACCTGACGGCCGACGAGCGCTCGACCATCGAGCTCTTTCGCCGCGCCTCGCCCTCGGTGGTCTTCATCACCACCCGGGCGCTGCAACGCCAGCTCTGGAGCCTGCGGCCGCTCGAGGTCGAGAGCGGCAGCGGCTCCGGCTTCGTCTGGGACCGCCAGGGGCACATCGTGACGAACTACCACGTGATCCAGCGCGCGAACAGTGCCCAGGTCACGCTCTCCGATCAGTCGGTGTGGGACGCCGTGCCGGTCGGGCTGGCGCCCGAGAAGGATCTGGCGGTGCTGCGCATCGACGCGCCGTCCGAGCTCTTGCCGCCGATCCCGGTGGGCCGTTCGAGCGACCTGGTGGTGGGCCAGAAGGTGCTCGCGATCGGCAATCCGTTCGGCTTCGACCAGACGCTCACCACCGGCGTCATCAGCGCCGTCGGCCGCGAGATCAACTCGCTCGCCGACATCCCGATCCGGGACGTCATCCAGACCGACGCGGCGATCAACCCGGGCAACTCGGGCGGGCCGCTGCTCGACAGCTCGGGCCGGCTGATCGGCGTCAACACCGCGATCTTCAGCCCCTCCGGAGCGTACGCCGGCATCGGCTTCGCCATCCCGGTCGACGTGGTCAACTGGGTGGTGCCGGAGCTGATCGCTCACGGACGGATCGTGCGGCCGGAGCTGGGCGTGCAGTTCGTCTCCGACCCGTGGACGGCGCGCTGGGAGATCGAGGGCGCGCTGGTGCTCCGCGCGGTGCCCGGGAGCTCCGCCGAAGAGGCCGGCATCCGGCCGACCACCCGCGACCGCTACGACCGCATCCGGCTCGGTGACGTGGTCGTCGCGCTCGACGGCCAGCCGGTCGCGAGCTCGAACGACGTGATCCTTCTGCTCGAACGCCGCCGGCCGGGCGAGACGGTGACCGTGACGGTCGAACGCGACGGCCGCCGCACCGACCTCGAAATCGAGTTGGGAGAGAGCCGCTGATCGACGGCCGATCTTTCTCATGGGACTGAGCCAAAACGATTATCAGGAGCTCCTGAGCGCTCTCGGAGGCTCGCAGAAGCTCGACGTGGCGCTCGTCACCGACGATCCCGCGGCCCAGAACCCGAAGAGGATCTATTACGCCGTGGGGACGATGGGAGCGCCCCTGCCGCGCTCGCCGGTCGTCGACCTGATTCAGGCGCTCAACGAGCGCGGACGGCCGTCCTACGGGATCTTCGTCGAGTCCCGGCTGATCTTCCATACCGGAAACGCCTCGATGATGGACTCCGAGATGGCGTCGATGAACAACCTCAAGCTCAAGAGCCTGAAGCGAAAGTCACCCAACCCACGGAACATGGTGGACGGCCTGCCGGAGAAGTTCGAGGGCATCGAGGTGATCGAGGTCCCGGCCGACCGTTGGGAGATGTACTCGCCGCTGGGCGAGTTCCCGACCGTGCCGCTCGGCCCCGCTCCCAACGTCTTCGCCGGCATCTCGAGCCAGGAAACCGCATCCCAGGTGGTCGACCGGCTCTACATTCTCGCGCTCTACTCCATGCTGCTCGGGCGGCTCGGGCGCTCCAGGACCATCGGGTCGCTGAGCGTCCGGCGCGACACCGAAGGCGGCAACGTCGCGGCGCTCCTGGTCTCGCGGCAGGGCGAGCTCCTCGCCTGGGGGCTCAACACCAAGAGCACGAACAGCACCAATCACGCGGAGGTCAACTGTCTCCAGAGCTACTCGTGGTGGAAGTCGGCCCCGGTCCCGAACGGGGCGCGGCTCTTCACCACCTTGAAGCCGTGCCGCATGTGCGCAGGCATGATCAAGTACTTCGGCGGCAGTGGAATCACCGTCATCTACGGCCAGGACGACACCGGACCGGACGCCAAGAAGACCGTGCTCAAAGAGGGCGAGGACGCCTGGATCCTCGGCGGCACGGGGCTCTCCGACCCGATTCGCGTGGATTGGGGTACGGAGACGCAGGTGCCCCTCTCCTCGGTTCTCGGCAAGATCCGCTCGAACACGCCGTCCACGCCCATCGTCGACACGCTCGGCTCATCGAGCTCCGTCGATGCCATGGCTCTGGCCGTCCACCTGCTCCTCGACCAGTTGGAGCGCCACACGCCGAGAGGCGTCTCGCAGATGGAGAGCATCGACCTCCAGGCATACCGGGTGATCGAACACCTGCGACCCTGGCTCTCCAAGTTCGGCGGCACGCTCGACCACCTGATCGATCTGCTCTGAGGACCACTCCGTCATGATCCCTTTCGTCCTCTCCGGTGGCAGCGGCACCCGGCTCTGGCCGGTCTCCCGCGAGTCGTTCCCGAAGCAGTTCTGCGACCTGTTCGAGGAGTCGCTCCTGGTCTCGACCCTCGACCGGCTGCGGCCCCTCGCAAAGACGAGCGGCGAAGGGAGCGCGGCGGAGGTCGGCGTGGTCGGCGCGGCGCCGAGCGAGGCGCTCACCCGCCGGGTGCTCCGCGAGCGCGGGATCTCGGAGCTCTGGGCGCTCTTCGAGCCGGTCGGCCGCAACACCGCGCCCGCCGTCGCCCTGCTCTGCCACCGGCTGGCCCAGGAGGGTCTGGCCGGCGAGGTGGTCGGCGTCTTCCCCGCCGACCACCGGGTCGCCGACGCCGAGACCTTCCGGCGCGCGGTGCGGCTCGCCGAGCGCGTCGCCTCCGGCACGGTACTGCCGGGCGCGCCGCCCGTCGTCACCCTCGGCATCCGCCCCTCCGGTCCCGCCACCGGCTACGGCTACGTCGAGGCCGCGGGCGAGCCGGTCGCCGTCGAGGACGCGGCCCCGGACGGCGACGAGGCGCTCGCGGCGCTTCCGGTGCGCGCCTTCCACGAGAAACCGGACGCCGAAGCCGCCGCGCGCTACGTCGCGGCCGGGAGCTTCTTCTGGAACGCGGGCATGTTCGTCTTCCGCGCGGACGTGATGGCCGGGCACTTCGAGCGCCTGATGCCGGAGCTCTGGCGGGCGATCCGAACGGTCGAGCCCGACCTCTCGAACCTCGCCGAGGTCTACGAACGGATCGAGCCGGAGAGCCTCGACTACGGGATCATGGAGCGGCTGGGCGGCGCCGAGGGCCGGATCGAGCAGGTGACGATCCCGTGCGACCCGGGCTGGAGCGACGTCGGCTCCTGGGACGAGGTCGCCCGGCTCCGCCCGGAGCCGCCGCCGGGGGTCGCCGAGATCGGCGGCAGCGGCAACTTCGTCTTCCCCGGCCCCGGCCGCGTCTACGGCCTGGTGGGCGTCGACGACCTGCTGGTGGTCGACAGCGCCGACGCTCTAATGGTCGCCCGCCGCGGGCGCTCGCAGGAGGTCAAGGAAGCGGTCGCCGCGCTGCGCGAGGCCGGCCACCCGCAGGCGACCGAGCACCCGTTCGACGTCCGGCCGTGGGGGCGATTCGACGTGCTCGCCGACGAGGCCGACTTCAAGTCGAAGGTGATCCGGGTCGACCCCGGGCAGCGGCTCTCCTACCAGTCGCACCGGCACCGCGCCGAGCACTGGGTGATCGTCCGGGGGCGGCCCGAGGTGGTGCTCGACGACCGGGTGCTGACGCCCTCGCCGGGCGAGCACGTCTACATCCCGCAAGGCGCCAAGCATCGGATCTCGAACCCGGGCGACGAGCCGGTGCTCTTCGTCGAGGTCCAGGTCGGCGATTCGTTCGCCGAGGACGACATCGTGCGCTACGAAGACGATTACAGACGGACCTGAGAGCGTGACCCGCGGGGATCACCGGCCGGCGCCGCCCTCCGCCTCGGCAGCGTCCGCCGCCTCCTCGGCCGCCGCGTAGCGGTCGAGCAGCTCGATCACCTGGTCGACCCAGCCCTCGTCGGGGCCCCAGCCGATCTGCTCGCGGCGCACGACCGTCGAGCGGTCGACGATCCAGCTCCGGGGGATGCCGGAGACCCCGCCCATCGCATCGACCAGGCCGGTCGCCAGGAGCACCGGGAAGGTGAACCCCTCGGTCTCGGCGTAGCGCAGGGCGGCGCCCGGGTTCGCGTCGATGTTGAAGGTCACGACGCGCACGTCGTCGCGGCCGCGCGTGCGCTCGTAGAGCTTCTCCACCTCCGGCAGCTCCTTGCGGCACGGCCCGCACCAGGTCGCCCAGAGGTTGACGAAGACGGTCTTGCCCTCGAAGTCGGCGCGCGTCCAGGTCTCG
This sequence comes from uncultured Thermoanaerobaculia bacterium, assembly GCA_964560325.1. Lineage (GTDB taxonomy): Bacteria > Acidobacteriota > Thermoanaerobaculia > Multivoradales > DATKCC01 > CAZLLV01. Next base: position 1,097 of record CAZLLV010000541.1, on the reverse strand, counting down.
CCGGCGAGGTCGGTGAGCTCGAGCTCGGCCGGCAGCTCCCTCTCCGTCTCCTTCCAGCGCAGCGCCGAACGGTCGAGCACGGGCTCGGAGGAGCCGGTCAGCCCGTCGGTCAGCGCCTGCCACCCCTCGGCGCTGCCGCCCGCCTCGGACCACGCCTCCCAGCCCTTCTCGAGCGCCTCCTCGCCGTCGGCCTGGAGCAGCGAAGCGCGGGCGTAGAGGACCGCCGCGTCCGCCGGCCGCTCCTCCAGGGTCGCCAGCCTGGCGCTCGCCTGGAGGTGGCCACCTTCGAAGGCGAGGAACTGCTGACGCTCCGACTCCGGCGCGTCGTCGCCCGGCCGTACCTCCTCCAGGAAGGAGGCCGCCTCGGTCAGCAGGTCGCGCGCCCGGTCGGCGTCGCCTCGCGCGACCGCGGCGCGTGAACGGAGCAGCAAGGTGTTCCAGCGCTGGCTCGGCCGGTACTGCGCCATCCGCTCCTTGAGGTCGTCCGGGTAGACGGGGTTCTCCAGGATCTCCCCGGTCCGCTCGAGGTCCTTCGCTAGGCCCCTCGCCGCCAGCTCTTCGACCCGGTCGAGGTGGATTTCCCGATCGACGAAGAGGCCGGCGATCATCGTCTCCATCGCCACGCCGGTCTGGAACGCACCGGTCTCCGCCACCGCGAGCAGCTCGTCGGCGAGCGCCGCCACCTGCGCCTCCGTCAGATCGGCTCCGACGGTCGCGGCCTCCAGCTTGGAGAACGCGAGATCCTTCGCGTCGGGACACTCGGCGATCCACGCCTCGGCCTGCTTCCAGAGCGCGTTCGCCCAGCGCGTCCTCTCCTCCTCGCTCGCCTCCCCGTCGGGCTCCGGGTTCTCCTCGCGCCAGGCCGCCTGGCGCTGCCAGACGATCGAATCCGAGCAGGGGAAGCGGGCGATCCGCTCCGCCTCGATCCGCTCGACCGCCGCCTCGTCGCCGATCAGCTCGTAGCCCTGCTCCAGGGTCTGCCACCAGGCGTCGTCCTCGACTCGCCCGAGCGCTTCGACCTCCTCGACCTCGGCCCGAACCACCGCCGCGAGCGGCGCCTGCTCGGCGAGCGGCGTGCTCTCGTAGAGGACTCCCCA
>CAZLLV010000540.1:0-5178 GCA_964560325.1 uncultured Thermoanaerobaculia bacterium | reverse complement strand
CTGCCCGAACGGCCCGACCAGGCGCACGGTCACCGTCCGCGGACCGGGGGTCGCGAAGACGTGCGTGCGGCAGAAGGTGTCGTCGGTGCACGGCTCGTCGTTGTAGCCGACGTCGGCGTCGCCGAAGTCCCACGTGGCGTCGGTCGCCGGCCCGGCGAAGAGGGCGACGAAGTCGACCGGCTCGCCGACCACCGCCTGCCCGCCGGGCGCGAGGCTCAGGCCCACGCTCACCGGCGTGAGCGGCGGCACCTCGACCTCGACCGTGCCGCTCGGCGCGCTCTCGCCCTTGGCGTTGATCGCGGAGACGCGGTACTCGTAGAGGGTGGCGGGGGAGATCTCGTCGTCCAGGTAGACGGCCGTGTCCGCGGGCACCTCGGCGATCAGGCCGAAGGCCGCCCCGTCGGCGGACCGGTAGATCCGGAAGCCGGTCTCGTCGGTCGACTCGTCGGTCCAGCTCAGCAGCACGCTCGGGATCAGGAGCTCGCCCTCGAGGCCGCTCGGAGCCTTCGGCCCCCGATTGCCACTGCCCTGGGGCTGGTAGAGGCGGCGCAGCGCCCGCAGGTCGTCGCCGCCGAGCACGGCGCCGCGGCAGTCGCTGTGGGCGGTGGCGCGCATCAGCGCGTCGTTCAGCTCCGGGTTGCTCGAGCAGGGCGGTGAGCCCCCGTCGCCGCACGAGTGGCCGATCCCGAGCGTGTGGCCGATCTCGTGGGCGTAGACGCTCGCGATGTAGTCGGGGTAGCAGCGGGCGCCGAGCGACAGGCAATCGATGCCGTCGTTGACCACGATGTCGGCGCTCACGATCCGGATGTAGGTCTGGCCGCGGAACTGCGCCCGGTCGACGGTATCGAACCAGGGGCCGCCGATCGCCAGCGTGCCGCCGGCGCCGCAGATGAAGGAGCCCGCGATCTCCTGGTTCGGGTCGTCCTGGAGCAGCACGTTCTGGCCGTCGTAGTTCTCGAGGCCGTTGCGTAGGTTGGTCTGGCCGCCGTACTGGAGGTTCACCGGCGTCTTGCTGTCGCCGTTCCAGGCGCGGAGCGCGGCCTGGAGCTCGCCGAAGCCGCCGCCCGGCACGCCGGGCTCCCCGCCCGAGTGCGCCAGCCACTCGACCGGCTGGCCGCTGTCGAACTGGAACCACCGCAGGTTGAAGCCGGAGACCTCGAACAGGGTGAACTTGGAGGCCACCGACCGCAGCCCGGCCGGCGGGTTCTCGACGAAGTAGTCGGCCGGACGCTCGATGCCGATGGAGCGATCGGCGATCCAGGAGGCGAAGGCGTCGAAGTCGCGCGCCAGGTGGCGGCGCGGATCGGGCTCGCGCCCGGGGAGCGCCATCTCGGTCGCCTCGTCGAGGTCGCGCACCGCGAGCGGCGCGCTGGCCGCCGCCTCCACCCGGTGGAAGGCGCCGAGGCCGAGGTGCAGCAGGCCGAAGGTGCCGTCGCCGCGGGGTGCCAGGAAGAGGATCGCCCGCTCGCCGGGAGCGAACCGGGGCGCGCCGTAGACCCGGAAGCCGATCCCGTCGGAGCCGATTCCGCCGGGAACCCGCACGATCAAGCTGGTGCCGGGCGCCGAGCCGTCGAGCAGCCGCTCGATCTCGATCGTGTAGTCGGTCGAAGGCCGGCCGGCCGTCGGCGCGGGCTCGACGGCGACGATCCGGGCGTCGACCACCGCGGTGGCCTGGGCCACCATCTCGGCGTCGTCGACCATCACGTAGGTGGTGGCGGCGGCGGGGAGGACGGCCACCACGGAGAGGGCGGCCAGCAGCGGGAAGATTCGGCGGAGTTGCATCTTCGACCTCGGCGGTTTTTCGTCGGTGAGCGGCGGTGAGCGGCGGTGAGCGGCGGTGGTGATTCAAATGTCGAAACGACATTCTAGCATCGGAGCGTCCCTCTCGTGAACGCGAAGGGTTGATCTCGGATTCCCCGGCGCCGGCGGCCGCGGGACGGGGATCAGGGGCGGCGGCGGACCGGCTCGCCGGCGACCGCGGTGCGGTTGCGGCCGGTCTCCTTGGCCACGTACATCGCCGAGTCGGCGAGGCGGAGCAGGGTGCTCTTCGCCCCCTCCGCCGTCCGCTCGTCGGCCAGGTGCCGGTGCAGGGTGGCCACGCCGACCGAGCAGGTCTGGCCCTTGAGGTGGAGCGGCTCGCTCTGGATCGAGCCCGGCCGGCTGCAGAAGGTGGTCTCGAGAATGGTCGTCCGCACCTCCTCGGCCAGATCGACCGCCGCCTCCAGGGCGAGGCGCGGCCCCACCAGCACGAACTCGTCGCCGCCGTAGCGGGCGCAGAAGGAGCTGCACCGCTCGGCGGTGGTGCGCAGGACCTCCCCGACCTCGTGGAGGACCTGGCTGCCGGCGAGGTGGCCGTGGGTGTCGTTGACCCGCTTGAAGAAGTCGAGGTCGAGGAAGAGCACCGCCAGGTCGCTGCCGTCGCCCTGGCAATCCTCGATCGCCTGGGTGAGGGCGATGTGGAGGTAGCGGTCGTTGAACAGGCCGGTCAGGTTGTCGCGCTTGGCGATCTCCTGGGCCTGCCGGCCGTCGAGCACGTTCTGGATCGAGATCGAGATGTAGTCGGCGAAGATCTCGAGCAGGTTGACGTCGCGCTCGCGGTAGCCGCCCCGGTCGGACCGGTTGATCAGCTCGAGGACCCCGCAGACCTCCTGCTCGATGCGGATCGGGATGGCGATCAGCGTCTGGGTCTTGTACTCGGTCTCCTCGTCGAAGGCGCCGTCGAAGTGGCGGTCGGCCGCCGCGTCGCCGGTCGCGTAGGTGCGGCCGGTCGAGTAGACGTGTCCGGCGATCCCGCGGTCGGCTTCGATCTCGCGGCCGAGCAGCCCCTCCGACTTGTCGCCGAAGGCGGCGATGAAGGTCAGGCGGTTCGCCCGCCGGTCCTTGTCCTTCTGGGAGGGGTCGTCGAGGAGGATCGAGCCGGCGGCCGACGGCACGAACTGGTTCGCCTTGCGCAGCACCTCGGCCAGGTTCTCGGTCAGGTTGAGCTCGAGAGTGAAGTGCGGGTTGACCCGCCGGCGTTGCAGGAACCGCTCGAGGCTCGCCGGCTCCAGGCAGTGGAGCTCGAGCTCCGGCTCCTCCGCGCGGCCGCTGGACGCGCCCGCAGCGGAACCGGCCGGCGGCGGACCGTCGGGAGCGGATCGGCGCTTCGGGCTGTCGGGCTCGGCCATCGGCTCTCTGGCAGACGCAAAGGATCAGAAAAGAGCAAGATACCAGAAGCTCCGGCCGAAGCGCCGAGCGCGCCCGGATCAGCGGCCGAGGTCGCGGGCGAGGCGCTCGGAGCGGTCGACCAGCTCGACAGTGAGCGAGCGGGTCTCCGACAGCTCGGGCGCGAAGCGCAGGTAGTGGAGGTCGTCGACCAGCGCGCGGAGCTCGCGGCAGGCGGAGCGGTCGGCGCCCCGCGCCAGGGTCTCGTCCGGCCAGCGGGCGGGCGGCACCGTCTCGGGCACCCCCCAGCGCCCCGCCAGCAGCTCGCGCCACGCCGCCTCGACCTCGGCGGCGGCGCGGCGGGGGCGATCCTCCCGGAGCGCCGCGTCGAGCCGCTGTCGTGGAAGATCGCCGTCACCGGCGGCGGGGGAGCCCGAGCGCCGGCGGACGAGCACGACCAGGAGGGCGACCGGCGGGGCGAGCAGCCCGGCCGCCAGGAGCCAGGGCGGCAGGTGCCAGCGGGAGGCCCACCGGCCGAGCCATCCGCCGGTCCAGGAGCCGTCCGCCGTTCCGGGCAGGGTCGCTCGGGCGCCGGTCGCCGCCACCCTTGCGGCTCCGACCGCGACCGCCGGGCGGACGCGCAACGCCGGGAGCGACGCGCGGGCGACGCGGTAGCGCTCCGTCTCCGGGTCGAAGTAGGGAACCTCGACGGGCGGCAGCTCCCAGGCCCCGGCCCGCCGCGGCACCAGAAGGTACTGCCAGCTCCGCTGCCGGGCTTCCGGGACCGCCAGGCCGGGAGCGTCCGGCGGCGCCGACTGCGGCCCGAGCACCTCGACCGCACCGCTCCAGCCGCCGGGCCGGATCCGCGGCGCCGGCAGCGACTCGAGGTGCCCCTCCCCGGCGACGGTGACGGTGAGCGTGGCGCTCCGGCCGACCGGCACCTCCTCGGGCACCAGCACGGCGGCGATCGACATCCCGCCGACGGTTCCCGCGAAGCCGTCCCGCCCGCCCGGCGCGCCCGGCGGCAGCGGCCGCACGTCGAGATCGATCGCGTTGCTCTCGACCACGAGCGCCTGCGGGCTGCGGGTGGGGAAGAAGAGTCGCCGGTCGCCGTCCGGCCGGTCGATCACCAGGCGCACGCGCAGCGGCTCGATCCGATGGCTGCGGGCGGAGAGCGGGTAGAGCTCCTTGCGCAGGACCGGCGTCCGCTGGTAGGTCTCACCGTGCCAGTCGACCAGCTCGCGCCGGCCGGGCGGCAGGTCGACCGGCCGCGCCCACAGGCCCTGGAAGGTCGGCAACTGCTCGGCCCCGGAGGAGCGCACCGTCGTCCGGTTGTAGAGATAGACGGTGTAGACCACCCGCTGGCCCACGTACGGCCGGGGCGGGGTCGCGACCGCCCGCAGGAAGGCGTCGTCGGGCCCGTCCGAGGGCTCGCCGGAGAGCCGGTCGCGGGTGCGGTCGAGCAGCTCCTCGATCGCCTGGAGGTGGCTCTTCGGCGGATCGGCGCCGCCGACCGGCTGGGCGACCACCTCGATCCGCCGGGCCGGCAGGTCGATCCGCCGGTCGCCGACCAGCACGTAGACGTCGGTGACCGCCGCGGCGCCGACCGACTTCGCCTCCAGCCACCAGGTCCACGAGTAGCGCCACCCCCCGCCCCCGTGGAGCGTGAGGCCGTGGTTGACGTCCGGCCCGGCGACGATCTCGAGATCGCCGGTGTCGAAGCGGGGCCGGAGCCGGGGCATGACGAAGCCGGGCCCCTCGACCGCCAGGGTGAAGCGCACCCGCTCGCCCACGCCGACCACGCGGGGCGTGAGCTCGGCGGACGCCCGCGCCGAGTCGGCCGGACCGGCCGCGAGCGCCACCGGGGCGAGCGCCATCGGCAGGAAGAGGAGCGCGAGGAAGACGGCCGCCCTCACCAGTCCTCCTCCTCGCCGCCGGCCTGCGCCGCCGCCCGCGCCGCCTCGACCATCCGCGCGCGCCGCTCGAGGTTCTCGACCGCGTCGAGCAGCGCCGCGGCCTGGGCCGCGGTCAGGT
>CAZLLV010000539.1:0-8980 GCA_964560325.1 uncultured Thermoanaerobaculia bacterium | reverse complement strand
CCTTCGTTCACGAAGAGCTGGTTCGGGTGGTTTTCCTCCCAGGGCTCCACCAGGGTGGCGGTCCGGCGGCTCCAGTCGTAGGAGTTGGCCACCGCCAGGTCCAGCAGGCCGTCGCCGTCCACGTCGCCCACGGAGCAGTGGGTGTGGCCCCAGTCGCTCTCGCCCAGACCGCTCTCGGCGGTGGCGTCCCGGAAGGTGCCGTCGCCCCTGTTCTCGAACAGGCGGTTCGGCTCCGAGCGGCCCAGCACGACCAGGTCCGGGTCGCCGTCGTTGTCCAGATCGCCGAAACAGACGCCGGTGGAGTCCTGCTCGGTGGCGGCGACCCCCGCCGCCTCCGCCACGTCCTCGAAGCGCAGGGCTCCGGTCTCCTCGAGGCGGTTGGCGTACAGGCTGTTGGCGGCGCCGGGACCGTTGGTCACGTAGAGGTCCAGGTCGCCGTCGCCGTCGAAGTCGAGCAGCGCCACGCCCGGTGAGCCGCGGGGCTTCTCCGGCGTGGCGACGACCAGCGGCATCGTGTAGAGGGGCTCGGCCTTGATCCGCTCGAAGGTGGCGTTCGTGGCCGACGGCACGCGCCGGTAGTCGATCCCGGAAGCCCCGTCCGCCGCCAGGTCGTGGAACGTGACGCCGGGCCCGTCGACAGCGGCGGCCGGCTCGCCCGTGCCCGCGGGGGCCGCGGGCGCGGGGGGCGTGGTGTCGGGTCCGCCGCAGCCCGGCACGCCCGCGCCCACGAGGGCCGCGAGCAGGATCGTGGCGGTGCGGTGGAGCATCGGTCACCTCCCTCCGATCGAGTCAGCCGAGTGACTTTGCCAGTCGGCCATTCGCCCGATGAGCCATATGAACGGCTCGACCTGGCCGCTCAACACGCACGCGCCCTTGCAAATGCTGTCCAGCACCCCCTGTACGTCGGACGAGCACAAGGCGGAGACCGCCCGGTCGTCCGTGGGAAGCAATGAACAGAACGGAGTACTCCCTGTCTCGTGAGCTGTCTCGTGAGCGCCCCACGTGACGTCTCGCTCATCGATCACGATCGTGATCGGGTCTCCATCATCCGGAAGTCCGATGGACACGGCGAGATTCGGAGTCGGGCCAGGGGCCCTGGCCAGCGTTTCCTGCAAGTAGGCGGAGAAGGCGTCGGCCCACTCCTCGACGCCGGATCGTACCGCTGCGTCCACCTCGAATGCGCTGTCGCCGGACACGCGATCTTCCAAAGCCTGGCGCTCCTCCTCGGCTTCGCGCTCCGCGTCGATCAGGGCCTCGAGGGTCCTGTCGACGTCCTCCCGTGTGTGAGCAGCCGAGCAGATGAACCTCAGGCGACCACGTCCGCTCTCCACGATCGGGTAGGTCACGGCCGCCGTGTAGACGCCACGCTGATACAGGCCGTGAGCGATCGCATAGAGCTTGTCTTTGTCGGAAAAATGCGGGGTGACGATGGGGCCGTCTCCCGTCCCGAGGTCATACCCTGCATCGGAGAATCGCTGCCGCATGTAGGTGGTCGTATCCCAAAGCCGCTCTCGCAGCGAGTCGTCCGAGCTCAGTCGGCGCAGGGCGGCGAGCGCTGCCGCGATGTCGGCAGGGCTGACGGTAGCCTGGAAGATATAGGCTCTGGCGGACGACTTCAGCAGGGCGACGTGCTCCTCTCGGGCGGCAATGACACCCCCGAGGCTCCCGAGCGCCTTGCTGAGTGTCGTCATGATGAAGTCGACCTGGTCGGTGACACCTAGAGCAGCGCAAAGACCGGCTCCTCGCGGGCCATAGAAACCGAAGGAATGTGCTTCGTCTACGAGGACGAGCGCACCGTATTTCTTCGCCGTGCGCACGATGTCCGAGACCGGTCCCGCCCCCTCCCCCATGCTGTAGACGCTTTCGAGAGCTACCAGGGTCGTGCGGTAGGGCGACGCTTCCGTCTCGAGGACTGCTGCCAGGTCGGATGGATCGTTGTGTCGAAACGTTCTTATCGTCGCCCCGCACAGCCGAGCGCCGTCGACGATGGAAGCGTGACAGAGCTGATCCATCACGATGACGTCGTTGTCGCCGAGAAGGCCTGCGACGACCCCGAGATTCGCGGTATATCCCGTGGGGAACAGGCATGCGGCAGGCTTTCCCACCAACTCGGCAAAGGCTCTTTCGAACTCCAGGTGGAGATCGGTCACGCCGGCTGCCACTGCGGAGGTTCCCATTCCGGCCCCGAAACGCGTCAGGGCAGACCTGGCTTCCTCGATGACTTCCGGATCACGGTTCAGGCCGAGGTACAGGTTGGTGGTCCATATGATGGACTCGTGTTCTTCATCGGTGTACGCATCGGCGACGATGCCTCTGGGCGCGCTACCCGTACGCAGCAACTTGCCGTAGGGGTCTCGGCCGGGACGGCTCACCAGGCGCTTGAGCTCCTGGACGAGCGTACCCTTGTCGGTAGCGGACCAGGAGGGCGCCTTCGCAGCCAGGAACGGCGGGTAGCTGGACCGGATCTGGGCCTGGAAGCGACCGAGTGAATCCGAGGCTCCACCGCGCGCCTTCTCCGTCGACGCATGCTCCGTGGCGCTCCCCATCGAGTCGAGGAGGTACTCGGCCAAGGCAGCGGGGGTCGAGTGCTCGACGACGGCCGATGCCGGCAGCTTTCGACCCAGGATCGCGGCAAGCCGATTGCTCAGCTCCACCGCGGTCAACGAGTCGACGCCGAGGTCGTCCAACGAGTGGTCCGGCGGCACTCGCTCGGCATCACGAAGACGAAGGAGAGGCGCGATCTCGCCTCTGATGATCGACAGCAGGGCCGCACGCCGCTCGTCCTTCGAAAGGCCCGCCAGACGGTGCACCAGGCTCCCGGGTTCGCTGGTGACCTCGGTGCCGGAGTGAGGGGCGAGGTCTTTCGGGAGCTGCTTGCGGTCGAGCTTGCCGTTGGGCAACCGGGGCAGCTCCTCGAGGTGCATCACGACCTGAGGCAGCATGTACTTGGGCAGCCGCTCCGCCAGGTACGCTCGCACCGCTTCACCCGTCACCGCCTCGTCCCGGCTCACCACGTACAGCACGAGCATCTTCCGGCCGCCGCCCCCGTCCACGACCGCCGCCGCGGCGCCGTCCACGCCTTGCATCGACTCCAGCGTCGACTCGATCTCTTCGAGCTCCACCCGGAAGCCGCGGATCTTCACCTGTTGGTCGGCGCGGCCCAGGAACTCGATCTCGCCGTCTTCCCTCCACCGGCCCAGATCTCCCGTCTTGTACAGCCGCTCCTCCGGAATCGGCCCGGTCGGGTCCACCTCGATGAACCGCTCCCTCGTGAGCTCCTCGTCGTGCAGGTATCCGCGCGCGAGCTTGTCTCCCGCGAGGTACAGCTCTCCGGGTACCCCGACGGGAACCGGCTGCATGGAATCGTCCAGGACGTACGACCGGGAGCTCGACACCGGCTTGCCGATGGTGATCGTCTCCACACCTGCGGGAACCTCGGTAGCCATCGAATAGACCGTGGCCTCGGTCGGCCCGTACACGTTGACCACCCGCGGCCCTGGCTGCAGCGCGTGAAGCTGGTCCACCAGCGACCGTTTCAGCACTTCGCCCCCCAAGATGAGACAGCGGAGTCCCTCGGGCGGCCGTCCGGCCGCGAGCAACGCCTGCATCGACGACGGGACCATGATGCACGTCCTCACCCGGTCCGCCGACGGCAGCTCCAGCAGTGCCAGGACGTTCTCCGCCAGCACCACCGTCCCGCCGAGTGACAAGGTACCCAGGATTTCCACGACCGAGGCGTCGAAACAGACCGAGGCGGCCGCCAGCACACCCGCCAGCTCCTCGTCATCCAGCAACTCGCGCATCGACCGGATCAGCGCCACGACGCTTCGATGCTCGACGGCGACCCCCTTCGGCCGCCCTGTCGAGCCCGACGTGTAGATGACATACGCCAGGTCCCTCGCCGACGGCCCGGCCACGCCGTCCGCCGTCCGCGTCCCCACCTCGTCGAGCCGTACGAGCTCGGGCACCCCCGCGCAGAGCTCCGCCGTGGTCTCGTGGTCCACGATGGCGCCCACTGCACGAGCGTGCTCCAGCATGTAGCGCACCCGCTCCCGCGGGTACGCCGGATCCAACGGCACGTACGCACACCCCGCTCGCAATGCCCCCACCAGAGTCGCCACGAGCTCCCACGTGCGGCTCATGCACACCCCGACCAACGACCCCGGCTCCACGCCCCGAGCCACCAGCTCGCCCGCAATCGCGCTCGCCCGTTCCGTCAGACGCCCGTAGTCGATCTCCGTCTCGCCATCGATGACCGCCGTCCGCTCCGGATGCGCCTGCGCCTGCTTCTCGATGAGCCCCCAGACCGTCTCCGTCCGGTCGTACGCCGCCTCCTCGTCCAGCAAGGAGGCTCTCCGCTTTGGGATGAAGCTCATCGTGGACTGCCCTTTCGCCCCTGTTGACCGGCCGCGCTGCAGCCGGTAGTAATTCAGAGGTGTCGACAACGGCCGCAAGCTGGACAGATGCACCGGTTGGAGTTGGTGGAGTCGGCCGCTGCTTGTCCGCACCGCTGTACAATGTCGAGGCCTAACCGCGTCAGTCCGGCATTCGAGGTGCTCGGGGTAACGCCGGCTGTCACCGGCGGTCACGTGGCACGTCGACGTGCAGGTGGCGGGACTGGACGCGCCGGTGGAAGTTCGGAGGCACCGCTCCTGTCCCTCGACCTGATCCTGCTCCTGGCCGTCGTCGGCGTCGCTCTCGTGTTCCTCGTGGGCGGCTGGGTGCGCATGGACGTGGTCGGCCTCCTGGTGCTGTCGGCCCTGGCGCTCACCGGCCTGGTCAGCACCGAGGAGGCGCTTTCGGGCTTCAGCAGCCCGGCCGTGGTCACCGTCTGGGCCATGTTCATCCTCTCGGCGGGGCTGTCCAGAACGGGTCTCGCCCACCGCATCGGCCAGCCGCTGCTGCGCTTCTCGCGCAGCCACGAGGCGCTCCTGCTGGCGGCGCTGATGCTCGGCGCGAGCCTGCTGTCGGCGCTCATCAACACCGTCACGGTCGCCGCCATCCTGCTTCCGGCGGCGATGGAGCTGTCGCGCAGGAGCGGCCGCCCCCCCTCCCGGCTGCTGATGCCGCTGGCGCTCGGCTGCATGCTGGGCGGGCCGTTCACCGCCATCTCCACGCCGCCCAACATCCTGGTGACGGACGCGCTCGAGACCGCCGGCCTCGAACCCTTCGCCCTCTTCGACTTCACGCCGATCACGGCCGCCATCGTGGTCGCCGGCGTCGCCTTCGTGGCCCTGGTGGGGCGCCACCTGCTGCCGGACCGCACTCCGGGATCGGGCGCCGAGTCGAAGGGCGAGCTGCAGAGCTCCTACGAGCTCGAGGAGCACCTCTTCAGCACTCGCATTCGGCCCGGCTCGCCCCTCGCCGGCCGTACGCTCGCCGAAAGCCGGCTCGGCTCGGCCCTGCACCTCACCGCGGTGGCGATCCGGCGAGACGGCGAGCTCGAGCTCGGACCGCGCGCCACCGACGTGCTGCGCGCGGGTGACACGCTGATCCTGCACGGGCGCCCGGATCACCTGAAGCGGCTGCACGGCCGGCAGCACCTGCGGGTGGAACCCCCGCAGGCGATCGACGAAGAGACGCGCTCCCGCCTGGTGGTGGCGGAGGCCGAGATCGGAGAGGGGTCGCCGCTGGTCGGCTCGACGCTGGAGGAGAGCGGCCTCAGGCGGGAGCACCGGGTCCACGTGCTGGCGCTCGCGGAGCGGGGCAAGACGAAGGAGCCCGCGGACGAGCTGCGACGCCGGCGGGCCGTGGCGGGCGACCGCCTGCTGCTGCAGGGGGAGCGCGCGGCCCTGGAGGAGGTGTCGCGACGGGGCCTGGTGGGGGAGCTACGTTTCGTGGACAGGGCTCAGGTGGACGCCCTCTCCGACGGCGCCGAGCTGATCCCGGTGCGCGTACCCGAGGGATCGGTGCTCGTCGATCGCGACCTGGTGGAGAGCCGCCTCGGCTACGCCTTCGGCCTCACGGTGGTCGGAATCGTGCGGGGCGAGGATCATCTCGCCATGCCCTCGCCCGAGGAGAAGGTGCGCGCGGGGGACCTGCTCCTGCTCCAGGGCTCCGCCCGCGAGCTCGAGATCCTCGAGGGGCTCCAGGAGCTGGAGATCTCGGCCCAGACCCCGGCCCAGGCGGCCGAGCTCGAATCGCAGCAGGTCGGCGTCACGGAGGTCTTGCTGTCGCCGCGCACGCGGCTGGCCGGCCGCACGCTGGCGGAGCTCCTGTTCCGCGACCGCTACGGCCTCACCGTGCTCGCCGTATGGCGGGAGGGGCGCGCTCGCCGCTCCGGGCTGCAGGACCTGCCCCTCCACTTCGGCGACGCCCTGCTGGTGTACGGGCACCGCCGCCGCCTGGAGGCCCTGGCCCGCGACCCCGACTTCCTCGTGCTCGACCAAGCCGCGGCGCAGGCGCCGCGGCTGGAGAAGGCCCGCGCGGCGGCGGCGATCATGCTGGCGGTGCTCGCCGCCGCCATGCTCGGCCTGGCGCCGATCGCCATCGCCGCCCTCACCGGCGCGGCGCTGATGGTGCTCGTCGGGTGCCTGAGCATGGAAGAGGCCTACCGGGCCATCGACTGGAAGGTCGTCTTCCTCATCGCCGGCCTGTTGCCGCTGGGGGCGGCGATCGAGAACACCGGCGCCGCGGGGATGGGCGCGCAGGCCCTGCTGGCAGCGGTGGGCGACCTCGGTCCGCGCTGGGTGGTCGCCGCGCTCTTCGCCGTCACCGTGATCGGCACGCAGGTCATCCCCACCGCGGCGCTGGTGGTGCTCATGGCACCCGTCACCCTCAGCGCCTCCGCCACCCTGGGGATCTCGCCCCACCTGCTGATGATGACGGTGGCGATCTCCGCCTCCTCGAGCTTCGCCAGCCCGCTGTCGCACCCGGCGCACCTGCTGGTGATGGGCCCGGGAGGCTACCGGTTCCTCGACTACGTGAAGGTCGGTGCCCCCTTGACGGTCCTCGTCTTCCTCGTCTCGGTGGCGCTCCTGCCGGTCCTCTGGCCCCCGTAGCGCGTCACGGCCCGATCACCGGTCTAGGTCGTCTTCGCTTCCAGCTCGGCCCAACGCTCGTAGAGGCGCTCCACCTCCCGCCGCCGCTCGTCGAGGGTGAGGCTGCGCTCCAGCAGTGTCTGCGGATCGGTGGCGATGGCCGGATCGGCGGCCGCCCGCTCGGCCTCCGCCAGGTGGGCCTCCGCCTGGAGTACGGCGCCTTCCATGGCGTTCCACTCCCGCTGCTCGTGGTACGAGAGCTTCTTCGGCTTCGGCTTCGGCTTGGGCGCGTCCGGCTGCGCCGCCGCCGGCTGCTTCCGGTCGTCCGCCGCGGCGCCGCCGCTCCGCTCCGGGCGCCGCCGGCGGGCCTCCAGCCACTGAGCGAGGTCGGCGTAACGCTCGGCGCGCCCGTCCTCGCCGGAGAGGGCGAGGATCTCGGTCGACACGCGGTCGAGAAGAAAGCGGTCGTGGGTGACCAGGACCAGGGCACCCGCGAACTCGAGCAGTGCCTCCTCGAGCACGTCGAGGGTGGGGATGTCGAGATCGTTGGTGGGCTCGTCGAGCACCAGGACGTCGGCCGGCAGGAGCATCAGCCGCGCGAGGACGGCGCGCGCCTTCTCGCCCCCCGAGAGCTGGCCCACCGGGCTGCGCAGCCGCTCGGGCGGAAACAGGAAGCGCCGTGCCCAGGAGGCCACGTGGAGGGCGCGCCCCTGGAGCTCCACGTGGTCCGAACGGCGCCCGCCCAGGGTGAGCGCCTGCTCCAGGGTGAGCTCCGGATCCAGGCTCTCCCGGTTCTGCTCGAAGTAGACCACCCGCAGGCCCTCGGCCCGCTCGATGGTGCCCGCGTCCGGCTCGAGCTCGCCCACCAGGACGCGGAGCAGCGTGGTCTTGCCGGAGCCGTTCCTGCCGACCACGCCCACCCGTTGGCCGGGGCCGAGTTGCAGGTCCAGGCCGTCGAGCACCGTCCGGTCGCCGAAGCGTCGGGTGAGCCCCTGGCCCACCCACAGGCGCTTGGTGCGCCGGCCGGAGGAGGTGAAGTCGATGCCGACGCTGGCGGTGCGGGTGCGCTCGGTGGCGGCGTCGAGCTCGGTGAACAGCTCCGCGGCGGCGTCCACTCGGGCCTTGGCCTTGGTGGTGCGGGCCTTGGGACCGCGGCGCAGCCACTCCGCCTCGCGCCGCGCCAGGTTGGCGAGGGTGGTGCGGTAGACCTCGTCGCGGCTCAGGCGCTCGTCGCGAGCCTCCAGGAAGTCGCCGTAGCTGCCGTCCACCGCGAACAGCCCCTCCGGGTAGCGCCGGTCGAGCTCCACGATGCGCCTGCCGACCGTCTCCAGGAAATAGCGGTCGTGGCTCACCGCCACGAACGCCCTCGGCTCGCGGCGCAGCAGCTCCTCCAGCCAGAGGATCGACTCGACGTCCAGATGGTTCGTCGGCTCGTCGAGGAGCAGGACGTCCGGCTCCGGGGCGAGCTCGCGGGCGATCGCCAGGCGCTTGCGCCAGCCGCCGGAGAGGGTCTCCGTCCGCTGCGCGGGTTCGGTGAAGCCGACCTTGCCCAGGGTCACGGCCAGGCGCCGGTGGCGATCGCCGGGTTCGAGGGCGGCGACGTCCACCAAGGCCTCCTCGACCACCTCCTCCACGGTGCGGCCGGGGGCGAACACCGGGTCCTGCGGCACGTAGCCGACCCGCAGGTGGCGCCGCGTCCGCACCTCCCCGGCATCCGGCTCGAGCTCGCCGGCCAGGATGCGCAGCAGCGTCGATTTGCCGGAGCCGTTGGGCCCGACGAGCCCGACGTGGTCGCCCTCGTGAAGAGTGAAGGAGAGCCCCTCGAACAGCGGCGCACCGCCGAAGCCCTTGGCCAGGCGGTCGCAGTCGATGAGGACGGGGAGAGGCATGGGAGAGCGGGCCGCGGAACCGGCCCGCCTCAGGTCGTGATCTGCGGCTGGGGTCGGACCTCCTCGTTGGCCTCGCTCCTCGCCCGCTGCGCCTCGATCTCCGCCTCGTAG
>CAZLLV010000538.1:0-3967 GCA_964560325.1 uncultured Thermoanaerobaculia bacterium | reverse complement strand
TCCGCACCAGGTCGCCGCAGTCCGCGGCACCCGACTCGCCGACCGCGTCGGGTCGCTCCATCCGCCCCCCGCCCACCGGCGCGGCGAGGTGGCGCATCGCCTCGGGCGCATACGGCGGCACCGGATCAGGCTACCAGGGGCGGGTCACGGACCCGGGCATGAGAAAGCCCCACCTTGCCGTTTCGACGAGCGACTTGAACCTGTCATCTACAGGTGGGTCGCGGCCGGAACGTCGCATTTGACGGACCTATAACCGCGTCCCAATTCGCGCTAGTTGGGCTCAAACGATTGTCGATCACGAACAAGGTCGGGCTTGGGGTGAACATACCTCCTCCTCGCCCTCCGTGCGCGCCCGATCTGGGCAAGTTCTCTACCGGAACCGCCGATCCGTTCCCCATGGTGCCCCAGGTGCCGATGCCAGCCGCGTATCCACTCGACGAATGGAGGAGCGGTGCTCGTGCCGCCGCCTCGCCCCGCGTACACCCTGGCGCCCGGGATCGACAGCCTCTCGGAGGACCACGAGCGCCTCCTCGGCGGCGTGCTCACCTACCTCACCGGTCGGCTCGGCGGGCTCGTCGTGTCACGGGCCACGAACACCGAGACCCACATCGTCCTGGAGCTCGAGACCGCGGTGGGGGCGATCCTGATCGTCGAGCGCCACGGCGAGGAGGACGCCGCGGCGTAGCCTGGGGGTCGTGAGCGACGACGACCTCCCGTCACGCCTCGAGATGCTCTTGGTGCTGCGCTGGCTTCAGCGTGAGGACCCGTTCGACCACCCGCTCACCGTCTCGGTCGCCGACGTCGCCGAGGAGCTCGGCGTGGAGGACGGTCGCGACGGGCTGATGCACGTCATGAGCGCCATGGGGCGCCTGGAGGAGCGGGGCGCGATCAGCGTGGCCTGGCCGCGCGGCGGCCGGGGCGACGTGCAGATCAGCCTGGCGCCGGAGGTGCGCGCCGACGCCGAGCGCCTCTTCGGGCGCGGCTGAGCACGGCCGGCGTCGCTCAGACGGCGTCCGGCGCTCGCCCGGAGCCCGGGGGGCCGTCCGGTGGCGGCAGGGCGCGGAGCCCGAGCTCGGCGAGCTGCGCCTCGTCCACGGGGGCCGGGGCGCCGGTGAGGGGGTCGGCCCCGGTGGCCGTCTTCGGAAAGGCCATGACCTCGCGGATGGAGCCCTCGCCGGCCAGCAGCATCACCAGCCGGTCGAGCCCGAGGGCGATGCCGCCGTGAGGCGGCGCCCCGTAGCGCAGCGCCTCCAGGAAGAAGCCGAAGCGGCGCTCGGCCTCCTCCGCGCCGATCCCGAGCACCGAGAAGACCCGGCTCTGGACCTCCGGGTCGTGGATACGGATCGAGCCGCCGCCCAGCTCGGTGCCGTCGAGCACCACGTCGTAGGCCCGGGACCGGACCGCGCCGGGCTCGTCCTCCAGCCGGTCGAGATCGCGCGGGTCGGGCGCCGTGAAGGGGTGATGGAGGGCGAAGTAGCGCTCCTCCTTCTCGTCCCACTCGACGAGCGGGAACTCGGTCACCCAGCAGAAGGCGTGCTCCCCTTCGGGCACCAGGTCGCGGGCGCGTGCCAGCTCGGCGCGCAGCGCCCCGAGGGCCGGGGCCGCCACCTTCGCCGGACCGGCGACGATCAGCGCGAGGTCTCCCTCGGTGACGCCCAGCGCCTCGGCGGCGCCGGCCACCTCGGCCTCCGAGAGCGCGCTCTTGACCTGGAACTCCGGGGAGCCGTCCCGGTTGCGCAGCCAGAGCACCCCGGCGGCGCCGTGGCGGCGAGCGGTCTCGGCGAAGCCGTCGAGCTCCTTGCGGCTCGCCGCCGCGGCCCCCGGGACGGTGAAGCCGCGCACCACGCCCCCCTCGGCGACCGCCGACGAGAAGGCGCGGAAGCCGCTCGCGGCGAGCCGGTCGGAGAGGTCGCGGATCTCGAGCCCGTAGCGAAGATCGGGCCGGTCGCTGCCGTAGCGCGCCATCGCCTCCTCGTAGCTCAGGCGCGGGAAGCGGCGCGGCGGCTCGACCCCGGCGAGCGGGAAGATGCGGCCGAACAGCCCCTCGATCAGCTCGATCACCGCCTCCTCGGTGGCGAACGACATCTCGACGTCGACCTGGGTGAACTCCGGCTGACGGTCGGCCCGCAGGTCCTCGTCGCGGAAGCAGCGGGCGATCTGCACGTAGCGCTCGAGCCCGGCCACCATGAGGATCTGCTTGAAGAGCTGCGGCGACTGCGGCAGGGCGTAGTACTCGCCGCGGTGGACGCGGGAGGGCACCAGGTAGTCGCGCGCCCCCTCCGGGGTCGAGCGGGTGAGGATCGGCGTCTCGACGTCGACGAAGCCGTGCTCGTGGAAGAACCGGCGGATCTCGAGCGCCACCCGGTCGCGCAGCAGCAGGTTCCTCTGGAGCTCGGGCCGGCGCAGGTCGAGGTAGCGGTAACGCAGGCGGGTCTCCTCCGTCGCCCCCTCGATCTCGGTCTTGCCGGCGCCCCCCTCGGAGGCACCGCCGACAGCGCCGCTCACCGAGAACGGCAGCGGCGCGGCGCGCGAGAGCACCTCCGCCCGGTCGGCGATCAGCTCGACGAGCCCGGTCGGCAGGTCGGGGTTCGGGCTCTCGCGCGGAGCCACCTCTCCCTCGACCTCGATCACCCACTCGTTCCTCACCGGATCGAGCGCGGCGGCCACCTCCGGCCGCTCGTCGGGCCGCACCACCACCTGGGCGATGCCGCTCCGGTCCCGCAGGTCGACGAACATCAGGCCGCCGAGGTCGCGCCGCCGCGCCACCCAGCCCTGGAGCTTCACCCGACGCCCCGCATCCCCTTCGCGCAGCGTCCCCGCTTCGGTCCTCTTCATACCCTCTCCCCTTCCGCTCGGTTCTCCTCGCGGTACCGCTCCTTGAGCCGTACGTAGCGTTCGGCGATCCGCACGATGTTCTCCGACTCCTCCCGCGACAGCGGCCGCACCACCTTCGCCGGCAGGCCGAGGGCGAGGTGGCCGGCCGGGACGACCGTGCCCGGCGTCACCACCGCCCCGGCGCCGACCTGGGCGCCCGCCTCGACGACCGCGCCGTCGAGCACCCGGGCGCCGATGCCGATCAGCGCGCCGTCCTCGATCGTGCAGCCGTGGAGGACGGCCGCGTGGCCGACCACCACGCCCGCTCCGATCGAGAGCGGGTGCGTCTCGTGGCTGACGTGGAGGACGGTGCCGTCCTGCACGTTGCTCCGCGGGCCGATGCGGATCCAGTTCACGTCGCCCCGGGCGACCGTGTGGAACCAGAACGAGACGTCGTCCCCCAGCTCCACGTCGCCGGTCACGACGGCCGACGGCGCCAGGAACACCCGGCGGCCGAGGCGCGGCTCGATCCCGTCGTAGCGGACGGTCGGCATCCGGACGCTACTCCGAATCGGTCCCCGCCGCCTCGGCGGAGCGAAGCGAGCCGAGCATGTACTGAACCTGGAGGCCGGCGACACCGGTCCACTGGTCGGCCGGCACCGTGGCGACCACGTCGAGGCTCCGCCCGGCATCGAGCGGCAGCTTGACCGCCGCGTTGATCCTCTCGACCGCGGTCCCGACCGCCGGCAGGCGGCGGACGATCCAGAGCCCGCGGACGCCGCCGAACTCCCGGATCTCCCCTTCGACCAGGTCCCAGTCCTCACGCTCGGCGTTCGCGCGCAGGTTGTCGAGGATCTGCTGCGGGTCGTCCATGTCGACCTCGCTCTCGCGCACCAGGAGCATCGAGGGAACGGTGGCTGGATCGCCGGTGGGCGGGCCGATCAGCACGCCGCCCGCCGGCAGGTCGGGCCGCGGCCCCCAATCGCTCGGAACGGCGATCGTGTAGCCGGACTCGGCGGCACCCTCCACGGCCGGCAGCGCGATCCGCGTCACTTCGATGGTGCGGGTGTTGGTGTCCTCCTCGACCGGGACGGTGGTCGACATCGGCGCCCGAGGCGGCGGCTCGGTCTCCTGGGCGGTGAGCGGCGGCGCG
>CAZLLV010000537.1:0-8000 GCA_964560325.1 uncultured Thermoanaerobaculia bacterium | reverse complement strand
GCCGCCTGGAGGCGCCGGGCGAGCCCCTCCGCCGCCGCCACCAGCTCGGCGTACGTCCAGCGCGAACGGGAGGCTCCCGCCGGCGCCCAGTCCTCGAGCGCCCAGTCCTCGAGCGCCTGGGCCGCAGGCCGCGCCGCCGCCGCCGAGCGCACCAGCGCCTCGATCGTCGCCGGTGCCTCCTCCTCGGGAGCCGTGTCGCTCCACTCGACCAGCACCTGCTGGCGCTCGCCCCGCGACACCGACGGCAGCGAACCGAGCGGGGCCTCCGGCGCCGCCACCGCGGCTTCGAGCAGCGTCCAGAACGAGCGCGCGAAGCGCTCGATCGTGGTGGCGTCGAACAGGTCGGTGTCGTACTGGTGGACGCTCACCAGCTCGCCGCCGGTCTCCCAGAAGTCGACCTGGAGGTCGAACTTGGTGGTCGCCCCGCCGCCGCCGAAGGTCTCGAACGTGAGGCCGCTCGCCGCAAGCTCGCCGCGGGGTGCGTTCTGAACCGCGAACATCACCTGGAAGAGCGGGTTGCGGCCCAGCTCCCGCTCCGGCTGGAGCTCGTGGACCAGCCGCTCGAACGGCAGGTCCTGGCGGTCCCAGGCGGCGATCGCCGTCCGCCGCAAGCGGTCGACGAGGTCGGCGAAGCTGCCGACGGCGCCGAGGTCGGTGCGCAGCACGAGGGTGTTGACGAAGAAGCCGATCAGCGGCTCGATCTCGCGCCGGTTGCGGTTCGCCACGGCGGTGCCGACCGCCACGTCGTCGCGCCCGGTCGTCCGCCCGAGGAGGGCGTGGAAGCCGGCCAGGAGGAGCGTGAACAGGGTGCCGCCGGTCCGCTGGCGGAGCGCCGCGACCGCGTCCGCCAGTCCGGGCGGAGCGGGGAAGGTCGCCCTCCGGCCGCGCTGGGAGGGCCGGGCGGGGCGCGGGCGGTCGGTGGGCAGCTCGACCGGCACCATCCCCTCGAGCTCCCGCTTCCACCATGCGAGCTGCTCTTCGAGCACCCCGCCTGCCAGGCGCCGGCGCTGCCAGAGGGTGAAGTCGGCGTACTGGATCGGCAGCTCGGGAAGCGGCGCCGGCCCGCCGGTCGCGAACGACTCGTAGTGCGCGGCCACCTCGCGCACCAGCACACCCATCGACCAGCCGTCGGCGACGATGTGGTGCAGGGTCAGGATCAGCACGTGATCGGCCGGGCCGAGCCGCAGGAGCAGGGCGCGCACCAGCGGTCCCCGCGCCAGGTCGAAGGGCCGCGCGGCCTCGGCGCGGGCGAGACGCCTCGCGGTCCGCCGTCGCCTGCCTCCGCCCCCGCCGTTCCCGGCGCCGCCGTCCTCGCCGTCCGCCGAGAGCCCGGCGAGGTCGACGACCGGCAGCGGCAGCGACAGCCCCCGCACGGGTGCCGGGTCGACCTTCTGGATCGCGCGGCCGCCGGTGGCCGGGAACCGCGTCCGCAGCCCCTCCTGGCGGCGCGCCACCGCGTCGAGGGCGCGGGCGAGCACCGCCGGCCGCAGCGGGCCGCCGATGCGCAGGGCGGTGGGGATGTTGTAGTACGGGCTCCCCGGCTCGATCTGATCGAGGAACCAGAGTCGCTCCTGGGCCGGCGACAGCGGCAGCTCCTCCGGCCGCGGGAACCGCGGAATCGGCTCGGGCGGCTCGCCCGGCGGCTCCGGGGCGGCCTCGCCGCCGATCCGCTCGGCGAGCTCTTCGGGGATTCCGAGCTTGCGGAGCAGCAGCAGGCGCTTGGCCGGCGACAGCGTCGCGAGCCGCGATCGCAGCTCCGGCGGCAGGGCGAGGGTGGAGGTGTCAGTCATCCCGACCCTCCCCCTCGGGACCGCTCGCCTTCCCGGTGCCGGCGAGAGCGCGTGCCTCCTCCTCGGACAGCTCGTCGAGCTCGTCGAGGAGATCCTCGAGCGTGCCGGCGTCGACCCCGCCGAGCGCCGCCGCGCCCCCCTCGCCCGGGCCGGCCGCCGTCACGCGGTCGGCGAGCGCCGCGACGCTCGGTCCGTCGAAGAGGGCGGAGAGCGGCAGGTCGACCCCCAGCTCGTCGCGGATCCGCGAGATGACCTGGGTGGCGAGGAGCGAATGGCCGCCGAGGTCGAAGAAGTCGTCGTGGACCCCGACCCGCTCCCGCTCGAGGACCGCCGAGAAGATCGCCGCCACCGACGCTTCGGCGGCGGTCCTCGGGGCCACCCACGCGGTCGGCTCCGCCGGCTCCGGATCGGGCAGCGCCCGGCGATCGACCTTTCCGGTCGGGCCGAGGGGGAGGGCGTCGAGCAGCACCAGGTCCGCCGGCACCATGAACGCCGGCAGCCGGTCGCGCAGGAAGCTCCAGAGCGTGTCGGCGAGGTCCGCGGGATTGTTCTCCGCGGCCACGGCGGCGTAGGCGACCAGCCGCCGCCCCCGCTGGCCTCCGCGGCGATCCTCCCGGACCACCACCGCCGCGGCCGAGACCGCCGGGTGAGCTGCCAGCACCGCCTCCACCTCCCCCGGCTCGATCCGGAAGCCGCGGATCTTGACCTGCTGGTCGAGCCGGCCGAGGAACTCGATCGCTCCGTCCGCCCGGTGCCGCACGAGGTCGCCGGTCCGGTAGAGGCGGCCGCCGGGATGCGTCGCGGACGGGTCGGGGACGAAGCGGAGCGCGGTCGCCGCCGGCCGCCCGACGTAGCCGCGGGCGAGGCCGTGGCCGCCGGTCATCAGCTCGCCGCGCCCCCCGGGGAGCACCGGGAGCAGCCCCGGGCCGACCACCTGGACCGAGGTCGAGCTCACCGGCCGGCCGATCGGGACCGTGGCCGCGCCGTCGGCCACCGATCCGACCCGGCCGACGCGGTGCCAGGTGGTGAAGGTGGCGTTCTCGGTCGGCCCGTAACCATTGATCAGCCGCTCGGGCGGGCCGGCGGCGAGCACCTCGCGGACCCGCCGCGGGTCGGCCGCTTCGCCGCCGAAGATGAGAGTCCGCACCGACCGGAAGGCGTCCGGCACCTGGGCGGCCACCTGGTGGAAGAGCGACGAGGTGAGGAACAGGCTGTCGACCCGCCGCGCGCGGATCATGCCGGCGAACGCCCGCGGTTCGAGCACCGTGACCTTCTCGGCGAGCACCACGGTGCCCCCCTCGAGGAGCGCGCCCCAGATCTCGAAGGTGGCGGCGTCGAACGCCAGGTTGGCGAGCTGTGCGATGCGCTCGCCGGGCGCCGTGGGAGACCAGAAGTTCGCCCGGCGGACCAGCCGGACGATCGCCCGGTGGGGCACCATCACGCCCTTCGGCCGGCCGGTGGAGCCGGAGGTGAAGTAGAGGTAGGCGACCGCCGCCGGATCGTGCCGCGGACGTGCCGGTGCCGGGACGGCCGGCTCGGCCCCACCGTCGAGGTCGACGTCGAGGTCGACGACGCCGGCACCGACCCGGCCGGCGAGCGCGGGGTGGCCGGCGAGGACGGGGCCGCGGGAGAGCAACAGGCGCACGCCCGCGTCCTCGACCTGTGCGGCCAGGCGCTGATCCGGATCGCCCGGGTCGAGTGGCAGGCAGGCGCCGCCCGCCAGGAGCACGGCGAGGAGCGCCATCACCATGTCGGGCGAGCGCTCCAGGAAGACCGCCACCGGCTCCTCGGGCGCGAGGCCGCCGGCGCGGTGGTCGATGCGTCCGGCCAGGCGGGCCGCCCGCCGCGACAGCTCGCCGTAGGTGAGGCTGCCGTCCGACCACTCGATCGCCACCGCCTCCGGCATCCGAGCCACGATCTCGGCGAATCGCTCCGGGACGGTCCCCGCCGGTGCCGGCGCCGGCTCAGCGTCTCCCCACTCGGTGAGGACCTGGTGGCGCTGCCCGCGATCGAAGACCGTGAGCCCGGAGAGGCGCCGGCGCGGATCGGCGGTCATCGCCTCCAGCGTCCGGCGCCAGGCGCCCAGGAGCCGCTCCACCGTGGTGCGGTCGAACAGGTCGCGCCGGTACTCGCTCCCCACCACCAGGCCGCCCCCGCGCTCGGTGACCGCCAGCGTCAGGTCGAACTTGGCGTCGGCGGTCTCGACCGGCAGCGGCCGCAGCGCCAGCCCGGGCAGCTCCAGCGCCCCGCCCGGCGCGTTCTGGAGCGCCAGGACCACGCCGAAGAGGGGGGAGCGGCCGCCGCCTCGCTCCGGTCCCACGGCCTCGACCACCCTCTCGACCGGCACCTCCTGGTGGGCGTAGGCGCCGAGCGCGCTCTCGCGCACCCGCGTCAGCAGCTCGTCCACCGTCGGATCGCCGTCGAGCCGGACCCGCAGGGGCAGCATGTTGACGAAGAACCCGATCAGGCCCTCGACCTCGGGGCGCTCGCGGCCGGCGACCGGCGATCCGACGAGCAGGTCGTCGCCCGCTCCCAGCCGGTGGAGGACCGAGGCGAGCCCGGCGAGCAGGGTCATGAACAGGGTCGTCGTCGAGCGGCGGGAGAGCTCCCCGAGGGCTGCCGCGAGCCCGGGGGGGAGCACGGTGGCGAAGCGCGCCGCCGGCTCGCCGCCGGTCGGAGGGCGGTCCTCCGGCAACCGCGCCCGGCTCGCTCCCGCCAGGTACTCGCGCCACCACCCGACCAGGGTCTCCAGCCGGTCGCCGGTGAGCCGTCCGCGCTGCCAGGCGGCGAAGTCGGCGTACTGGACCGGCAGCTCGACGAGCTCCGGCGCCGCCTCTCCCCGGCACGCCGCCCGGTAGGCGGCGGCGAGCTCGCGCACCAGGATGCCCACCGACCAGCCGTCGCTCGCCACGTGGTGCGTGGTCAGGAGCGCCCGGTGACGCTGCGGCGCGAGGCGCAGGAGCGTCGCCCGGAGCACCGGCCCGCGCGCGAGGTCGAAGGGCCGCGCCCCTTCCCGCGCCGTCAGCCGGCCCGCCTCGGCGTCGGCCGCCTCGTCGCCGAGGCCGGCGAGATCGATCACGGCCAATCCGCGCGGCACCGCCGGCTCGATCTCCTGGCGCGACTCGCCCCCCGACTCCGGGAAGTGGGTCCGGAGCACCTCGTGGCGCGCCACGACCGCGGCGAGCGCCCGCTCGAGGGCGACGGCGTCGAGCCTTCCGACGAGCTCGAGCGCCACCGGGACGTGGTAGCTGGTGCGGGCGGCGTCGAGGCGGTGGAGGAAGAGCAGCCGCTCCTGCGCGAAGGAGAGGGGCAGCGGCCGCTCCCGCGGCGCCCGGGGGATCGGCTCGCCGCCGTCGGTCCGGGCGGCGGAGTCGACCCGCGCGGCGAAGGCGGCGACGGTCGGCGCCTGGAAGAGCGCACGCACCGGCAGGTCGACCCCCAGCCGGTCCCGCAGCCTGGTCAGCACACGGGTGGCGAGCAGGGAGTGGCCGCCGAGGTCGAAGAAGCTCGCCTCCCGGCCCACGGCGGAAATCCCCAGCAGCTCGCCCCAGAGCGCCGCGACCAGCTCTTCGGTGGCGGTACGGGGCGCGCCGCCGCTCTCCACGGGCGCCGCCGCCGGCTCGGGCAGCGCGCGCCGGTCGAGCTTGCGGTTGGGTGTCAACGGCAGCGCATCGAGGTGGACCCACCGGGTGGGGATCATGTGATCGGGAAGGCGTCCGGCGAGGTACGCCCGGAGCTCGTCCGGCCCCGGCGCTTCCGCTCCCTCGGGGACGACGTAGGCGACCAGCGCTGCCGTGCCGTCCGCCCCGCTGCGCGCGACGACCGCCGCCGCTCGCACCCGCGGGTGGCGGACCAGGGCCACCTCGACCTCGCCCGGCTCGACCCGGAAGCCGCGGATCTTCACCTGGTGGTCGATCCTTCCGAGGTACTGCAGCCGGCCGTCGGAGAGCCAGCGCGCCAGGTCGCCGGTGCGGTAGTGGCGGGCGCCGGCGACGCCGGAGAACGGATCCGGGCGGAAGCGGTCGGCGCTCAGCGCCGGCCGGCGGTGGTACCCGCGAGCGACCCCGGCGCCTCCGATCCACAGCTCGCCCGTCTCCCCCGGGGCGACCGGCCGGCCGGCGGGGTCGAGGCAGGCGAGCCGGAGGTTGGCGATCGGCCGGCCGACCGGCGGCAGGTCCGGCCAGGCGTCGGGATCGTCGGCCAGCGGTTGGGCCGAAGCGACGTGGGTCTCGGTCGGGCCGTAGTGGTTGTGGAAGCGCAGCCACGGCAGTCTGCGGGCGAGCTCCGTGATCGCGGGCGTGATCCGGAGCTGCTCGCCGGACGTGATCACCTCCCGCAGGCTGGCGAGGCGCCGGGGGTCGCGCAACGCCTCCTCCGCCACCTCGGGGAGCAGCGCGGCGGGCAGCAGGATCTTCTCACCGCGCCGGGAGGCGACCAGGTCGCACAGCGCCCACGGGTCGGAGCGCACCCACTCGTCGATCAGGACCAGGGTGTCGCCGCCGCACCAGCAGGAGAAGATCTCGCGGAAGCTGCCGTCGAACGACAGCGACGCCGTCTGGATGCGGCGCCCGCCGGCTCCCAGGACGGGGTCGCGGATCTGCCAGGCGATCAGGCTGACCAGGGCGCCGTGGCGCTGCGCGACCCCCTTGGGAACGCCGGTGGAGCCGGAGGTGTAGATGACGTAGGGCGACTGCTCGCGGTCGATCACCGGCGGTTCCGGGCCCGCGGCCGGGGCGCCGGCGAGCGCGACGGCGGGCGGAGCGACCGAGGACACGGCCACGATCGGCACCCCGAGCCCGTCCGGCAGCTCGCCGGCGTCGGCGAGGATCGCCGCGAGCCCGGCGTCCTCCACCATGAAGCGCAGCCTCTCCTCCGGGTAGGCGGGGTCGAGGGGTACGTAGACGCCGCCGGCCCGGAGGACGCCGAGCACGGCGACCGCCATCTCGGGTGAGCGGGCGACGGCGATGCCGATCCGCCGTTCGCGGCCGCCGGCGCCCGTGGCCCCGCCCGCTGCCGGCAGGCCGGCGAGGTGCGCGGCCAGCCGCCCCGCCGCGCGGTCGAGGGCGCCGAACGTCAGGCTCCGGTCGCGGTGCTCGACCGCGATCCGATCCGGGTGCTCGGCGACCCGGCGGGCGAACAGGTCGAGCACCGAGACCGCGTCCGGCACGGCCGCCCGGGTGTCGTTCCACTCGACCCGCACCTGGTGGCGCTCGGCGGGGGTCATCGGCGCGAGCGCACCCACCCGGCCGCCGGGGTCGGCGAGGGCGCGGGTGAGAAGCGCGGAGAGCCGGGCACCGATCCGGGCGGCGGCCAGCCGGCGCTCGCGGCTCCCGCCGCCGTGCCATACGAGGTCCCCTTCGAGGCGCGAGCCGCCGTCGACCGGCCGGTGGTCGAGGCGCAGCTCCAGGAGGTGGCCCACCCCCGGCGGCAGGGCTCCGTGGAGCCGGCGGTGGCTGGCGGCGACCCGGAAGAGCGGCTCGTCCTCCTCCCGCTCGCCCAGCTCCCGGAGCTCGCCGAGCAGGCGCCGCCAGGGGTACGCCTGGTGCTCGTAGGCGTCGAGCAGGGCGTCCCGGCTGGCCAGCACCAGGTCCTGGAAGCGCGCCTCCGGATCGACCGGCACGGCCACCGCCACGGCCCCCAACTCTCCGGTTGGCTCGCCCGGCGGCTCGTTCCCGGGTGCCGTGGCCGGATCGCGCCGCACGAAGAGCGGCGTACCGAGGGTGATCCGCCCGCCGCCCCGGTCGAGGAGCGCCGCCAGGCCGGCGACGACCAGCGTGAAGGCCTGGAGCGGCGAGCCCTGGGAGACGCGAACGAGCGCCGCCTGGAGGGGCGCCGGCGGCACCCACGGCAGCGACGCGGCCTCGTCTCCGGAGCCGACGTCCTCGAAGGCCTCGGCCAGGGGCGGCGGCACCGCCCGGGAATCCCGCAGCGTCGCCAGCCGGGCGCGCCGGGCGGTCTCGAGCCGGGCGTCGAGCAGCAGCGGCTGGCTCATCGCGCGGTCTCCGGACGGCGGCGGGCACCGGCGAGCGGGCGGCGTCGGGAGTGGAGGCGAGGCACGACGGGGTCCCGGGTCACGATCCGAAGTCGAAGGTGAAGTCGTCGGGCCGCGGCGCCCAGGAAGCGGCGGCCGGCAGCGGTTCGCCGGCGCCGGGCACCTCTGCGTCGAGCGGCAGGTCGAGCAGGGGGCGATCGGCCGCCTCGGGGATCGCC
>CAZLLV010000536.1:0-3737 GCA_964560325.1 uncultured Thermoanaerobaculia bacterium | reverse complement strand
CGACCTGCTCGTCGACGAGCTCGCCGCCGAGGCCCCCGGGCCGGTCCCCCGCCTGCTCCTCGCCACCACCGGCGCGCGCCGGGCCGGCGTCTTCACCGGCCATCCACGGTGGCCGCGGACCGACGGCCCCGTCCGCGAGCTGTCGGACGAGGACCAGGAGGATCTCCACGACCTGCTCTACCGCCTGAAGCGAGGGGAGTCGCCCGCCGCCGCGGTACCGCGCGTGCGCGCCCTCGAGGAGCGCTACGGCGCCCGCGGCTCGATCTTCGGCTGCACCGAGCTGCACCTCCTCCAACGGCACCTCGACCCGGACCACCGCGGGCGCGTGATCGATCCGCTGCTGACCGTGGCGCGGAGCCTCGACCGCCTCCTCGACTGCTAGTCTCTGCGCTATGAACGATACTCCGCGCGGCTCGATCTCGAAGGCGGTGGGGGAGTTCGCCGAGCGCCTGCGCTTCCCGCAGCTCTTCACCGTCGTCCTCGTCATCTTCCTGGTCGACCTGGTGGTGCCCGACATGATCCCGTTCCTCGACGAGATCCTCTTCGGCCTGCTCACCGTCCTGCTCGGGTCGCTGAAGAAGGGCCGCGCGAGCGACGCGCCCGGCCGGCAGACGGAGAAGGACGTCACGCCGAAGCGGCGCTGAGCGTATGTGGCACGACCTCTCGCCGCTCGCCGGCGCTCTACCCGTGCTCGCCGCCGGCGCGGCGCCCCCGTTCTTCGCCGAGGTCGCCTCGCTGCTGCTCGCGAGCGCGGCGATGGCCTATCTCTGCCACCGGCTGAAGATCACTCCGATCGTCAGCTTCCTGGTCACCGGGGCGCTGATCGGGCCGCACGCGCTCGGGCTGGTGCGCGATCCGGCGCTGATCGAGGCGGCGGCCGAGATCGGCGTCGTCCTCCTCCTGTTCACGATCGGCATCGAGTTCAGCCTGGAGAAGCTGGCGCGCATCCAGAAGCTGATCTTCCTGGGCGGCGGCCTCCAGGTCGGCCTCGTGATCGCCGCGGTCACCGGTCTTCTCGCGCTCGCCGGGGTCGGCTGGCGGAGCGGGGTCTACACCGGCTGCCTGGTGGCGCTCTCGTCGACCGCGATCGTGCTCAAGCTCCTGATGAGCCGGGGCGAGACCGACACCCCGGGCGGCCGCTCGGTCCTCGGCATCCTGATCTTCCAGGATCTCGCCGTGGTCGCCATGGTGCTGCTGGTCCCGATGCTCGGCGCCGGGCCGGAGGCGGGCGGTTCGGCCGGCGCCGTCGCGTGGGCGCTCGGCAAGGCGGGACTGATCGTGGTGCTCGTCCTGGTGGTGGCGCGCCGGGTGATGCCGAAGATCCTCGAGGCGGTCGCCCGCACCTGCTCCCAGGAGATCTTCGTCCTCACCGTGATGGCGATCTGCTTCGGCACCGCCTGGCTTACGAGCCTCGCCGGGGTCAGCCTGTCGCTCGGGGCCTTCCTGGCCGGGCTGGTGGTCTCCGAGAGCCGGTTCAGCGACATGGCGTTCGGCGAGATCCAGCCGCTCCAGATCCTCTTCAGCGCCACCTTCTTCGTCTCGGTGGGGCTCCTCCTCGACCTCGAGTTCATGATGGCGAACCTGGCGCTGGTGCTCGCCCTGGTCGGCGCGGTGCTGCTGGTCAAGCTGATCGCCGCCGGCGTCGCGGTCCGGGCCCTCGGCTTCGGCGCCGGCACGGTCGCCTTCTCGAGCCTGATGATCGCGCAGGTGGGGGAGTTCTCCTTCGTGCTCGAACGCACCGGGCGCGAGGCCGGGCTCTTCCCGGCGGGCGTCGAGGCGGGCGGTCCGCAGGTGTTCATCGCCGCCACCGTGCTCCTGATGATGGCGACGCCGCTCCTGGCCGCCCTCGGCCGGAAGGCGGAGGCGCGCTCGGCCGCCCGGGTTCGGCGGGCGGAGGAGTCCGACGCGGAGGTCGTTCCGGTGCCGAGGGAGGTCGACGCGCCGGACGGCCACGCGCACGGCGATCTCGACCGTCACGTGATCATCGCCGGCTACGGCGAGGGCGGCCGGGCGCTGGCGCGGGCGCTCTCCGAGGCCGGCGTCGACCACTTGATCCTGACGCTCAGCCCACAGGGCGCCCTCGACGCCGAGGCGGACGGCCTGCGGGTGATCCGCGGCAACTACGGCCGGCAGCACGAGCTGTCGCTCGCCGGCCTGCGCCGCGCCCGCCTCCTGGTGGTGCCCGACGACGATCCGGAGACGACCCGCCGGGTGGTCCGCTCCGCCAAGGCGCTCCACCCGGAGCTGCCGGTGCTGGCGAGCGCGCGGCTCGACGGCGAGATCGAAGAGCTGCGCCACGCGGGCGCCGACCGGGTGGTCTCGTACGAGCGGGAGGGGGTGCGGCGGCTGGTCGAGGTGGTGCTGGAGGGGGAAGCCGCCGTTCGGCCGGAGGCGCCGGGCCAGCCGGGGCGGGAGGCGGTGCGGCTCTCGCGCGCGCAACGGGAGAGTGCAGCCTGCCCCCACGCCGCCGACACGCGGCCGGTGGTGCCCCGGACCGACGGCTGCGAGGAGTGCGTGGCGCTCGGCGAGGAGTGGGTGCACCTGCGCCTCTGCATGACCTGCGGCCACGTCGGCTGCTGCGACGAGTCGAAGAACCGGCACGCCACCGCGCACTTCCACGCCACCGGTCACCCGATCGTCCGCTCCCACCAGCCGGGGGAGAGCTGGGCCTGGTGCTACGCGGACGAGGTGACGCTGTAGCTCGTTCCGAAGCCGCTTCCGCCCCCGTCCGGACGCTCCTTGACCCGTGCCGGGGTTGCGATTAGCCTTTCCCCCTTCCGACATCACGATGTCCTCCCGTCGGGGCGGCCCGTACCGGCCGGGGGAAGAGGAGCTGGGATGAACCGACGCTCTATGCTGGCCAGGCTGGCTCTCGCCCTGGGCTGTGGGCTCGCTGTGCTCGCCGCGGCACCGCTCCGCGCCGTGGACGCGGCGAGCCCCGCGTTCACCACGGTGACGGTCGATCTCGAGGGCGGCCTGGCGGAGCAGGTCCTGCCGTTCGACGAGCCGTTCATCCTGACCGGGCAGGCGCCGACCGGCGTCCAGAGGCTGGAGGTCCGGTGCTGGGAGCTGCGGACCTGCCGCGAGGTGCCGGACCACTCCTCGTGCGCCGGCAAGGCGAAGACGGCGACCGTCCTGCCCGACCGCGAGCTCGAGCCGCGGGGCAACTGCCAGACCTGGACCGAGCCCTTCCCGACCTGGGTGAACCGGGTCGACCCCCAGGCGCAGACGCCGACGTTCAACATCCTCGCGCCGATGCTCGAGGCGGAGCGGTACTACATGCTCGGCTTCTTCTGGGACCGAACGCCGAGCCCGGACGAGGCGTCGGCGTTCGCCGCCACCGTGAGCGCGACGCTCGATCAGACGCTCTGGACCGCCTCGCCGAACGGTGACCCGCTGCCGGCCACCGGCGACCTGACGGACGAGGACCTCGCCGCCCTCCGGAGCCGGATCGTCGCCGCCCTGCTCCGGGTCACCGGTTCCGACCGCGTCCAGGACTGCTCCCGGTCCGAGGTGCTCTGCCCGGACGCGAGCTTCGACGCCGTGCGCGACGAATTCGACCGCCTGCTCCTGCCGGTGCGCAACCAGCAGTCGCAGATCGAGGCCGAGATCGAGAACTACAAGGACGCGGTCGACGCGATCAACCTCCAGCTCGCCCGCGTCCGCTCGAACGGCGAGCTCGCCGCCTTCGCGAGCGCGCTCGAGTCGGCGGCGGCCGCGACGCCGAGCCTGTCGGA
>CAZLLV010000535.1:0-3022 GCA_964560325.1 uncultured Thermoanaerobaculia bacterium | reverse complement strand
TTCGGTCCCTCCGACCACTAGCACCCGGCGCTGGCGGTCGTGCTCTACACCGCGTGGCAAGCCGCCAGGAGCGGTAGTCTTGCCGCCGAGATGACTTCCGCCACCGTCGTCGCGGTCCACCGTAGCCCATCCCACTCCATGTCCAAGGCTCCGCGGCCGGAGATCCGCCTGCTCGCGGGGCTCGGGGTGGAGGGGGACGCGCACCTGGGGAAGACGGTCAAGCACCGCTCCCGGGTGCGGCGCGATCCTTCGCAGCCGAACCTACGGCAGGTCCACCTGATCCACGCGGAGCTGCACGACGAGCTGCTGAGCGCCGGGTTCTGCGTCGAGCCGGGCCAAATGGGCGAGAACGTGACGACCCGGGGGATCGATCTCCTCGGCCTTCCCGCGGGCACGCGTCTCCACCTGGGCGGCGACGCGGTGGTCGAGGTCACGGGGCTGCGCAACCCGTGCGCTCAGCTCGACGGGATCCAGCCCGGGCTCATGGCCGCGACGCTGGATCGGGGGGAGGACGGCGAGCTGGTGAGGAAGGCCGGGATCATGGCGACGGTCGTGGCCGGCGGCGTCATTCGGGCCGGCGACAAGATCCGCGCAGAGCTTCCACCGGAGCCCCACGAGCCGCTCCGGCCGGTGTGAGCCGCCATCGCGACCCGAACGCTTGGAGCGTGAGAAGAGGCCGCGGCCATGAAGGAGACGTCGCCCTGCCAGTCGCGTCGATCCTGCGAGCGCCAGGTGTCAGCCCAGGTCTTCCATCGACACGGGCTGGAGGGAGAGCAGCTTCACCGTGCCGCGGCCTTCGATGCGGTAAAAGCCGGAGAACTGCTCTCGCTTCGGGGTTTCGACCTGGATGACGTAGACGTCGGTCTCCGGCACGAGTTAGCCCTGGCGCGGGTCCCGGGAGAGGATGATCTCGAGGCCCTCCAGGACCTCGGCGCCTCGGGGGTGGCCGAGGAGGATCTCCACCTCTTCCTCGAAGCGAGGCGTGAAGTCGAGCTGGAACGGTGGATCGGGGTCAGGAACTCGCAAGCTCTCGTGCGTGCTGCAACTCGCTCTGGGTGAGTGGCCGTGGCGGGAGGACGAAGATCGTCTCGTACGGGATCTCCTCCTGCAGCCCCACGGCCTGCCAGCCCGCGAACTGGTGCGACAGGTCGCTCACCTCGGTCGCGTTCTGATCCCATACCTGCGCGATCAGGTCGTCGACCAGCGCCAGCTCCTCGTCCGAGAAGCCGGACATGTCGGCGCCGCGATGCGCCACCAGGCGCCTCTGCGGCCTGCCGAAGTAGTTCCTCTCCGCCCACTCGCAGTCGCCCCGTGCTTCCATCTGCCGGATGATCGGCACGAGCGCGACGGGAGCCGGGCCGTACGGAAGCTTCTGGTAGCGGTGACCGGTGATCGGCTCGCCGCGGTGGGCGTAAGCCAGGAAGTCGGCGAAGAACAGGAGCTTGTTGAGTTTCGTGGCCGAGAACTTCGGGTCATCCTCGGAGCGCGCGGCGATGTAGAGCACCAGCTCCTCGAACTTCTCGTCGTTGGGCTTGAACTGTCTCGGCATGGCGGTCACATCCTCTTCAGGCCCAAGTGTAACACTCGGGCATTATGATCCCCGACCTGCTCCTGGAGAGCGGCCCACGGCCGGAGCCGCTTCACTGGACGGGAGGCTGAACATGACGACGAGATCGTTTGAACCGGACCCGGGAGGTCGGGAGATGACGGAGAGTGGTGAAGAGGCGCCGAGCCTGCGCTACCCGATCGGTCGGTTCGCCCACGAAGGGCCGGTCGGGGACGATGACCTCGAGCGCTGGATCGGGGAGATCGAGGTGCTGCCGGATCGGATGCGGAGGGCGGTCGAGGGGCTGACGGAGGCGCAGCTCGACACGCCGTACCGGCCGGGCGGCTGGACGCTGCGGCAGGTCGTCCACCACGTGCCGGACAGTCACCTGAACGCCTACGTCCGGTGCAAGTGGGCGTTGACGGAAGACGAGCCGCGGATCAAGCCGTACGACGAGAAGGGCTGGGCGGAGCTCGCCGACTCGCGCACGCTGCCGGTCGGGCCGAGCCTCGATCTGCTCGCCGCGCTCCACGCGCGGTGGGTCGCGCTCCTGCGCTCGCTCACCCGCGAGCAGCTCGCGCGCCGGTTCGTGCATCCGGACTCGGGGCCGGTCGAGCTGGCGTGGGCCGTCGGGAGCTACGCCTGGCACGGCCGCCACCACCTGGCGCACGTCACGAGCACGCTCGCCCGCGGGTGACCGGAGGACGGCGGGATCGTATCGCTATCTCAGATCTCGGCGGATCCGCTCCACCAGCCCCTGGGCCGCGGCGAGCTCCTCCCGAGCGCCGGCCGCGTCCACGATGAACTCCCGAGCGCAGTCGGCCTCTTCGCGGTACTTCTGGAGGCGGGCGAGGAGCCGGCTGGTGCCGGCGTCGTAGGTGCCGGCCTTGACCAGGTGGAGGTTCCACAGGTGATGGACTCCGGCGTGTGTCTTCGGCTCGAGGTTCTCGGCGAACAGACGGGCGCGGACCGCGTGGAAGACGGCGAAGTAGGTGCGGGTCAGGGCGATCCGATGATGCCCCATCTCCAGAAGTCCCTCGGCCGCCTCGAGCTCGTCGTCGGCCAGGGCCAGCTCCGAGGCGACGGCGCTCTGTCTGCCTTCGGCGTTCACAGGGGCACCCCTTCGCGCTCGATATCCAAGACCAGGGCGCGTTCCTGCCGGCGCCAGGTCTCCCAGGTCTCGCGGTCGAAGACAGTGGGGGAGAGGAGGAGCTGGTGCGGAAGGCCGGTGTCTGTGGCGAGGTCGATGACGTCGCGCCGCGTCTCCCAGTCGACCGACTCCAGAACCACGGCCACGTCCACGTCCGACGCCTCGTCGGCCCCGCCGCGGGCGAACGAGCCGAAGAGCCGGATGTCCAGGACCGCATCGCCGTACCGGCGACGAAGCTCGCGGGCGAATCGGTCCGCGACGGTCCGTACCAGCGAGGGCGGAGCGGTGGCGGCGAGCATGGGGAGATGCTAGCAGCCCGTGGTGAA
>CAZLLV010000534.1:0-13420 GCA_964560325.1 uncultured Thermoanaerobaculia bacterium | reverse complement strand
GCCGAGCAGACATCGTGGCGGAAGCCGGGGAGCGTCAGCTCGGCCGTCCGGGTGCCGCCGCCGATCGTCTCGCGCCCCTCCAGCACGAGGACCGACCAGCCGGCGCGCGCGAGGACGACCGCGGCGGCCAGCCCGTTCGGGCCGGAGCCGACCACCACCGCGTCGTGCTCGCGCTCGCTCAGGGGCTACTCCCTCTCGGAGAAGCTCTCCAAGACGCCGAGCACCTCGTCGACGTCGCCCTCGGTGTGGTCGGCGTTGAGCTGGAAGCGGATGCACTCGTCCCCGCGCGGCACGACCGGGTACTTGAGGCCGGTGGCGAGGACGCCGTTCTTCTTGAGGTGGGAGACCAGCCGGCCGGTCTTGCCGGTGTCGCGCACCATGAGCGGGGTCACGGGGTGGTCGCCGGGGATCGTCTCGTAACCGAGGTCGATGAGCCCCGCCTCGAAGCGCTTGGTCATCGCCCGCAGGTGGGCGAGCAGGCCGCGCCCCTCGACCGAGTCGAGGATCTCGAGCGACTTCGTGGCCGCGGCGGCCTCCGCCGGGGTGATCGGGTTCGAGTAGATGTAAAAGGGGGAGGTCTCGCGCAGGAAGCGGACGGCGGTCTTCGAGCCGGCGACGTAGCCGCCGTTGACGCCCAGCGCCTTGCCGAGGGTCGCGACCAGCAGATCGGCCCGGCAGCCGCAGTACTCCTCGCTGCCGCGCCCGTTCTCGCCGAAGGCGCCGACGCCGTGCGAGTCGTCGACCACCACCACCACGTTCTCCGGGAACTCGGCGTCGTAGCGGCGCGCGAGATCGACGATGCTCCCGAGCGGCGCGTGGTCGCCGCGCATCGAGAAGATGCCGTCGGTGACCACGATCACCCGCCGCGCCGTGCCGACCGCCTGGGAGAGCGCCCCTTCGAGCTTCTTGACGTCGTTGTGGGCGTAGATCGCCTTCGCCTTCGGCCGCGCCAGGCGCATCGCGTTGATGATGCAGTTGTGGTTCAGCTCGTCGCTGATGACCACCGTCTCCTCGGTGATGAGCGGCGCGAGGATGCCGACCACCGTGGCGTAGGCGGAGCTGAACGCCATCGCCGCCTCGCGGCCGTGGAAGTCGGCCAGCCGGCTCTCGAGCTCGACGTGCTGGCGGTAGGTGCCGCTGATGAACCGCACCGCGCCCGGTCCGGTGCCGCACGCCGAGGCCGCCGCCTCCTCCGCCTCGATCACCCGCGGGTGGAGCGACAGCCCGAGGTAGGAGTTCGAGTTCATCTTCAGGAACTCGCGGTCGCCGTAGCCCTCCAGGCGGTAGCGGGGGCCGCGGCCCTCGTGCGCCGGGACGACCTCGGTGATCACGCTCTCGGCCCCCTTCAGGGAGCCCTTCTCCTCCATCTCCGCGAGGTGCTCTTCGAGCGCCTCGTGCAGTCGATCGCAAGGCATCTTGGCTTCTCTCTCCTCTCCGGGCGGCTCAGCGCTTCGCCGCCAGGCGGTGTTCGTCGGTGCTCGCTCCGGCGTCGCGGCCGACGCCGCGGGCTCGCAGGTTCTCCAGCATATCGGCCGTCATCGCCTCCAGGCCGTAGCGCGGCTCCCAGCCCCACTGCCGCGCGGCCTCCGAGTCGTCCATGGAATCCGGCCAGGAATCGGCGATCCGCTGGCGCCGCTCGTCCGGAGCGTAGTCGATCGTGAAGTCGGGCAGGTGGCGGCGGATCTCGTCGGCCAGCGTCGCCGGGGTGAGCTGCATCGCGGTGACGTTGAAGGCGTTCCGGTCCTCGAGGCGGTCGGGGTCCGCCTCCATCAGCTCGAGGATGGCACGGATCGCGTCCGGCATGTACATCATGTCGAGCCGGGTGTCGGCTTCGAGAAAGCAGGTGTAGCGGCCGTGCTCGAGCGCGTCGTGGAAGATCTGGACGGCGTAGTCGGTGGTGCCGCCGCCCGGCATCGCCGCGTACGAGATCAGGCCCGGGAAGCGCAGCCCGCGCACGTCGACGCCGAAGCGCTCGTGGTAGTAGTCGCACAGCAGCTCGCCCGCGACCTTGGTGATGCCGTAGATGGTGTTCGGCCGCTGGATCGTCACCTGGGGTGTCTCGGCGCTCGGCGTGGTGGGGCCGAAGGCTGCGATCGAGCTCGGCACGAAGAGCGAGAGGCCGCGCTCGCGGGCGAGCTCCAGCAGGTCGAGCACCGCGTTCGCGTTCAGGTCCCAAGCCGCCCGCACCCGCTCCTCGGCGGTCGCCGAGAGGAGCGCCGCCAGGTGGTAGACGGTGCCGACGCCGTGGCGCTCGACGACCGCCCGAACGGACTCGGCGTCGGTGCAGTCGAGGCGCTCGAACGGCCCCGCCTCCGCGAGCTCCCGCCCCGCTCCGGCCGCCGGCTGCTTCAGGTCAGAGGCGACGACCCGGTCGGCGCCGTGGCGCTCGCGCAGCGCGGGCACCAGCTCCGATCCGATCTGTCCGAGGGCTCCGGTGACGAGAATCCGATCCATGGCGGCCGGATCTTACCCCGGCGATCGGTGTCCCTTCGGGTCCCCTTCCGGTCCGGCTTCCCGTCGGGTTACAGCAGAGGGCTCAAGGTCCGGGCGAGCCGGTCGCCGAGCTTGTGGAGGACACCGCGCCGCCGCCAGGTCTCGAGGACGATCTCCTCCGACTTCGCGAGGTCGTCCTCGAACGCCCGCTCGAGCCGGGCGCCGGTCGGGCGGTCGAGGATCACCAGGTTGCACTCGGCATTGAAGTGGAAGGAGCGGAAGTCGAGGTTGGTCGAGCCGACGACCGAGGCGAGGCCGTCGGCGACCATCGACTTGGCGTGCAGGATCGCCGGCTGGTACTCGAAGATCCG
Source organism: uncultured Thermoanaerobaculia bacterium (assembly GCA_964560325.1). Lineage (GTDB taxonomy): Bacteria > Acidobacteriota > Thermoanaerobaculia > Multivoradales > DATKCC01 > CAZLLV01. Next base: position 10,616 of record CAZLLV010000534.1, on the reverse strand, counting down.
GACTCCGCGGTCGAGGAGCGCCTTGTAGAAGCCGTGGCCGGCGTGCCGCACGATCGGCACGTCGGTGAGGCCGGGCAGCAGCAGGCGCACGTCGACGCCGCGTTGCGCCGCCGAGCCGAGGATCCGAACCGCCGCCCGCCGCGGGGCGAAGTAGGCGTTGGTGATCCAGACGCGCTCGCGAGCGGCCGTGACGATCGCCGTCAGGATCGACGCCGCCTCGGCATAGCCCCGGTTGGGGCGGGCGTCGAGCACCAGCACGCCGGCGCCCTCGCCGCCGTCCGCCGCAGGCTCCTCCCCCTCTTCGGGCGGCGGCTCGATCTCGAACGGCGTGCCCCGCGCCCGCTCCCACCCCTCGGCGAAGACGACCGCCATCTCCCGGGCGGCCGGGCCGGCGAGCCGCACGTGCGTGTCGCGCCACTGCCCGGTCCCGGCCGCGGCGCCGCGGTCGCTCCCGCTCCCCGAGCCGAGGCCGCGTCCGCCGAGCGGAAACGAGCCGGACTCCTCCATGATGTTCATGCCGCCGGTGAAGGCGATCTGCCGGTCGACGACCAGGATCTTCCGGTGGTCCCGGTAGAGATGGTTCCAGAGCTCGGAGACGAGCGGATGGAAGCGCCGCGTCTCGATGCCGCGCGCCGCCATCTCGCGCCAGAACTCCCGCCGCGTCTCGAACGAGCCGATCGCGTCGGCGAGCGCGCGCACCGTCACGCCCCGCTCGACGGCGCGGCACAGCTCGTCGAGCAGCTCGCGGCCGGTGGCGTCGTCGCGCCAGATGTACGACTCGACGAGGAGCTCCTGCCGGGCGCCGCGGATCGCCTCTCGCATGGCGGCGAACGCCCGGTCGCCCGAGGTGTAGACCTCGATCCGGTTGCCGGGGTGGACGACCGAGTCGTCGATCTCCGAGAGGAGCGCCTCGAAGCCGGGGTCCGCGAGCCCTCCTTCCAGGCCGCGCACGCGCACGCCCACCCGCCCGGCACGGAGAGCGCGCGGCAGACGGCGGCCGGGCCGCGGGCGCGGGACCGGGCTCCAGCGTCGGCGGGATCGGGAGGACATCGGCGGGCAGTCTATCCGCGGAGCGCCGCGCCCCGGGTGCGCGGCGTTCGGCGGAGGTGGACGCGGCGCGGCGGCGCTGTCACAGCTCGCGCAGCACCCGCTCGGCGTGGCCCTTGGCGCGGACGTTCGGGTAGTGGCGGACGACCTTTCCCTCCGGGTCGACCACGACCGTGCTCCGGATGATGCCGACCGACTTCTTGCCGTACATCGTCTTCTCGCCGTAGGCGCCGATCTGCTCGAGGAACTTCGCGTCCTCGTCGGTCAGGAGCGGGAAGGTGAGCTCGTACTTGTCGCGGAAGTCGCAGTGCGACGCGGCCGGGTCGGGGGAAACCCCTGCGACCTCGAAGCCCCTCTCGCGGAGCTCGGGCAAGAGATCCCGGAAGTCCTTCGCCTCGACGGTGCAGCCCGGGGTGTCGTCCTTCGGATAGACGTAGAGCACGAGCCCCTTCGGCCCGGACAGGTCGGCCACGGTGCGAATCTTCCCGTCCTGGTCGGGCAGGGCGAGCTTCGGCAGCTTGTCTCCTTTGTTCACGAGCGTCTCCTCCAGGTGTTCGATGATCGATGAAACCGCTTCGAAGGCGAACCGATCCTACTTGCGCAGCTCGCGGAGCAGATGGGGCAGCTCGGGCACCACCAGCTCCTCCATCGCGAGGCGCACCGCCGCCTTCGAGCCGGGCAGAGCGAAGAGCGCGACTCCGCCGACGGTGCCGGCGAGCGCTCGGCTGAGCATGGCGGCGGCGCCGATCTCCCGGTACGACAGCATGCGGAAGATCTCGCCGAAGCCGTCGAGCCGCTTCTCCAGCAGGCGCTCGACGACCTCGACGGTGGTGTCGCGGCGCGCGACGCCGGTGCCGCCGGTGGTGACGATCAGCTCGACGCGGCCCGCCGCGAGCCAGGCCGAGAGGCGTGCGGCGACCTCCGTCGGCTCGTCCGGCACGATCGCCCGCTCGGCCACCCGGTGGCCCGCCACCTCGAGCGCCGCGACGATCCGCCGGCCGCCCTCGTCGGTCTCGGCGGTGCGGGTATCCGAGACCGTGAGGACGGCGCAGGCCGCGGTCAGACCCGCCGCCTCGGCGCGATGCTCGTCGCTCGGCCCGGTCACGGGTTCGCCGCGGCGCCGGCCGCCACGCCCTCGGCGCTCCCCTCCGCGACGTAGGTCTCGAGCCAGCGGTCCATCTCCCAGAGCATGTGGAGCACCGACTCGCGCGCCCGGTAGCCGTGGCTCTCGAGCGGCAGCATCACCAGCCGCGCGGTGCCGCCCAGCCCCTTGAGGGCACCGTAGAAGCGCTCGCTCTGCATCGGGAAGGTGCCGGAGTTGTTGTCGGCGTCGCCGTGGATGAGGAGGATCGGCTCGTCGACCTTCTCGGCGTGCAGGAACGGCGACATCGCGGCGTAGACCTCCGGCGCGTCCCAGACCGTGCGCTCCTCGGCCTGGAAGCCGAACGGGGTGAGCGTCCGGTTGTAGGCGCCGCTGCGCGCGATGCCGGCCGCGAACAGGTCGGAGTGGGCGAGCAGGTTGGCGGCCATGAAGGCGCCGTAGGAGTGGCCGCCGATCGCGACTCTCCCCGGCTCGGCGACGCCGCGCCGGACCGCCTCGTCGACCGCCGCCGCCGCGGAAGCCACGAGCTGCTCGACGTAGGTGTCGTTCGGCTCCACCTCGCCCTCGCCGACGATCGGCATGCTCGGGTCGTCGAGCACGGCGTAGCCGCGGGCGAGGAAGACGAGCGGCGAGTACCAGCCGACGCGGACGAAACGGTACGGCGAGTCGGTGACCTGGCTCGCCGCGTCGGCGCTCTTGAACTCGGTCGGGTAGGCCCAGACGAGGAGCGGGAGCGGCCCGTCCTCGGCCGGGTCGTGCCCCGGCGGCAGGTAGAGCGTGGCGGTGAGCTCCACTCCGTCCGCGCGCGGGTAGCGGATCAGCTCCTTGTGGACTCCGACGAGCTGCGGCGTCGGGTGCGGGAAGTCGGTGATCCGCCGCGGCTCGCCGTAGGAACCGCCGGCGAGCTCGCGGACGAAGGCGTTGGGCGGCTCCTCGACCGACTCGCGAAGGGTCAGGAGCGCTCCGGCGCCGGTCCCGCTCGCCAGCAGATCGAGCGGCTTCTCGTAGTACGGCGCCTCGGAGCGGAAGAGGCGCTCCGTCTCGCCCGAGCCGACGTCGAGCCGGTCGAGGAACGGGCGGTCCCCTTCCGGCGAGGCGCCGTCGCCGATCAGATAGAGCGTCTCTTCGCCGTCGATCCGGAGCACCTCGCGGCCGCGGGCGTCGCGGGTGGTCACCGGCGCGCCGGGGTCGCTGTAGCGGTCCTCCCAGGAGAAGTCGAAGACGAGGGCGGGCTCGGCGTCCGGATCGGCGGGACGCACGCGCCAGGTGCGCTGGTGCCGCGTCTGCCACCACCACTCGGAGACGAGCGCGAGCTCGTCGCTCCCCCACTCGACCCCGCCGTAGCGCAAGGCGAGGGTGGCGAACGGCTCCGGCTCGCCGTCGAACGGCTCCGCCAGCAGGAAGAGGCGGTCCCGCTCCTCGGCCTCGGCCCCGGCGTCGCCGCCGTCGAGCGCCTCGGCCCAGAAGAGGGTGGCGGGGGCGTCGTCGCGCCAGGCGTGGTCCCGCGGCCCGGCCGGCACCGACCCGAAGGCGATCGGCACCGCGTCGTGGAGCGGCAGGTCGGCGATCTCGCGCACCCGGGCGCCGGTCGCCGCATTGAGCACCTCGACCCGTTTCGGGAAGCGGAACACTGGGACCAGGTAAGAGTACGGCCGGTGCAGCCACTCGGCGAGCACGTAGCGGCCGTCGGGCGACGGGTCGAAGCTCCAGAGCACCCCGGGCTCGCCGAGCGGCGTGACCGTGCCGTCGACCCCGACGCGCGCGAGACGGGCCGTCAGGTAGTGGTCGAAGAGTGTTTCGTCGTAGGCGCTGGCGAGCAGATCCTGATAGGTGCGGGCGGGCGCCTTCCTCCCCGCGCTCTCCTGGATCACCGGTCCGCCGGGGACCGTCACCTCCTCCGGCTCCGCTCCGCGCCCTTCCGGCACCAGCGGAACGATCAGCGTGCGCGAGTCGGGCAGCCAGGACGGGCCCTCGAAGGCCGCCGTGTTCAACCGCACGTCCCCCAGCCGGCGCGCCTCGCCGGTCGCGACCTCGGCCGCCCAGAGCTCGATGCGGTCTTGCGCCGTGTGGGTGAACGAGAGCCACGCTCCGTCGGGAGAGAACGCGACCGAACCGAGCCGCGGCTCGGCGGGCAGACCGGTGACGGGACGCTCCTCGCCGTCCGCCAGCCGCAGGAGGGTGAGGCCGGTCAGGTGGCCCCCACGGCTCGGGCCGTTGGTGGTCGGGTCGATCCGCAGCCCGGCGAGCTTCAGCTCGCGGCGCGACAGCTCCTCGATCGGCGGCAGGTTCGGGCGCTCGAGCACGACCGCCAGGTCTTTCGACGGCGACAGCAGGAAGCCCGGCGTGGGCGGCGCGTCGACCATGTCGACCAGCGTCTGCGCCGGCGTGCGGTAGACCGCCGCGGTCGGGTCCTCGTCGGGGGTCACGGCCGGCAGGAGACCGGGGGCGAACAGGGCGGCGAGCAGCGCCGCAACCGCGGCGCGGGCGAAGAGCGTCGGGGCAGCCGGGGGGCGTGGATCGACCGGGTGGGGCATGGAGAACGTCCTCCTGATGGGTGGCGATGGGGCTCCGCGCGCCGAGTATAGCCGCCCCCCGATGCTACGATCCGGCCTCTCTCGCGACCCCTTTCCAGGAGAACGCCTCATGCCTTCGAACCCTCGCCGCCCCCGTCTCGCGCCCCTCCCGGCCCTCGCGCTCCTGGCGCTCCTCGCCGCCGCTTCCCTGTCGGCGCAGGAGGCCGCCTCCTCCGGCGACGCCCCGGCGTGGGCCGCGACCGCCGCCGAGCTTCGCGACCGCGCGCTGTCCGAGGAGGAGCGCGACACGCCGTGGGAGATCCTCGAGTCGCTCACCACCGAGGTCGGCCCGCGCTTCGCCGGCTCGCCCGGCGACAAGGCCGCGATCGCCTGGGGCCTGCGGACGATGGAAGCGCTCGGTTTCGAGGCGGTGCGCGCCGAGCCGGTGACGGTGCCGCACTGGGTGCGCGGCCGCAACGAGGGCGAGATCCTCGCGCCCTTCCCGCAGCCGATGGTCCTCACCGCGCTCGGCGGCAGCGTCGCGACGCCCGGGGACGGTCTGGTCGCCGAGGTCGTCCGCGCGGGCTCTCTGGCCGAGCTCGCGGCTCTGCCGGACGAGGCGGTGGCGGGCAAGATCGTCTTCCTCGACCAGTCGATGGAGCGGCGGCGCGACGGCGCGGGATACGGTCAGACGGTCGGCATCCGCTCCATCGGCCCCGTCGAAGCGGCGAAGAAGGGCGCGGTCGGTCTGGTCATCCGCTCGGTCGGCACCGGCACCCACCGCTTTCCGCACACCGGCGGCACCCGCTACGACGAGGCGGTGCCGAAGATTCCGGCGGCGGCGCTCGCGATTCCGGACGCCGATCTGCTCGCCGCCCAGCTCGAACGCGTTCAACAGGATGGGGCCGACCCGGAGCCCGGCCAGAGGCTAGGCCCGGTGCGATTCCGCCTGGTGCTCGACACGGAGACGCTGCCGGACGAGCCCTCGGCGAACGTGATCGGCGAGGTGCGCGGCCGCGAGCTGCCGGACGAGATCGTCCTGATCGCCTGTCACCTCGACTCGTGGGACCTGGGGACGGGTGCGATCGACGACGGCGCCGGCTGCGCCCACGTGCTCACCGCCGGAGCTCTCCTGGCGCGCCTGCCCGAGGCGCCCCGGCGCACCGTGCGGGTGGTCCTCTTCGCCAACGAGGAGTTCGGGCTCTCCGGCGCCCGCGCCTACGCCGAGGCGCACGCCGACGCGCTCGACCGGCACGTGCTCGCGGCCGAGTCCGATTTCGGCGCCGGGAGGATCTGGCGCTTCGCGCTCCTGGCCGACCCGGCGGCCCTGCCGGACGCCGAGGCTCTCGCCGAGGTGCTCGCCCCGCTCGGCATCGAGTGGGACGGCAACAGCGCCCGCGGGGGCGCCGACCTGATCCCGCTCCGGAGCGCCCGCGTGCCGCTCGCCGACCTGACGCCCGACGGCACGCACTACTTCGATTACCACCACACGGCGGACGACACGCTCGACAAGGTCGACCCCGATCTGCTCGCCCAGGCCTCCGCCGCCTGGGCCGCCCTCGCCTGGTGGGCCGCCGAGACCGACGCCGACCTGGGCCGGGCGCCGGAGCCGTACGGGAACGAGTGAGGTGGTGTGAAGACGGGAAAAGGGCCGGCGGTCGCCCGCCGGCCCTTCGGGTCCTGCGACCCCTGATCGGCTACCGGGTCAGAAGCTGAAGCGCAGACCGATCTTCGCCTGCCAGCGCGAGCGCAGGTCGTCGACCGAGAAGCGACGATCCGGATCGACGAAGTTGAGCCGGTAGATCGGCTTGCCGTCGTCGGTCAGGCCGTCGTAGCGGACCGGCGACACGGCGCCGAAGTTCGCGTACTCGACCACCCCGTAGTCGCTGTCGATCAGGTTCCCGAAGTTGTAGACGTCGAGGGTGAGCTCCGGCTCGTAGCGGCCGAAGGGCACCTTGACGGCGTAGGCGAAGTCGAGCACATGCACCCAGGGGGCGCGGCTCGCGTTGCGCTCGACGATCGACCCCCGGGCGTCCCGCAGACCCTCGTCCGCCTCGATGTAGGCGTCGAAGTCGTCCCACGTGAACGGGTTCCCGTCGCTGTCCGTCCCGGTGATCACCACCTCGTCGGCGCTCGCCGGCACGTACAGCAGGTCGTTCGAGAACTGGCTGTCCCGGTTGACGTCGTTCGAGAAGATCGTCGAGTACGGCCGGCCGGACTGCGCGGTGTAGAAGAGCGACACGGTGTTGGCGGTCGGGCCGAGCTCGAAGGTGTAGGCCGAGCCGAGGTTGATCCGGTGGCCCGGATCGAAGTCGGACGTGCCGAGCGTCGGGTTGTTCGGATCGCCCTGCACCTCGTTGAAGCGCCAGTTCGAGATCGCCTGGCTCGAGGTGCCCTCGGTGATCACCTCGGACTCGCCGTAGAGCCACGACGCCGACATGTAGAGGCCGTTCCGGAACGGCCGCGCGAGCCGCATCGAGGTGGTCCACTCCTCGCCCTCGTCGGTGTTGGTCAGCAGGATCACGTCACCGAACTGGTTCGGCCGGCGGGTGAAGAGCGGCCGGTCGTCGAACGGCAGCCGCTCCCCGGTCGGCACGATGTTCAGGTTCTGGTACCTGATCTCCTGCTGCGCCTCCGAGTAGAGGCCCTCGACCGTCAGGTTGAGTCCCCACCAGGGCAGGTTCGTGTCGTATCCGAGGGTGTAGCGCAGCACCTGGGGGAACTCGAAGTCCGGGTCGGTCAGGTTGATCTCGTTCGTCCGCACCTGGCCGCCCAGCTCCGCCGGATCGCGGTACTGGTCGAACGGGTCCGGGATGAACTGGATGAAGTTCGTGTCCGGATCGAAGGCCCCGAACTCGCTCCGCGACAGGCGGCTGAACTCGATGCCGGTGTTGCCGTACTGGTTCGAGATCCAGACGTAGGGCGGCCGGCCCGAGAAGATGCCGACGCCCCCGCGGAGCTGCGACTGGTCGGTCAGGGCGTAGTTGAAGCCGACGCGCGGCGACCAGAGCTCGTTGCCGTCCGGCACCTCGCTCGTGTCGTAGCCGAACACGTCCTGGACCGCCGGGTTGAAGCTCGGGTCGTCCGGGAACTGCGGCACGTCGAGCCGTAGCCCGTAGGTCAAGCTCAGCGCGTCGCTCATCCGCCACTGATCGCCCGCGTAGACGCCGAGCTGGCGCACGTCGAACTCCGCCGGCTGGTTCGGGTCCGACGTGTTCGAGAAGCTGTGGTCGAAGCTGACCGCCTTGCCCTCCCGGAAGTTGTCGAGCCCGAGGAAGATGTAGTCGCCGAACGCCTGCCGGATGAACACGTTCTCGAACGAGAAGATCTCGTTGTGGGTGCCGATCGTGATCGTGTGATCGCCGGTCAGGAAGGTGGAGTCGTTGTGGATCTCGAGGATGTCCTGGTCGAGCGAGTTGCGGGTCGAGAACGGCTCGACGCCCGCCGCCAGCTCGGCGTCCGTGTCGTCGAGGATCACCGTGACCGCCGGGAAGGCCTGGCCGCCGGAGCGCCGGTCGCGGATCGTCTGGTAGCTGATCCGCGCCTCGTTGAACAGGTCGGCCCCGAAGACGCTGCTGAGCTGGGCGACCGTCGAGCTCGTCTCGTTGAAGAAGTCGTAGTTGCGGTCCGGGAAGTCGTACTCGAACGCGTCCGGACGGTAGACGTCGTTGTCGGCGTCGATGTAGTTGTGGCGCAGCGTGAGCTGATGGCCGTCGGTGACGTTCCAGTCGAGCCGGCCGAAGATCTTGTCGCTGTTGCGCTCCTCGCTCGCCTCGCCGAGTCCGCCCGGGTCGTAGCCGTACTCATCGACCAGGATGCTCCGGAACTCGGCCGCCGCGGCCGGGTCGACGAAGCCCACGCCGCCGCTGCCGTCGGCCGAGAAGCCGGACGGGCGGGTGCGCTCCGCGCGCTCCGCCGAGACGAAGTAGAAGAGCCGGTCACTTTGGATCGGGCCGCCGAGCCGGAAGCCGTACTCGTCCTCGCTGAACTCGCTGATCTCGCGGTCGAACGGCCCGTCGCCGACCCAGTCCTGGTCTCGGTTGAACCAGTAGACCGAGCCTTCCAGGGTGTTGGTGCCGGTCTTGGTGATGGCGTTGATGCCGCCGCCCGAGAAGCCGCCCTGGCGCACGTCGTAGGGCGAGATCAGGAGCGCGATCTCCTGGATCGCGTCGAGGCTGATCGGCTGCGTTTCCGCCTGGCCGCCCGGGATGCCGGTCGGGGCGAGACCGAAGAGGTCATTGTTGACCGCGCCGTCGATCTGGATGTTGTTGTAGCGGTTGTTCCGGCCGGCGACCGAGACCACCGTCTGCTCGTTGCCCGAGCCGCCGCCGAAGGTCGAGAAGTAGGGCGACACCCGCGCCAAGTCCTGGAAGCCGCGCTCGAGGTTCGGCAGATCCTCGATGAGCTGCTGGCCGACGTTGGTGGTCGCGCCGGTGCGGTTGGGGTTGATCAGGGGGTCGACGTCCGCGGTGACGGTCAGCTCCTCGGAGATCGTCGCGAGCTGGAGCTGGACGTCGACCTCGGTCGCCTCGCTCAGGTTGACCGTGACGTCGTCCACCACCACCGGCCGGAAGCCGTCCATGGTGACCTCGATCGAGTACGGACCGCCGACGCGGGCGTTCTCGATGGTCCAGCGGCCGTCGGCCCGGGTCACGGCGTTGTAGCGGGTGCCGGTCGGCAGGTGGACCGCGGTCACCACGGCGCCCGGCAGGCCGGTGCCGTCCTCGGCGGCGGTGACGCTGCCGAGCAGAGTGCCCGACGTGGCTCCCTGGCCGCGGACCGGCGCGGCGACGAGGCCGACGAGAAGGGCCACGAGGGCGGAGCGCATTGCAAATTTCGCGAGAGGGCTCATTCCTTCATCCCCATGTTTGAGTAGCCGTTTTTTCGTAAGTATTTTACTGCGCGAACCGTGGCGATATGCCACGGAGCCGCAGTCGTCGGCACCCCCGAGATGGGAGTCCCGGGACATGCTCCGTTGCGGAGACGATCTTCCGATCGGAGGGTGGAGAGAGGGAGTCGGCGGCGTGACATCGGCGGGGCGAAACGGGCCCCTGGCAGGGGCCCTTCTTTACGCCCCGCTCACGCCAAGCCTCACATGATGCCGTAGGCGAGCATGGCGTCCGCCACCTTGACGAAGCCGGCGACGTTGGCGCCCTGGACGTAGTTGATCCGGCCGTTGACGCGGCCGTGCTCGACGCACTGCGCGTGGATCTTCGCCATGATGCCCTGGAGCCGTTCGTCGACCTCCTCGCGGGTCCAGTTCAGGCGCATGGCGTTCTGGGTCATCTCGAGGCCGGAGATGGCGACCCCGCCGGCGTTCGCCGCCTTGCCCGGCGCGTAGAGGATGCCGGCCTCCTCGAAGGCGTGCGCCGCGGCGCGCGTGGCCGGCATGTTGGCGCCCTCGCTCACCAGGTCGCAGCCGTTGGCGAGGAGCCGCTTCGCGTCGTCCTCGTCGAGCTCGTTCTGGGTCGCGCACGGGAAGGCCAGATCGCAGGGGACGCCCCACGGCGTCTCGTCCGGGTGGAACTCGATCCCCTTCTCCTCGGCGAGCACCGAGAGGCTCTTGCGCCGCCCGCTCTTGAGCTCGATCACCTCGTCGATCAGCTCGTCCGTCATGCCGTCCGGCACGTGGAGGAAGCCGCTCCGGTCCGAGAACGTCAGCACCTTCCCGCCCAGGGCGATCAGCTTCTTCGCCGTGTACTGCGAGACGTTGCCCGCGCCCGAGATGACACAGCGCTTCCCCTCCACGTCCTCACCGTGCTGCTGGAGCATGTCCTGCGCGAAGTAGACGCAGCCGTAGCCGGTCGCTTCCTGGCGGATGAAGCTGCCGCCGAAGGGAATCCCCTTGCCGGTCATGGCGCCGGTCCACTCGTTGCGCAGCCGCCGGTACTGGCCGAAGAGGTAGCCGATCTCCCGGCTGCCGACGTTGATGTCTCCCGCCGGCACGTCCACGT
>CAZLLV010000533.1:0-4846 GCA_964560325.1 uncultured Thermoanaerobaculia bacterium | reverse complement strand
TCGATCCGCCGCCGGGCGCCGAAACCGCGTTCGGCGTTCTCGGCCAGGATGACCGTGTTGCGCCGCGCGTGGTAGATCTCGGCCACCATCGCGCAGTACTCCTCGCGCTGCTCGACCCTCTCGCTTGCGCCCAGGAGCACGGTGTTCGGGACCAGCGGCCCGAAGGCCGTACGACTTGAGCGCCCGGGCACCGGCATACGGATCGGGCGCCGTGATCACCCGCACCATGCCCTGGACGCCCCGGCGGTCGAGGTATTCGCGGATCGTCTCCTCCATCGAGAAGCGCTGCCCGGGGTCCCGCGAGCCCTCCGGCAGCACCGTCGCCACCGTCAGCAGCCCCCGGTTGTGCGTGAAGTCGGAGCCGATCTCGACCACGCCACAGCGACGGGTCGGAGCGCCGGAGAGGACCAGCAGGTGCGGCCGCCAGCTCTGCACGCCCGCCTTCGGATCGGTCCGCATCAACCCCACCCGCACCATCTCCATCCAGATGCCGCTGCGCACGTCGCCCCAGGTGGCCTGGAACTCGCGCCGCTCGAGCCAGACGTCGATGCCGCCGATGAAGACCGCCGCCGCTACGGTAGCGATCGGGTTGATCAGGAGCATCACCGCCAGGCAGCCGGTCGCCCCGAGGAGCGACAGGCCCCAGTGGACCCGGAAGGCGGGACAGAACGACGGAATGCCGAGGAAGCGCTCGAGCCCCGCCACCAGGTTGAGGACCAGGTAGGTGGTGAGGAAGAACGGTCAGCACCGGCGCCACCATGTCGAGGCTACCGCCGGCCATCGCCAGGAGCGCCACGCCGAGGGTGAGCACGGTGTCGACCCGTGGCTCGTCGCGCGGTCCGGAGCCGGTCCCGAGGAAGCGGAGCCACCGCGGCAGCACGCCGTCGCGCGCGAGCGCCTGGAAGGTGATGCCGGACGACAGGTGACGATGGCGAGCGTCGCCGGCAGACCGATGCTCCCGACGACCCACCCCAGGCGCAGGTAGAGGATGACGCCGAGGATGGTGAAAATCGACGGCGTGAAGACCCCGCCGAAGGTCGACAGCCGTCGGGACGACCCGGAGCAACGGCTCCGCCCGGCACAGTGGTGGCGCCACCGGGCGCGTCGCCGGAGCTCGGGAACCTCGGAAGCCGCACCGGCAAAGCGTACCAGCGGCGCCGAAACGTACCAGCCTGTCCCGGTCCCCAGCTCTAGCGCCACTCAGTGATAGCGAACGGAGCGAAAGGAGACGTGCGGGCATCATGAGCGAAGCGGACCAGCGAATCGACCCCGTCGGCGTCCTGGGCGCGGGGGTGATGGGAGTCGGCGTGGCGCAGGCGCTGGCGCAGACCGGCCACCGGGTGGTGCTGATCGACGTCTCCGACGAGCGGCTCGACGCCGCCCGCCGGGAGATCCGGGGCAACCTGCGCATGCAGACCCTCCTCGGCGGCGGCGCCTCCGGCGGTGAAGGCGGCAGCGCACCCCCCAAGAGCGGCGAGGTGCTCGACCGGATCGCCTTCACCACCGACTACGAGCGGCTCGGCGACGCCGCCTTCGTGATCGAGAACGTGCCCGAGAAGGTCGACCTCAAAGAGCGCGTCTACCGCCGGATCGACCCGATCTGCCCCGAGCGTTGCGTCTTCGCCGCCAACACCTCGGCGGTCTCGATCACCCGCATCGGCAGCTTCACGAGCCGGCCCGACCGCGTGCTCGGGATGCACTTCATGAACCCGGTGCCGATGAAGCCGGTGGTCGAGGTGATCCGCGGCCACCACACCTCGGAAGCGACCCTCGACACCGCCCACCGGTTGCTCGCCCAGATGGGCAAGGAGGGGATCGTCGTCCAAGACTTCCCCGGCTTCGTCTCGAACCGGGTCCTGATGCTGACCGTCAACGAGGCGATCTGGCTGGTCCAGGACGGCGTCGCCGACGCCGAGTCGATCGACCGCATCTTCAAGAGCTGCTTCGGCCACAAGATGGGCCCGCTCGAGACCGGCGACCTGATCGGGCTCGACACCATCCTCGACTCGCTCATCGTCCTCTACGACAGCTACAAGGACCCGAAGTTCCGCCCCTGCCCGCTGCTCGAGAAGATGGTCGCCGCCGGCCTCCACGGCAGGAAGAGCGGCGAAGGCTTCTACCCCTACGGAAACGCCTGACCCGGAGACCCCACCATGGAAGAGCGCAGACAGAAGGTGCGGGCGTTTCTCGGCCGCTACGTCCAGAGCCGCGAGATCCGGGACGAGGACGACGTCTTCGCCCTCGGCTTCGTCAACTCCTTGGTCGCCCTCCAGCTCGTCCAGTTCCTCGAGCAGGAGTTCGGGATCGAGGTGGACGACGAGGATCTCGACCTCGACAACTTCCGCTCGATCGACCGCATCGATGCCTTCCTCACCCGCAAGACCGGCGTCCCCGCCTGACGAGGGGGCCGCTTCCCCGGACGAAGCGCCGATGCGGCTCGAGCCGACGGCGGCCCAGCGCGCCGTGCGCGAGCGCACGCGCGCCTTCGTGGCGGAGCGGATCGCCCCCCACGCCGGCGACTGGGCCCGGGCCGACGGCTTCCCCCAGTCGCTGATCGGCGAGCTGCGGCAGGCCGGCCTCCTGGGCGCGCCGCTGCCCGCCGAGGTCGGCGGCGGCGGGCTCGACCCGATCGCCTACGGCCTGCTGACCGAGGAGATCGGCCGCGGCTGCTCTTCGGTCCGCTCGCTCCTCACCGTCCACGACATGTGCACCCAGGCGGTGCTGCGGTGGGGCTCGCGCGCGCTCAAGGAGGAGATGGTGCCCGCCATGGCCGCCGGCCGCTTCCTGACCGCCCTCGCCCAATCGGAGCCGGAGATCGGCAGCGACGCCGCGTCGGTCCGGACCCGCGCGGAGCGGATCGGCGGCGCGAAGGACGGCGACTTCCTCCTGACCGGCCGGAAGCGCTGGATCACCTGCGGGCGGATCGCCGACCTCTTCCTGGTCATCGCCCGCCTGGACGACGCGCCGGTGGCCCTGCTGGTCGACGGCGACAGCCCTGGCGTCACCCGGGAGCCGATCTCCGACGTGGTGGGGACCGCCGCCGCGCACCTGGCGGAGATCGTCTTCGACGGCTGCCGGGTGCCGGCGGAGCGCCTGATCGGGCGCCCCGGCTTTGGCTTCACCGCCGTCGCCGGCACCGCCCTCGACCACGGACGCTACAGCGTGGCCTGGGGCTCGGTGGGGATCGCCCAGGCCTGCCTCGACCTCGCCCGGCGGCACACCGCGAGCCGGGAGCAGTTCGGCAAACCGCTCCGCGACCATCAACTGATCCGCCGCAAGCTCACCGAGATGATCGCCAACGTCCGCGCGGCGCGCCTGCTCTGCTACCGGGCCGGCTGGATGCGCCAGAGCGGCTCTCCCTCCGCCATCGGCGAGACCCAGGTGGCCAAGTACTTCGCGTCCCGCGCCGCCGTCGCCGCCGCCAACGACGCGATCCAGCTCCAGGGCGCCCTCGGCCTCTCCCACGCCTCCCCCGCCGTGCGCTACCTGCACGACGCCAAGGTGACCGAGATCATCGAGGGCAGCACCCAGATCCAACAGATCACCATCCCCGACTTCCCCCTCGACGAACTGTAAAAGCGAACGATTCATGAGCCACCCTGCTACGAGCCGCGATTGCACGCCATCTCGGGCCGTCCTCGCTCTTCGCTCCCTCAACGTACTGCTAGTACGCCTCGGTCGCTCATCCCTTGCGGTGGCCCGATCTGACGCACACTCGCGGCTCTCGCGACGGGCGTTCATGAACCGTTCGCTCGAAGGAGCCTTCCCATGACCGTGCTTTCTACTCCTGAGACCTACGCCCGCAAGCAGGGCTCCACGAAGCTCCTGATCTGGGACCTCGACGAAACGCTCTGGGACGGCACGCTCCTCGAAGGGGACGACGTGCGCCTGCGTCCGGGGGTGACCGAGATCCTGGCCGAGCTCGACCGGCGCGGCGTGCTCCACTCGATCGCCAGCCGCAACGACCCCGAGGCGGCGCGGGAGGCGCTCGAGCGCCTGGGCGTGGCGGACTACTTCCTCTACCCGCAGATCCACTGGGGAGCGAAGTCGGAGAGCATCCGGGCGATCGCCGAGGCGGTGAACCTGGGGATCGACGCGCTCGCGTTCATCGACGACCAGGAGTACGAGTGCGAAGAGGTCTGCCACGCGCACCCGGGGATGCTGGTCTTCCGCGCCTCGGAGCTCGACACGCTGCTCGGCCGGCCGGAGCTGACCCCCCGCTTCATCACCGACGAGTCGCGGCTGCGGCGGGGGATGTACCAGGCGGAGGCGAAGCGCAAGGAGATCGAGGTGCGGCACGACGGCCCACAGGAGGCGTTCCTCGAGTCGCTCGGGATGCGCTTCCGGATCGCCCCGGCGGCGCGGGTCGACCTCCAGCGCGCCGAAGAGCTGACGGTGCGCACCAACCAGCTCAACGCCACCGGGTACACCTACTCGTACGACGAGCTCGACGCGTTCCGCACCTCGGACGATCACATCCTGCTGGTGGCGAGCCTGGAGGACCGGTTCGGGACCTACGGCAAGGTGGGGCTGGCGCTGATCGAAAAGGGCGGCCCGGCGGGACCGGCCGGGCTGGCCGGACAGGTCGAGAGCGACGGGCGGCCGGTCTGGAGCCTGAAGCTGATGCTCATGTCGTGTCGCGTGATGAGCCGAGGCGTGGGCTCGGTGCTGCTGGCGCACATCCTGGAGCGGGCGAAGGGGGCGGGCGCGCGCCTGGTGGCCGAGTTCCGGCCGACCGACAGGAACCGGCTGATGCGAGTGACCTACCGGTTCGCGGGCTTCCAGACGCTCGATGAGAGCGAGGACGGCAAGTCGATCCTCCTCGAGCACCCGCTGGAGGAGATCC
>CAZLLV010000532.1:0-13972 GCA_964560325.1 uncultured Thermoanaerobaculia bacterium | reverse complement strand
CGGCCGACGGCGGCCGGACCCTCGCCTGCCAGGGCGGCTGCTCGACCGTCGCCACCACCTCGCCGTCGATCTCGAAGCGCACCTCCTCGACCCGCCGGCCGTCCGGCACCACGACCTGCGCCCGGACCTCGATCTCCTCCTCCTTCGGCAGCACCCCGGCGGGCGGCTCGGTGATCCGCACCGCGAGCGCGCCGCGCGCCTGGTTGATAACCACCTCGTCGGCGTCGACCAACTCGCCCTCGGCGTTCAGGCCGACGGCGCGCACCACCTGCTCGGTCGGGAAGCGCGCGAGCTGGAGCTCGACCGAGTACGGCGGCTTGCGGTCGGTGAGCTGCTCGACGCCGTCGACCGAAAACGCCACCGACGCGATCGCGTCGCCGCTCACGATCGCCTCGGCCCGCCAGTACGCGAGCACCACGTCGACCGCCGGCGGCACCAGCAGCAGGTCGTCCTCGCCCTCGATCCGCTCGTGCCCGAGCGACTCGGCGAGCGCGGTGATGGCCTCCGGCGGCAAGGGTGGCGGCTCGACCCGCTCCGGCTCCGGCGGCACCCGGAAGGCCTCGGTCAGATACGCCGTGCCGCCGCCGATCTCGTCGCGCACCCGCATCCGGACCGTGTAGATCTGGTCCGGCCGGAGCGGCTCCTCGAACACCAGCACCGCGGGCTGATCCGGCTCGGGGGGCGGCAGCACGTAGCGCACCCGGAGCTCGTCGAAGACGGATCCTCCCTCCTCGACCACGCCCTCGACGATCAGCCGGATCTCCTCGCCCGTGGTCTCGCCCATCCGCATCACCGGCGCGGTCGGCAGCGCACCGGCGTTCGGGACGAAGACCTGGAACCGGGTCACGATTCGCTGGCCCCGCCGCTCGGGGAAGAGCACCTGCACCGGGCCCAACTCGAGCTCCGGGTCGCCCGGCAGCGGCGTCGACGCGGCCCACTCGACCCAGGTGGAAAGGTCCTCCGGCGCGTTCAGGAAGCGTTCGAAGTCCTCGGCGGTGGCGCGCTTGGTGTAGTAGTGGCGCAAACCCCGGATGCCGGTCGCGCGATCGACCTCCCGGGTGAGCGGGCAGGCCTGGAGGTCGAAGCGCACGGCCTGGAAGTGGATGTTGTTGCTCTCCTCCCACTGCTCCAGGTAGTACCCCATCTCGGAGGTGTAGAGCGCCTCCTTGCCGTCGTACGGCGTCCAGAGCTTCCAGGGCAGACCCGGGCCCGGCTTGAAGACGATCACCTCGTCGAACGGGTCCTTCCCGAAGACTCTGTGGTAGGTGACGCTGCGCGAATGGTAGCCCTCTCCGCTCCGCTCGCGCTCGGTCTTCACCCACTCCGGCGGGCGGCGCTCCCCGGGCACCTCCTCCGGCCGGTAGCTCCAGATCTCCAGCGGCCGAAAGGTGTCGCCGCAGTCGACGATCAGCCGCTCGGTCGGCGCGCCGCGCAGGAAGAGCAGGCGAGCGCGCACGTCGGTCGGCGACAGCACGAGCTCGCGCATGAGCTCGCGGCGGCGCTCGATGGCGGTCGCGAGCTCCTCCTCGGCGACGTCGGGGACCGACCGGGCGGAGAGGAAGGCCTCGACGAAGGCGGCCCGCTCGGCCGGCGTCAGCGCGAGCACCGCCGCGCGCTCCGCCTCCGGCAGCAGCCACGCCGGACCGTCGAACCAGAACGCCCGCTCGGTCTCCGGCCAGAGCTGCGGCGGGTCGTCGGACGGCGCTCCCTGGGCGAGCCCCGGCAGCGCCGCGAGCGCCAGGACGAAGAGCCAGAGGAGACACCACGGGAGCTGTCGGGGGGATCTAGGGAGCATCGGGCGGTGACGACGCAAGCGGGGTGCCACGGCCGCGCGGCACGCGGCTGGGGTACCATGGCCGCCATGCCGAAGCGGGTGAACCAGCCGATCGCCACCTGGCAGTCGGGCGACCAGGTCCAGGGCTTCGCGCTCCTGGCGAAGAAAGAGATGCGCCAGGACCGCAACGGCAAGAGCTATCTCGACATGGTCCTGGCCGACGCCACCGGCTCGATCGTGGCGAAGGTCTGGTCGGACGCGCCGGCCCTCCAGGGCGACTACGAGGCGCACGGGTTCATCGCCTTCCGCGGGCTGGTGAAGAGCTACAAGGACCAGCTCCAGATCGCGATCGAAGAGTGCCGGCAGACGCACGACGGCGACCGGCAGTACGGCTTCGACGAGAAGCTGCTGATCCCGTCCTCGCCCGAGGACATCGACGACCTCTGGGCGCGGCTGAAGCGGATCTACCCGGAAGAGGTCGAGGACCCGCTCCTGCGCCGCCTGGCGATCGACGCGCTGGAACTCCACGGCGAGGATCTGCGGGTCCACCCGGCGGCGAAGGCGATGCACCACGCCTACCTCGGCGGCCTGCTGGAGCACACGGTCTCGATGGCCGAGCTGGCGCTCGAGGTGTGCAGCCACTACCGGGACGTGAGCCGCGACCTGGTGCTCGTCGGCATCCTCTTCCACGACCTCGGCAAGGTGCTGGAGCTCGGCGCGATGCCGGCCAACGACTACACCCTCGCCGGCCGTCTGGTCGGCCACGTGGTGATCGGCCGCGACCTGCTGCGCGACCGCTGCGCCGCGATCGACGGCTTCCCGCACGACGTGCAGCTCCACCTCGAGCACCTCGTCCTTTCGCACCAGGGGCGCAAGGAGTACGGCGCGCCGGTCGAGCCGATGACCCTCGAAGCGCTGGTGCTCCACTTCATCGACGACCTCGACTCGAAGATCAACCAGTTCCGCAACCAGCGCCGCCAGAGCCCGGAGGAGGTGCAGTTCCTGCGTGGGCTCGGCCGCTACGTCTACCTGCCGGCGGTCGAGGGCGAGGCGCCCCGCGGCGGCGGCGCGGCGGACGACGAGGACGAGGAAGAGGACGCGAGCGGTCACGAGGAAGAAGAGTCGGCCGCCGCCGGTTTGTCCAGCCAGGGCCCGCCGCCGCGCCTGTTCTGAATCGATCGCGATCGCCCGCGGCGCCCCCGCCGCCCACCGGCCGCCTCCCCATGCCCCGATCCCCCATCCCCCGCGCCCTCCGAGCCCCCGAGCGCCAGGGGCGCATGCGTCCGGCGAGCGCGCGGCCGGCGGAGCCGTCGCCCGGCTCCGGGCCGGAGGGCGCGGCGTCGCTCGAGAGCAAGAAGAAGCGGCCGGACGCGGCGAGCCTGAAGCGGGCGTTCGCCGACATCATCTGGCCGCGGCGCAAGCTGATCGGGATCGGCCTCGGGCTGATCCTGATCAACCGGCTCTCCGGGCTGGTGCTGCCGGCGTCGACCAAGTACCTGATCGACAACGTGATCAACGGCGGCATGGCCGAGCTCCTCTGGCCGCTCCTGGGCGGCGTGGCGGTCGCGGTCGCGTTCCAGGCCGGCACGTCGTTCGCGCTGACGCGCATCCTGTCGGTCGAAGCACAGCACCTGATCGCGAAGCTCCGCTCCGACGTGCAGCGCCACGTCTTGCGCCTGCCGGTGCGCAGCTTCGAGACCACCAAGTCGGGCGAGCTGGTGTCGCGCATCATGGACGACGTGGAGGGGGTGCGGAACCTGGTCGGCACCGGCCTCGTGCAGCTCGTCGGCGGCGTGCTGACTGCGATCGTGGCGCTCGCGTTCTTGATCTCGATCGACGCCGTGATGACGGCGATCACGATCGTGCCGCTCCTCCTCTTCGCGGTCGCCTCGGCCAAGGCGTTCGGGACGCTCCGGCCCGCCTTCCGGGAGCGCGGCGCGATCCGGGCGGACGTGACCGGCCGGCTGACCGAGGCGCTCGGCGGCATCCGCGTGATCAAGGGCTTCCACGCGCTCGAGAAGGAGGCGGAGATCTTCGAGGCGGGGGTGCTCCGGATCTACGAGAACGTCCGCAAGACCCTCACCACCACCGCCGCGGTCGGCAGCCTCGGCACCTTCTTCATGGGGCTCGCCGGCGTGCTGATCATGGGCTACGGCGGGAGCCTGATCCTGGACGGACGGCTGACCGTGGGCGAGCTCTTCTCGTTCACCCTCTTCCTCGGCTTCCTGGTCGCGCCGGTCCTCCAGATGGCGAACGTCGGCACGCAGATGACCGAGGCGTTCGCCGGGCTCGACCGGACGGCGGAGCTGCTCTCCCAGCCGGGCGAGGACGACGATCCGCGCCGCGTGCGCGAGATGCCGCCGATCGATGGGCACGTGCGCTTCGAGCACGTCTCGTTCGCCTACGACCCGGGTAAGACGGTGCTCCACGACATCGACTTCGAGGCGCCGCCCGGCACCGTCGTCGCCCTCGTCGGCAGCTCCGGCTCCGGCAAGTCGACCCTCGCGGCGCTCGCGGCGTCGTTCCTGGAGCCCGACGAGGGCCGGGTGACGGTCGACGGCGTCGATCTGTCCGAAGTGGTGCTGGCGAGCTACCGCAGCCAGCTCGGCCTGGTGCTCCAGGACGACTTCCTGTTCGACGGCACGATCCGCGAGAACCTCCTCTTCGCGCGCCCGGGCGCGACCGAGGAGGAGGTGCGCGAGGCGGCCGAGCTCGCCTTCGTCACCGAGTTCACCGATCGCTTCGAGAAGGGGCTCGAGACGGTGATCGGCGAGCGGGGCATCAAGCTCTCCGGCGGCCAGCGCCAGCGCGTGACGATCGCCCGCGCCATCCTGGCCGAGCCGCGCATCCTCTTCCTCGACGAGGCGACGTCGAACCTCGACACCGAGAGCGAGGCGTTCATCCAGGAGAGCCTGGGCGTGCTGCTGCGCGGGCGCACGACCTTCGTCATCGCCCACCGCCTCTCCACCATCCAGCGCGCCGACCTGATCCTGGTGATCGAGGACGGCCGCATCGTCGAGCGCGGCCACCACCAGGAGCTGATGGCGCGGCGCGGGCGCTACGAGAAGCTGTACACGCTGCAAGCTCGGATCTGATCCGATCACCCCGCAACCCGGGACCGCCGGGCCACGTACCTCCTCCATCACTTCAAGGAGGCGTCATGCCCACGAGAGTCCGCACCGTCGTTCCCGTCCTCGCCCTGGCGGTCCTGCTGACCGGAGCCCTCACCACCCCGGCGGCCGCCCAGGGCGGCCTCACCACCCCGCCGCCCGGCGGCAACCAGAAGGCGTCCGTGTCGCAGTGGATCGGCCCGGTGGAGGTCACCATCACCTACAACAGCCCCGACGTGACGGCGCCCGACGGCACCGACCGCACGGGCGCGATCTGGGGCCAGCTCGTGCCGTACGGGATGACGAACCTCGGCTTCGGCACCTGCGGCGACCAGTGCCCGTGGCGCGCCGGCGCGAACGAGAACACCACCTTCTCCGTTTCGCACGACGTGCGGGTCGAGGGCGAGCCGCTCGCCGCCGGCACCTACGGCCTCCACATGATCCCGGGCGAGGAGACCTGGACGCTCGTCTTCTCGAACGACTCGACCTCGTGGGGCAGCTACTTCTACGACGCGGCCGGGGACGCGCTCCGCGTCGAGGTGACGCCGAAGGAGCACCCGTACACCCACTGGCTCACCTACGAGTTCACCGACCGGCAGGCCGAGCAGGCGACCGCGGCCCTCCAGTGGGAGAACCTGGAGGTGCCGTGGACGATCGAGGTGCCGAACGCGACCGACCTGTACATCGAGCAGATGGCGCGCGACCTGCGCGGCGCGGCCGGCTTCACCTGGACGAGCTGGATGAACGCCGCCAACGCGGCCCTCGCGATGGGCCGGCCGGAGCAGGCGGTCGAATGGGCCGAGCAGGCGGTCGGGAGCCCGGGCATCGGCCAGGAGAGCTTCGCCACCCTCACCACCCTCGCCATGGCCCAGGGCGCCGCCGGGAACATGGAGGCGTCGAACGCCGCCCTTGAGCGCGCGATCGGCCACCCCACCGCCGACCCGCTCCAGATCCACGGCCTCGGCCGCCAGCTCCTCGCCCAGGGGCGGACCGACGACGCGGTGCGGATCTTCGAGAAGAACGCCGAGCTGCACCCGGGCGAGTGGCCGGTCGAGGTCGGCCTGATGCGCGGCCACTCGGCGAAGGGGAACTACGAGCAGGCCCTCGTCCACGCCCGGAAGGCGCTCGAACAGGCCCCCGACGAGATCAATCGGCGCAGCCTCGAGGCGGCGATTCCGAGGCTCGAGGCGGGCGAGGACGTGAACTGACGGGCCCCGAGATCTCGACACGGCGTGGGACTTGCACTCTGATCGGAGGAGCGGGCGGCCGTTCCGGCCGCTCGCCCTTTCCATGAATTCGATGATTGTCAGGAGGTCATCCCATGCAGGCCCGAGAGATCATGACGCCCGACCCGAAGACCGTCCGCAAGAGCGACACGCTCGAGACCGCGGCGAAGATCATGCGTGACACCGACGTGGGGCTGGTGCCCGTCGTCGACGGTGGCAACGGCGAGCTGAAGCTCCTCGGCGTGATCACCGACCGCGACCTGGCGATCCGCCACGTGGCGGAAGGCCACGGAACGGGCTGCAAGGTCGAGGAGGCGATGAGCACGGACCGGCTCACCACCTGCTCGCCCGACGACGACATCGAGACGGTGATGAAGCTCATGCGCGCCGCGCAGGTGCGCCGCGTCCCGGTGGTCGAGAACGGCTCCCTGGTGGGCATCGTCTCCCAGGCCGACCTCGCCCTCGGCACCGGTCACGACCGAGCCGTCGGCGAGACGGTGGAGCGCATCTCGCAGCCCACCGCCCACGCCTGACCGGCGGAAGCGGCGCCCGGCGCCGTCCGCCCCGAAGAAGACCGGCCGAGGTTTGAGAAACCCGGCCGGTCTTTTTCGTTCATCTCCCGGGGGCCCCCGACTTCGCTCGCCGTCGGCCCCCTCCGAATCATGCTAAAATTGGCCATAAACCGATCGCTGGCATTGTCCGAAGCTCCTGCACGTCTTGGGAAAGGACCCGTCGTGACCCCGGAGTCGCGACGAAATTCCGTGATGCCGAGCTCTCCACCGACCGGCAGCGCACCTCTCTCCGAAGAGGAAGCGGCCCGCCTGCGCCGCCGGCTGGAGCGCGCGGTGGCCTCGGTCTGTCCGTCGTCGCTGGCGGACGGGAGCGAAGACCTCGTGCAGGACGCGATGCTCAAGGTGATGCGCATCATCAGCGAGCGGCCCGCGGGAACCGAGCTCAACGCCACCTATCTCTGGCGCACCGCCTACTGCGCCCTGGTCGACCAGTTGCGGGCGCTGCGCCGGCGCGCCGAGGTGCCGTTGGGGGACGACGAGGACGAAAGCGGCCCGGCGCTCACCCTGGTCAGTTCGGAGCCCGGTCCCGCCCGCTCGGGCACGAGCGCCGAGATCCGGCGCGCCCTGGCCCACTGCCTGGGACGGCTGGTCGAATCGCGACGGCTGGCGGTGATCCTCCATCTCCAGGGAGAGACCGCCGCCGAGGCGGGAAGCCTCCTGGGCTGGGGGACCAAGAAGGTCTACAACCTGACCTTCCGGGGCCTCGAGGACCTCCGGCGCTGCCTGGAAGGCCAGGGGGTGGAGCCGTGACCGATCGGAACCGCCGGATCGGCCGCGCCGGGACGCCGGAGCCGGACCAGCGCCGCCTCCGGGAGCTCTTCCAGGCCATGCCGCGCCGCCGCGCCCCGGGGGAGGAGTGCCCGGCGCCGGCCGACCTCTGGGCCTCCGCCCGCGGCGAGATCGAGCCCCGGCGCAACCGCCGGCTGATCGAGCACACCGGCCGCTGCCCGAGCTGCGCCGAAGACTGGCGCCTGGCGCGCCACCTGGAGCGCGGCGAGGCGCGCACGGCGGCGGCCGGGCGCACGGCCGCCGCGGGACGGTTCCGCCGCCTCGCCCTCGCCGCCACCGTGATGCTGGCGGTGGCGGTGGCCGCCCTCTGGACGGCGCGAGCCGGTCTCGAGCGGCAACCGCCGGTCGAGCGCGCCGGGGAGCGACCGACGATCGAGTCCCGGACCGCCGCCGACCGCCCGCTCCCGCGGGAGGACCCGGTGCTCCGATGGCGCGGTCCGGAGGGGGCCGGAGAGGTGCGCTACGACCTGACGGTGACCACCGAACGGCTGGTGGCGGTGGGCCGGGCCGACCGCCTGGAGACGACAGAGTACCGTCTGCCGGCCGGGGCGATCTCCGATCTCCCCTCCGGCACCGTGCTCCTCTGGCGCGTCGAGGCGCGCTCGCCCGACGGCGCGTCGGTCACCTCTCCGACCTATCGGGTTCGCCTGGAATGAAAGAAGTCTTCGAGAGGGGGTGAGTCGATCGGGGGGTCTCCGTCGTTTGTGCCTTCGAACGATGGCAACGCGGACCCCGACCGAAAGGAACCCGCCATGAAACGCACCACCCTCCTGGTCTTCTGCTTGACCACCGCGCTCTTCGCGGGTTGTAACAAGAAGAGCTACCTCGACGGCGCCAACGTGCTCGCCTACTGGAGCGAAGGCGATGCGGGCGTCCGATGCAGCCAGGGCCTGGACTGCGTCGCAGTCCGGGACAACCTGCTCGACTTCGACAAGGAGGTCCAGGACCGGCGCAGTGAGGACGGCATGGAACTGGTCCGGCTCGAAGCACATCGCAGCTCGGCCGGCGCCGCCTTCGCGGGTGTCTGGAAGAAGAGCTCGGATCCCCACGAACACCACGAATACAAGGCGGTCCTCAACAGCCAGCAGTTCCAGGCGGAGCACGCCCATCGCTCCGACCGCCGCCGGCGGCAGCGGCTCGTCTACTTCACCGTGTGGAAGGACGTCGCCGACTACAAGATCGCGGCGATCTGGCGCCCTCCGACGGAATCCGAGAAGAACGCGACGACCTGGCAGCCCGACCGCGTAGATCTCCGCCTGAGCTGGGCCGAGGTCGACGCCGGTCTCCCCGGGTACTACCTCGACAACATCGAGATCTACCCCTCGACCATCGCCGGCGATCCACCCTTCGTCGCCGCCGTCTGGCGACCCGGGACCCTGCCGACGAAGGTCCTCCGCGGTGACGCCTGCTCGATCTCCCCGCAGCCGCTCCAGGCGACCAAACACGGCGGCAAGAATCCCTCGTGCGAGGTCACCGACGCCCCGGATCCGTCCGAGCTGACGGACGACTGCCCGGCCCTCGGGCAGATCCAGGCGGAGACCGCGGGCAAGCGCGAAGGAGCTGTGGCCCTGCGCCCGTCCGACTTCGAGATCTATGTCGAGAAGGGCGAGGACCGCCTCGCCGTCCTCCTCCAGGAGCGCGCCAACAAGGACTGGCTGATGGTCCCGGGCTCGTGGGGCGCGGTCGATTGCCGCCACCAGCTCGTCGAGCTCGACTCGAATCTGGGCTTCTCCCGGCCGCCGGGGCTCCTCGACCTCGACCTGGTGGGTCTCGCCGCGAAGGATCTGAACGACGTGACCCACGAGGGCGTGATCCACGACGGCGGCACGTCCGGCCCTCCTCCTCCCTAGGCATGGTCGTGCGCGCCGTAGCCTCCCAGGCCGCTCTGGCCCTGCTCCTGACCGCCGTCGGCACCCCGGCGGCGGCGCAGGAGGACGCGCCGTTCGCGGCCTGCGAGGCGAGCTTCGCCGCCCATCCCGACGACTGGAAGGAGTGCGGATGCTTCTACCGGGTGGCGAACCAGACCGGCCTCTACGACGAGACCGCCGAGCGGCTGGAGCACCACCGGATGGCCGCGCCGGAGAACGCCTGCCTCGCCTTCACCCTCGGCCGCCTGCGACTCCTCTTCGGCGACGTCGAGGCGGCCGAGCCCCTGTTCCGGCAGGCGTCGGACGGGTACGCCGCCCGGGGGGAGGGAGCGGGCGAGGTCTACGCCCGAATCAATCTCGCCGAGTCCCTCGCCCGCCTCGGCGCTTCCGGCGAGGAGCTGGCGGTGGAGCTCGGCCGGGCGCGACGGGCGGCCGAGTCGGCGGCCGATCCGGTCCTCCGCGCGGAGGTGACGGTCAAGGAGGCGAAGCTCCTGGCGAGCCGCGGCGGCGACGTCGGCCTGATCGAGGACTCGTTGCGGCAGGTCCGGCACGACGTCTTCGAGATCGCCCACGCCTCGCTCCGGCGGGAGATCCTGTCCGAGCTCGGGGGCGTCCTCTACCGGCGGGGGCGCTTCGAGGAGGCCGAGGCGGTGTACGAGGAAGCCGTCGCGCTCACCGCCGAGGCGGAGGACCGCTTCGGCGAGGCGGCCGCCCGTGCCAGCCTGGCGGCCTCGGTGTCCGCGCAGCCGCGGTACCCGGGCCAGCGCGACCGGGTGGCCGGGCTGCTCGTGGAGGCCATCGAGGCCGGCATCGCGGCGGAGCATCGGCTCGCCGAGATCGAGGGCCGCAAGCGGCTCGGGCGGCTCCTCGGCGGCGACGACGGCCGGGAGCAGATCCGTCTCGCCCTGGAGCGTATCGAGCCGATCGCCGAGCGCGTGCCGGCGACACACGCCGACCTCCTGGCGACCGCCGCCGTGGCCCGGCTCGAGGACGATCCCGGCGCCGCCCGGCGGCTGGTCGACCAGGCCTCGGCCCTCCTCGCCCGCGTCGACGATCCGTGGGCCCAGGTGAACAGCTGGGAGAGCCGCCTGCGCGTGCTCTGGGAGACCGGCCCCCGCGACGAGGCGCTCGCCGCCGCCGAGAGCTTCCTGGCGATCGTCGACCGGCTGGAGGAGATCCAGAGCACGGAGACCGCCCGCGCCGAGGTGTCGGCGGTCTGGACCGAGATCGACCAGTGGCTCGCCGGCCGGCTGCTGCTGGACGCCGAGTCGGGCGAAGGCGCCGAGCGCCAGGAGCTGCTGACCCTGGCCCTCGCCGCCTCGGAGCGGATGCGGGCGCGAATGCTGCTCGAATCGCTGGCGGCCGGTGGGGTCGGCCCGGCGGACGCGGTCACCGCCGGGGACCGGGCGGCCTGGCTCGACGTCCAGCAGGGCATCGTGGAGATCCACCGGCGCCTGCTCGACCCGTCGCTCCCGGCGGACCGCCGCCGGGAGCTGCTCGAAGAGCTGACCGGGCTGGAGAGGCTGGAGGACCGCCTGGCGGCCCGCCGGCGCCAGCTTCGCAAGCCGGCCGTCACCGAGCCCGGGAGCTTCATCTCGCTCGCTGACCTGCGGTCCGGCCTGGCCGAGGACGAGGCGGTCGTGGCGTTCCAGATCGGCCCGTGGGAGACGATCAACCGCTCGTTCGGCGGCGGCTCCTGGCTGACCGTGGTCACCGCGGAGGGTGCCCGGTTCCACCGTCTGCCGGACCGCGGCGAGATCGCACCGGTGATCGACCTCTTCCTCGGGCTGTTCGAGGCCCGTGACGGCGGCGAGGCGGTGCCCGCGGCGGCGCTCTACGGGATGCTCTTCGGCTCCGCGCTGGACGATCTGCCGCCGGAGATCGGACGGCTGGTGGTGATCCCGGATGGCCCTCTCCACCGGTTGCCGTTCGCCGCCCTCCGGCAGGGGCCGGACGAGCCGGTCCTGGCCGAGCGATACGAGATCTTCGTCACCCCGTCGGCCACGGTCTGGGACCGGTTGCGGCAGGCGTCCGCCGGGGGCCGGACCGCGCTGGCTCTCGCCGACCCGGAGGCGCCCAGCGGCAGGACGGCGGTGGGCAGCGAACGTTCCTGGGCCGTTGGCCTGGACCTGCCCACCCTTCCCCACTCCCGCCGCGAGGGCCGGTCGGTCCTGCGCCACCTGGGTCGCCCCGGCCGCCTGCTGCTGGGCGGCGACGCCTCCGAGGCGGCGGTCAAGCACCAGGCCGGGAGCGGGCTCCGCCTCCTCCACCTGGGCACCCACGCCGTCCTGGACGAGAGGTACCCCCAGCGCTCCGCCGTGGTCCTGGCCCCGGGCGGAGCCGAACAGGACGGGTACCTGCGCCCCCGGGAGGCCGCCGGCCTCGACCTGCGCGGCGCGGTGGTGGTCCTGGCCTCCTGCCAGAGCGCCCAGGGGACCGTGATCCGGGGCGAGGGCGCCCTCAGCCTGGCCCGGGCGTTCCTGGAGGGCGGCGCCCGGGCGGTGGTGGGGAGCCTCTGGCCCCTGGCCGACGACGAGTCCGCCGACGTGTTCGACCGGTTCTACCGCCACCTGGGACGGGGCGAGACCGTCGCCCGCGCCCTCGCCGAGGCCCAGCGCGAGAGCCTGCGCGCCGGCGACCCCGCCGCCGCCTGGGCCGGCCTGGTGGTGCTCGGCGACGGCGCCGCGGTGGTGGTGCCTGACCCCTCGCCGCCGATCGTCCGGTGGCTCACGTCCCGGGAGCCCAGGGCATGGGCCGCCGGCCTCGCGGCTGTCCTCCTGGCGGCGCTCACCCTATGGGCCGTGAGATCCCGCCGGCGGACGCGATTCTTTCCCGCCGTCCCGCCACAGCGGTACGATGCCCGCCATGAGCGCACCGGAGAGCGGGGTCACCTTCCTCGGCGCCTGCGGTGTCGTCACCGGCAGCGCCACGCTGCTCACCTGGAGTGAGACGCGGGTGCTGGTCGACTGCGGGATGTTCCAGGGGCCGGAGGAGCTGGAGCAGCGGAACTTCCGGCCGTTCGACTTCGCGCCGGAGAGTCTGGCGGCGGTCGTCCTCACCCACGCCCACCTCGACCACACGGGCCGGCTCCCCCGGCTGGTGGCGGAGGGCTTCGACGGCCCGGTCTGGTGCAGCCGCCCGACGCGGGCGCTCACCCGGCTGCTGCTCGAGGACGCGGGCAAGATCCAGGAGCAGGAGGCGCGCTACGCCCGCAAGAAAGGGTACAGCCGCCACCGGGAGCCGCGCCCGCTCTTCACCAGCGACGACGTGCGGACGACGCTCGACCGGCTGGAGACGATCGACTTCGACACCCGGCGCGAGATCGTGCCCGGAGTCCACGTGACGCTCCGGCGCGCCGGGCACCTGCTGGGCGCGGCGACGGTCGAGATCTCGGCGAAGGGGACGGACGGCGAGCGTCGGACCTGGTGCTTCTCCGGCGACGTGGGGCGCTACGGCGTGCCGATCCTGGAGGACCCGCAGCCGCCGGGCGAGCGGCCGGCGGCGCTGGTGCTGGAGTCGACCTACGGCGACCGGCTGCACCACGCGGGCGACGCGCGCGAGGCGCTGCGCGCGGTGATCGACCGTACCTTCGACCGCGGCGGCACGGTGATGATCCCCTCGTTCGCCCTCGGCCGGACCCAGGAGATCCTCTACCACCTGTCGGCGCTCGCGGACGACGGGCTGCTCGACCCGTCCGCCGTCTTCCTCGACAGCCCGATGGCGATCAGCGCCACCGAGCTCTACCGCCGCGCGAAGCGGGAGCACGACGAGGAGATGCGCGAGCTGGTCGAGCAGGCGATCGATCCGCTCTCGCCCGACCGCTTCCGCTTCACCCGCGCGGTGGCGGAATCGAAAGCGCTCAACGAGCGGCGCGAGCCGGCGGTGATCGTCGCGGGCAGCGGCATGGCGACCGGCGGCCGGATCGTCCACCACCTGCTCCACAAGCTCGCCGACCCGAAGCACGCGCTCGTCTTCGTCGGCTACCAGGCGGCCGGCACCCGCGGACGCGCGATCCTCGACGGCGCCGACACGGTCGCGATCCACGGCCACCGGGTGCCGGTCCGCGCCTCGACCCACTACCTGCCGATGCTCTCCGCCCACGCCGACCGTGAGGAGCTGCTGCGCTGGTGCCGGGCGCTGCCGGGCGCGCCGGAGCGGATCTTCCTGAACCACGGCGAGGATCCGGCCCGGAAGGTCCTCGAAGCCGCCATCCACGGCGAGCTCGGCTGGCCGCGCCCGAGCCTCCCGGCGATCGGCACCCAGGCTCCCTGGTAGGGGTGCCGTGGTGAGGGGAAGGGCCGCTCGTCCTCGTCTTTCCTGATACGCTGAGATCCTTAATCCCCGCCGTACCACCTCACGGAGGTGTGACATGGCTCAGCAGCCGCCGCCCGCCGGCCCCGCCGGCCTCGGCCCCCAGGGCGTGACCGACGAGGACCGCCGGTTCGCCGGCTCCCGGTTTTCGGAGGTCCGGAACGCGCTCTTCGCCAATCCGTACTACTCGGTCTGGGGCGCCGCCGGCGAGGCGCCGCTGCCGGTTCACCCCGGCACCCTGCGCAACGTCGCCCGCGGGCTCCTCCCGGGCCGCACGCCGTGGGGCCTCCTCCAGGCGGCCGCGCGCACGGTCGACTCGGAG
>CAZLLV010000531.1:0-2883 GCA_964560325.1 uncultured Thermoanaerobaculia bacterium | reverse complement strand
ATCGACGTCCAGAATCTATACAACCGGGAAAACCCCGCGGGCTTTGAGATCGATGAGCGCAACTTCATGATCGGCCCCGGCGGCCAGGCCATCTACGAACCGGATCCGGAGTACTGGCTGGGGATCCTACCGACGGCCGGCATCGTCTGGCGGTTCGGCAAGTGACGAGCGACCGGACGCAAACTCCCCGCATGCGGGTGCTGGTGGTCGAAGATCACGAGGATCTGGCGGCCAACATCGGGGACTTCCTAACCTCGCACGGTCACACCGTCGACTTTGCTCTCGACGGGTTGGTGGGGCTACATCTGGCGCTCACCGGCGAGCACGACGTGATCGTGCTCGATCTGACGCTACCGGGCCTCGATGGGCTGGCGCTCTGCGATCGGTTGCGCCGGCAAGGCGAACGCCAGACGCCGGTGCTGATGCTCACCGCCAGGGACACCTTGGAGGACAAGCTCGAGGGATTCCAGAGCGGTGCCGACGACTACCTGATCAAGCCCTTCGAGCTGCGCGAGCTCGAGGCACGGCTTGCCGCTCTGCTGCGGCGGGGTCGCAAGCGGCGGCGGGTGCTGATGGTGGACGATCTCGAGCTCGATCTAGGAATCTGGATGGCGAGGCGCGGCGAGCGGCGATTGAAGCTCTCCCGTATTCGACTGGAACTGCTCAAGCGCCTGATGGAGGCGGCCCCTGACGTCGTTCCCATCGCCGAGCTGGAGCACGCTCTGTGGGGCGAGGATCCGCCGGAAAGCAACGCGCTCTCGGCCCACGTTTATGCCCTGCGTCGCGAGATCCACGGCGAGGGCGAGCGGCTCTTGCTCGAGACTGTGCACGGCCTCGGATACCGACTGGACGGTGAAGTCGAGCGCCCATGAGTCCCTCACCGCGTGACAGCCTCACGGCCCGCAGCATCCGTGCATTCTGGTTCTTCGGACTCGCTCTGCTGGCGGTGTTTGCGGGGCTCGTCCTCTACGCCCTGATCCAGATCGGAGACCGCATCTACGCCCGGCAGATGATGGCCGAGATGGAGCATGTCGTGAGCCGCATCGAAGCCGGAACGCCGATCCAGGAGGCCCTGCCCTCCAGCGCATTCCTCAAGGGCTACGTCGGGCTCGAGAGCCTGCCGGCCAAGCTGCGACCCCATCTTGCAGACCGCAGCGATGGCATCCACGAGATCGTCCACGAGCTCGGAGGTGGACCTTGGGGCCCACGTCTCAACTACCATGTCGCCATCCGCACACCGCCTGCGAACGGGCAACGGCTCTTCCTGCTCTACGACGCCTCGCGCCTCGAAATCGAGGAGGACTGGACCGCAGCGCAGCCCTGGGCGCTGGTCGTCGGGCTGGTCGTGATCGTTCCCCTGGGACTGTGGTGGGGCCGGCGCCTAGCTCACCGAACGGTAGCGCCGATCGTCGAGCTGGCGCGGCAGGTGGAGCGATCCGGGCCCGGGGAGCACGCCGCCCCTGACGGGCCACAGAGCTATCCGCAGGAAGTCGAGGTGCTCGCCGAGGCGCTGCGCCAGGCTGCGCACCGGGTGGACCAGTTCGTCGCCCGCGAGCGGCGCTTCACCCGCAACGCCAGTCACGAGCTACGGACGCCGATCACGGTGATTCGTGGGGCCGTGGAGCTACTCGACGACTCCGTCGGGCCGGACAACGACCGGACACGGCGCCTCGTCGGCCGCATCGCACGCTCGGTGGAGCGCATGGAGGGGATCATCGACGCCTTCCTGTGGCTGGCACGTGAGGCCGACGGCCGCACCGAAACCGAGTGGTGCCGGCTCGAAGAGCTCCTGCCCGCTCTCGTCGAGCAGCACCGATACCTGGCACGTGGCAAGGACGTGGAGGTGCGGCTCGAACCGGGCGACGGCCTCCTCGTCAGGGCTCCCGAGCCGGTGCTCTCCATCGCGGTCGGCAACCTACTGGCGAACGCCCTCACCGAGACCTCGCAAGGATGGGTGAGCATCGTCCTCGAAGAGAATCGCCTCACCATCTCCGACACCGGCCCGGGCATCGAGCCGGAGAGGCTCGACGCGGTCACGCGGCCCTACGTGACCGGCGGCTCGGGCGGGCACGGCCTGGGATTGGCGATCGTCCAGGAGATCTGCGAGCGCTTCGGATGGCGGCTCGAGCTCCACAGTCGGCACGGCGAGGGAACCCGGGCCGTGCTCCGCTTCCAGACGATATAGAACGACCTGTACCCCCCGTTCCCTGAGCGGCTGAGGATCCATGACGGGGATTGACAGGGACTTCCATCACTCCATCACTTGGGGTCAGCTCCAGGGGCTGGCTGACGGGATCTTTGGCCAAGGCTCATGATCCTCGTCTGCGGGAAGTGAGGGCCATGCTCCGCCATCAGGCTTGAAAGGGTCAGCCGCGATCGGCGGGGGAACTCGGGCACGCTTGCCCAGGATTTGATCCTCTGTTCGCTGTCGAACGCCGCCGCGCTCTGGCGCAGCGCCTCGACTCCCGCAGCCGTCACCACGTACACGAACCGTTCGTCCCCGGGTCCATCCGGCTCGGGCATCGTGTCCGCCGTCATCCGTCCTGCCTCCTCTGGTCTCGTTCGGATCGCGCGTCGTTCTCGATCGATTCGCAAGCTTCCAAGCCTTCATTGCGTCTCCTTCGATCTACGGGCGGCCACCTTCGCCCGCGGCAGGCGTGCGGAAGAGTCAACAGCGACCTACCTCGCTACCGCGCCTGAAGAGCAGCGGATTCGCCGGCAACACTTCGCCGCGACTCGTGATGATCACTCCGCCGAGGGAGAGGTCGACAGGAAGTCCGTCGCATGTGAGCTTCTGTTCCGCCCAGTTACAGGTTGGGGGGGCGCCCCCCCGCCCCGGGCGGCGCCGGCCCCGCCCCCCCGCCGCGGGGGGCGCCGGCGCCG
>CAZLLV010000530.1:0-16671 GCA_964560325.1 uncultured Thermoanaerobaculia bacterium | reverse complement strand
TGGAGGTGGTGGGTCGGGAAGTGATGTAGACGGAGGAACTTACGACGAGCGCGAACCGTCAGAGGGAAGGGCGTGGTCGCTTCCGGTTCGCGCACCCAGATCAAGGGGGGGGGGCGGTCACCGCCGGCGTTCGAGGGCGGGACCACGCGGCGAGGTGCGCCGGATTCGCCCGTCCGGCTCCCGAGCCCTACGGCCCCGGCGGGCCGTTGTCGGCGGCCGCTTCGCTCGCCGCCATCGCTTCGTCGGACGGCTCGCCGCCGATGGCCGTGAGGTCGTCGTCCTCGCCTTCGGCCTCGTCCGTGCCTCGACCCGCCGAGGACGGCATGCGCTCGCCCTGCTTCGGCAGGTAGAACGACTGCTGCTGGTACCAGGGCAGGCCCATGATCAGGCCCCACTGGCCGGAGTAGGGTCGGGCCGGTTGGGTGCCGGCGACGAAGGCTTCCTGGAAGCCGCCTTCGCTGAGCAGGCCGCTGCGGAAGTCGATGCCGGCGAAGACGATGCCGGCCGGTGGCTGGAACTCGGCACCCTCTTCGATCCAGCCCTGCTCCAGGCCCGCTTCGAGCACGTCCTTCCAGATCGGCGCGGCGACCGAGGCGCCGTCGCGGCCGCGGCCGAGGGAGCGCTTGACGTCGTAGCCGACCCAGGTGAGGACGGTGTAGCGGGGCGTGTAGCCGATGAACCAGGCGTCGGAGTAGTCGTCCGTGGTGCCGGTCTTGCCGGCGATCGCGACCGGCAGGTCGGAGAGGCGCCGGGCGGTGCCGCGGTCGACCACGCCTTCGAGCATCCGGGTGAGGACGTAGGCGACCTCGGGGGAGGTGGTGGTGCGGGTCTCGGGGAAGTGCTCCTCCAGCACGCGGCCGACGGGTGTGCGCACCCGCTCGACGAAGTACGGCTTCACCCAGGTGCCCTGGTTGGCGATCGCCGCGTAGGCCGCGGCGAGCTCGATCGGCCGCATCTCGGCGGCGCCCAGCGCCAGGCTGGGGTAGGGGGGCAGGCGCGCGTCGACGCCGGACCGGCGGGCGAAGTCGATCACCCGCTCGACGCCGACCATGTCGAGCACCTTGACCGCCGGGATGTTGATCGACGCTTCGAGCGCCCGGCGCATGGTCAGGATGCCGTAGTAGCGCCGCCCGTGGTTCTGCGGCCGGTAGCTGTCCCGCGCGTCGGCGCCGGGGAAGGCGGTCGGGCCGTCGAAGATCGTGTCGGCGGCGGTGTAGCCCTCTTCGAGCGCCGCGCCGTAGACGAAGAGCTTGAAGGCGGAGCCGACCTGGCGCTCGGCCTGGACGGCGCGGTTGAACTTGCTGCGGTCGAAGTCCCAGCCGCCGACCATCGCGCGCACCGCGCCGGAGGCCGACTCGAGCACCACCACGGCGCCTTCGACCTCGGGCTCCTGCTCGAGGTGGAGCACCGGCTCGCCGGCCGCCTCGCCGTCTTCGCCCTCCGGCGCCGCCAGCCGGAACCACGCCACGTCACCCCGTTGCAGGAGGTCGCTCGGCTGCGAGCGGCCGGTCCAGCGGATGCCCTCCGGGCCGAGCTCGTAGGTCTGGTCGTGGATCTTCACCCGCGCCCGGTTGCGGTTGGTGTCGAGCACGATCCCCTGGTACCAGCGGCCCGGCGCCGGCTCCAGGTCGTCCCAGGACGGGAGCGTCCGGCCCTCCAGGTCGCCGCCGTCGAGCTTCAGGATCTCCCCCCGGAAGCCGCGCTGGTGGTCGACGCGCAGCAGGCCGTCGCGCAACGCCTTCTCGGCCGCCTGCTGGGCGCCCCGGTCGAGCGTGGTCGCCACCTGGAGGCCGCCCTCGTACATGCGGGTCGCCCCGAACTCCGCCTCCAGGTGCTGGCGCACCTCCTCGGCGAAGTAGGGCGCGAAGTCCTCGCGCGGCCCTTGGCGCACGACCAGGAGCGGCTCGGCCTTCGCCGCCGCCAGCTCCTCGCGCGTGATGTACCCCTCGGCGGCCATTCGCTCGAGCACGTAGTTGCGCCGCGTGGTCACCATGTCGGGCCGGCGGTAGGGGCTGTAGTCGCTCGGCCGCTGGATGATCCCGGCGAGCGTCGCCGCCTCGACCAGCTCCAGCTCGGACGCCGGCTTGTTGAAGAAGTAGCGCGACGCGGCCTCCACGCCGTAGCGGCCGTGGCCGAGGTTCACGAGGTTGCAGTAGAGGGTGAGGATCTGCTGCTTGGTGAGGCTCTTCTCCAGCTCGACGGCGAGGAACGCCTCTTCGATCTTGCGGCGCCACTTCTTCTCGCGCGAGAGGTAGAGCATGCGGGCGAGCTGCATGGTGATGGTCGAGGCGCCGGAGAAGCGCTCGCCGCGCTGGAGGTTGGCGGTCGCCGCGCGGACGATGCCGATCGCGTCGATCCCGCCGTGCTGGTAGAAGTTGCCGTCCTCGGCGGAGACCACGGCCCGCTCGACGATCTCCGGGATCTGCCCCTCCTCGATCATCATCCGCCGCTCGCGGGCGTAGGTGGCGAACACGTCGCCGTCCCGGTCGTAGAGCTCGGTGATGAGCGTGGGCGTGAACTCGGTGATCGACTCGACCCGAGGCATGTTGATCGCCGCCGCCACGCCGACGCCGCCGACCACGCCGACCAGGAGCGCGCCGACGAGCGGCCAGACCCAGACCAGGAGGCGCCGGCGCCCCGTGCGGCGGGTGCGGCCGCCGGCGGTCTTCGGCTCGGGTCGCGCGGCGGCCTTCTCCGGAGCGTCGGCGGCGCGTTCGGGGCGGGTCTCGTCCATCGGGTCGTACTCCATGCGGGCGATTCTACGTGGCGGGCGCGGGCCGGCCGGGGCCGGCTTGTCGCCGGGCGGTCACGATGATAGAACCGGGTCGATGAGCGATCCCATTCCGCCCGCTTCCGGCCCGCATGCCCCGTCCCCCTTCGATCGGCCCGACGCGCCGATCCGGCCCGGCGACGGGCAGGAGCCGCCGCCGACGCGCCCGGGAGGGTCGGGCGTGCGCAAGCCG
The DNA here is from genome assembly GCA_964560325.1 of uncultured Thermoanaerobaculia bacterium. Lineage (GTDB taxonomy): Bacteria > Acidobacteriota > Thermoanaerobaculia > Multivoradales > DATKCC01 > CAZLLV01. The sequence continues at coordinate 13,708 of CAZLLV010000530.1, read as the reverse complement.
CTCCTGATCGGATGCGGCGTGATCCTGCTCCTCGTGGTGGGCGCGATGATCGCCTTCTACGCCAACCAGGACACGATCGTCGCCTGGATGCTCGAGGCGATGCACGGCGAGATCGAGCCGCGCTTGCCGGAGGATCTGCCGGACGACGTTCGCGCGCGCTACGACGACGCCTTCGAGACGGCGGTGGCCTCCGCCCGCGAGGGGCAGTACACGCCGGAGGGCCTGCAGCGGATCCAGCGGGTCTTCACCGGCGCGGTCCAGGGGGGCGGCTCCCGCCTGTCGGTCGAGGAGGTCGAGCGCATGACCGAGGCGCTCGAAGCCTTCGTGCCGGACATCTGAGCTTGGACCGCTTCCGTCTCGTCTCGCCGTTCGAGCCCCAGGGCGATCAGCCCGAGGCGATCCGTCAGCTCGTGGAGGGGATCGAGCGGGGGGACCGGGAGCAGGTGCTCCTCGGCGTCACGGGCTCGGGCAAGACGTTCAGCGTCGCCAAGGTGGTCGAGACGATCAACCGGCCGACCCTGGTCCTCTCGCACAACAAGACCCTCGCCGCCCAGCTCTTCCAGGAGTTCCGGAGCTTCTTCCCGGAGAACGCGGTCGAGTACTTCGTCTCCTACTACGACTACTACCAGCCCGAGGCGTACGTCCCGCAGAGCGACACCTACATCGAGAAGGAGACGTCGATCAACGAGGAGATCGACCGCCTCCGCCTGCGGGCGACCAAGACGCTCTTCGAGCGCCGCGACGTGCTGATCGTGGCGTCGGTCTCCTGCATCTACGGTCTGGGCGCGCCGGAGGCGTTCTTCGGGATGCTCCACTTCTTCGAGACCGGCGCCGAGGAGGGGATGGAGCCGGCGCTCGAGGCGCTCGTGTCGATGCAGTACGAGCGCACCAACATGGACCTCTTCCACGGCTCATTCCGGGTGCGCGGCGACATTCTGGAGGTCTTCCCGGCCTACGAGGACCTGGGCCTCCGGGTCGAGTACTTCGGCGACGAGATCGAACGCATCAGCCGCTTCGACCCGCTACGCGGCGACGTGGTGCGGACGGTCGACAAGCTCGCCGTCTACCCGCGCACCCACTACGTCACGCCGCGCGACCGGCTGCTCTCGGCGATCGAGGGAATCCGCCTGGAGCTCTCCGAGCGGCTGGCCGAGCTCGACGACGAGGGCAAGCTGCTCGAGTACCAGCGGCTGGAGCAGCGCACCCGCTTCGACCTGGAGATGCTGAAAGAGATCGGCTACTGCCACGGCATCGAGAACTACTCGCGCCACCTCTCGGGACGTGCCCCGGGGGCGCCGCCGCCGACGCTGATCGACTACTTCCCCGACGATTTCCTGCTGGTGGTCGACGAGAGCCACCAGACGATGCCCCAGGTGCGCGGCATGTACCACGGCGACCGGTCGCGCAAGCAGACGCTGGTCGACTACGGCTTCCGGCTGCCGAGCGCGCTCGACAACCGGCCGCTCACCTTCGAGGAGTTCGACGCCAAGGTGGGGCAGCGGATCTACGTCTCGGCGACGCCGGCGCCGTTCGAGCTCGAGCGCACGGGCGGGGTGGTGGTCGAGCAGCTCATCCGGCCGACCGGCCTGCTCGATCCGGTGATCGAGGTGCGGCCGGCCCAGGGGCAGGTCGACGATCTGATCGCCGAGGTGCGCCGGACGATCGACCGGGGGGAGCGGGTGCTGGTGACCACGCTCACCAAGCGGATGGCGGAGGAGCTGACCCAGTACCTGGCGGAGCTCGGGGTGCGCGTGCGCTACATGCACTCGGACGTCGAGACCCTGGAGCGGGTCGAGATCGTGACCGGGCTGCGGCGCGGCGAGTTCGACGTGCTGGTCGGCATCAACCTCTTGCGCGAGGGGCTCGACCTACCCGAGGTCAGCCTGGTGGCGATCCTCGACGCCGACAAGGAGGGCTTCTTGCGCAGCGAGACCTCGCTCATCCAGACCGCCGGCCGCGCCGCCCGGAACCTCGGCGGGCGGGTGATCTTCTACGCCGACCGGAGCACCCGCTCGATCGACCGCTCGCTGGAGGAGACCGAGCGCCGGCGCAAGGTGCAGCAGGAGTACAACGAGGAGCACGGGATCGAGCCGGCGACCATCCTGAAGGACATCCACAGCCCGCTCGTCGCACTCTCGAACCTCGACTACCACGAGGCCGCCCGGCCGCAGCTCCTGGACATCGCCGACCGCTCCGAGATCCCCCTCGCCGAGCGCATCAAGGCGCTCGAAAAAGAGATGCGCGCCGCCGCCAAGCGGCTCGAGTTCGAAGAGGCCGCGGCCCTGCGCGACAAGGTGCGCGAGCTCCGCGAGCTCCAGATCTACGCGGGGTGAGCCCGGCCGCGCGCCGTCCGCGGACGTGCGTGTACCATCGCTTCGTGACCCCAGCCCAGACCGGGAAGTGCCTGAACTGCGGCGCCGAGCTCGCCGGCCCGTACTGCCACCGGTGCGGCCAGGAGGCGGTCGACCGGCGGCGGCCGCTGCGTGCGCTGGTCTCCGACGCGCTGGGCGATTTCTTCTCCTTCGACTCCCGCCTCCTGCGCACGCTCGGGCCGCTCTTTCTCCGTCCCGGTTTCCTGACCGCGGAGTGGATCGGCGGTCGACGGACCCGGTACGTGCCGCCGCTCCGGCTCTACGTCTTCACGGCGGCGATCTTCTTCTTCGTGCTTTCGGCCACGCAGGCGCCGATCGCCCGGATCAAGCTCGGCGCGCCGGAGGGGCCGCGGGCGGCGGTGGCGCCGCTGGCGGTGGAGGAGCCGGCCGAGGGGGCCGGAGGCGGTGGCTTCGGGGCGCGGCTGGACGCGGCGGTGGGGGACGACCTCCCGGGCTTCCAGGAAGACGTGGTCGACGCCCTCGCGACGCTCGCCCTGGTCCTCGCCCCCGCGTCGGGCCTGCTCCTCGGGATCCTCTACCGCCGCCGCTTCCTGGTCGAGCACGTGGTCTTCGCCGTGCATTTCCACGTGTTCGTTTTCACCCTGCTGAGCGTGCAGCTCGTGGTCGAGCGCGGAGAAGACCACCCGATGGTGGACGCGATCGTGCTCGTCCTCCTGACGGCGTACCTGTTCCTCGCCCTCCGCCGCGCCTACGGCGGCCGCTGGTGGGCGACCGCCTTGCGCGTTCCGGCCTTCGCCGTCCTCTACGGCCTCCTGATCCTCCTCCCGACCCTCCTGCTCGCCTTCCTCTGGACCGTCTACACGGCGTGACGAGCCGGAGGGTCCGACCCGGGGAAACCCCCGGTTATTCGGCGCTTTCGATGGCTCGGTCCTTGCTCGCTCGCCGGACATGGAAGATTCCGGGGCAGTTCCGGCCGATTCCCTGACGACCCTGCGGGAGCTGGTGGAGGAGGGGATCGAGGAGATCGTCGATCGCTGGGTGCACGCGGTGGAGCGCGACCGGCGGGTGCCGTCGAGCCGGCGGCTCGACGAGGCGATGCTCCGCGACTCCGTCCCCGACGTGCTGCGCGAGATCCTGCTCGTGCTCACGGTGCCGGGGCACGAGGTGCGGGCCGAGATGGTGTGCGACGCCAGCAAGCACGGCAAGGAGCGGGCCGAGCAGCGGTTCGCGATCGACGAGCTGGTGCGCGAGTACCAGCTCCTGCGCCAGGAGCTCTTCGGCTATCTGCAAGAGCGCTTCTCCGACCTGCGCGGAGTCTCCCGCCACGACCTCTTCCTGGTCTTCCGGATGGTCGGCCACGCGCTCGACGACGCCCTCCGGCTGACCGCGCAGTCGTACGTCGAGGCGTACACCGAGAAGCTCCGCCGCCTGTCGAGCACCGACAGCCTGACGGGGCTGCTCAACCACCGGATGTTCTACGAGCGCCTGGCGGAGGAGGTGGAGACGGCCGACGGGCGGAACGGGTCGCTGGTCGTGACGCTGGTCGACCTCGACCGGTTCAAGGACGTCAACGACGCCCGGGGGCACGTCTACGGCGACCGGCTGCTGCAGGCCTGCGCCCAGGCGCTCCGGGAGTCTCTGCGGGCCGAGGACGTGGTCTGCCGCTACGGCGGCGACGAGATGGCGGTGGTCTTCCCGGGCGCCGGTCTCGAACAGGTCGAGGTCCTGCTCGAGCGGGTGCGCCGCTCGATCGACACGGCGGCGGACCGGCTCGACGCGCCGCCCGGCTTCGGCTTCAGCCACGGTTCGGCGGTCTTCCCGGTCGACGGGGCGAACGAGGAGGAGCTGGTCCTGATCGCCGATCAGCGCCTGCGGCGCGAGAAGCGGCGGAAGGACTCCGAGCTGCCGCCGCGCGGCCGGGCCGTCGAGGTCGACGGCCCGGACCACCTCACCGGGAGCGGTGCCTCCTCCTGATCACTCGCCGACCACCTGCCAGAAGTCGAGCTCGTACGCCTGAAGCAGGCGGGCGGAGCGCTTCACGTCGCGCGGGCAGGCGCCGCGCAGGAGGCCCTCGGCGATCACGTCGATGGCGTTCTCCTCGAAGCCGGGGATCGGATCGGCGAAGAGGCCGAAGAAACCGGTCTCCTCTTCGGTGAAGCCGTAGTTCTCGACCAGCGCGCGCTGGATCCGGCCCATGTTCTCGCCGAAGACGGCGAAGTTGACCAGGAACGAGGCGCCGGCCGAGGCCCGGTCGGCGAGCAGCGCGATCCAGGCGACCCGCGAGGGGTAGGTCTGGCCACGCGGCCGCGGCTCGTAGGCGGCGAGATCCTCCTCGGTACGGCCGAGGCGGGCGGCGAGGTCGAGGAGCAGCTCGAACGCGATCACCTCGCCGGCCGCGATGCCCCCGAACATCTGCTGGCTCGCCGGGTCGTCGAAGCGTTCGGCCATGAGGAGGAAGCTCCGCTCGTCACTCGGGATGATGTTGTACTGCTCGCCGAGCAGGTCGGCCACCTTGTCGAGCGGCAGAGTGCCGGCTTCGAGCCCGGTGACGAACGGCACGTTGCGGATCTCGTCCTCGACCGCCGCCAGCTCGGCGCGGATCTCGGCGACCAGGCGGCGCGCTTTGGCGCGCGCCGCGGGCATCGACCCGGGGGCCTTGCAGAGCGTGGGCTCCGCGGCGCGCGCGGGGGGCGGGGAGAGGAGCGGCAGGGCGAGGGCGAAGACGGCGGCCGCGAGGGCGCACCGTACCGGCGGGGACATCCGTTGCATCACGAACCTCCTGAGAGTCGGTGTACCGCGAACCTGAAAGTCGGCTTCATCAGGAGACAGTGCCGCGGTGCGCGGTTCCGTGGACGGGCGGCCACGGAGGGAATTCGCCGGACCGCCGAGGCGGTATCTTCCATGTCGTGAGCGCGGTTCATCCCAAGGTCGAGGAGAAGGTCCGGGGCCTGCCCGACCGGCCGGGGATCTACGTCTTCGAGGACGAGGCCGGCAACGCCCTCTACGTCGGCAAGGCGAAGTCGCTCAAGAAGCGGGGCGTCACCTACCTCGCCGGCGGCCACGACCCGCGCATCCTCACGATGCTCGCCGAGGCGCGCGACCTCGACTTCGTGCTCACCGACAGCGGCGCCGAGGCGCTGCTGCTCGAGAACAACTGGATCAAGTCGAAGCGCCCGCGCTACAACATCCTGCTGCGCGACGACAAGACGTACCCGTACCTGAAGCTGACCGCCGACCCCTACCCGCGCCTCGCCTTCACCCGCCGCATCCGCGACGACGGCGCCGACTACTTCGGGCCGTTCATCCCCGGCGGCAAGGCGAGGAAGGCGATCAAGCTGGTGCAGAAGATGTTCGGGGTTCGGGTCTGCCGGATCGAGATCGACGGCCGGTTGCCGCGCCCCTGCCTGTACTACGACATGCACCGCTGCCTCGGCCCGTGCGTCGACGGCCTGACGACCCGCGAGGACTACGACGAGGCGGTCGCCGAGGCGAAGCTCTTCCTGTCGGGCAAGACCGCTCGGCTCCTCCGGCGCCTCGAGCGGCGGATGGAGCGCGCCTCGGCCGAGCTCGAGTTCGAGGAGGCGGCGCGGGTGCGCGATCTGATCGCCGAGGTGGAGATCCTGACCGAGCGGCGCAAGCTCGCCTCGGTGGGAGGCGAGGACGTCGACGTCTACGGCGCCTTCGTGGCCGGCGGCAACGCGTCGGTGGTGATCCTGGTGATGCGGGGCGGCCAGGTGCTCGACCGCCGCGAGCTCTTCTGGGAGGGCGTGGGCGACGTGCCGATCGAGGACCTTCTGGCCGAGGTCGTGCCCCAGGTCTACGACCGCACGACGTTCATCCCGAAGGAGGTCCACCTGCCGGCGCCGATCGCGGCGGCCGAGGAGGAGGAGGAGCTGCTGGTCGAGTGGCTGTCCGAGAAGAAGGGGGAGCGGGTCTACCTGCGGATGCCGTCGCGCGGTCCCAAGGCCGACCGGGTGGCGCTCGCGGTGCGCAACGCGGAGATGGCCTGGCGCCGGCGCTTCCGCCTGGGCAAGGACTTCTCGCCCGGCGCCGACCTCCTGCGCCGGCATTTCGACCTGCTCGAGGCGCCGCGGCGGATCGAGGGCTTCGACGTCTCGACCTTCCAGGGCGGCGAGACGGTCGCGTCGCTCGTCGTCTGGGAAGAGGGCAAGATGCGCAAGAGCGACTACCGCAGCTTCAACATCCGGGACCCGGAGGGGCGGGACCTGGCGGGGACCGACGATTTCTACTCCATGAAGCAGGCGGTCGAGCGGCGCTACCGGCGGCGGCTCGACGAGGTGGGGGAGATGCCCGACCTGATCCTGATCGACGGCGGGCGGGGCCAGCTCAACGCGGCGCTCGAGGCGCTCTCGCTCCTGGGCGTGGAGGAGACGCCGGTCGTCGGCCTCGCCAAGCGCGAGGAGGAGCTCTACCTGCCGGAGCGCCCCGACCCGCTCCGCCTGCCGCGCACCGACGCCGGGCTCCAGCTCCTCCAGCAGGTGCGCGACGAGGCCCACCGCTTCGCGGTCAAGCGCCACCGCGGCCGGCGCTCCAAGCGCACCCTGCGCAGCCGCTTGGACGACCTCCCGGGCGTCGGTCCCCGGCGGCGCAGGGCCCTGCTCCAGCGCTTCGGCAGCGTCCAGGGGGTGAAGGAGGCGTCGCTCGAAGAGCTCCAGGACGAGCTCGGGCCGACCGTCGGCCGGCGGGTCTGGGAGGGCGTGCGCCCCGAGCCGGCCGAGGGCGCGGCAGACGAGCGCCCGCGGGTGGAGTAGACTCCCGGCTCCCATGCCCGAGCTCCTGGCCACCGGCGACGTCCTGCGCCGTTTCCTCGACCGGATCGAGCGAGACCTCGGCGCCGAGCCGCTGGCGATCGACCCGCAGGACCACCGCCGGCGCTTGGCCGAGCTGCTCGCTCTCTGCGGCTCGGGCAGCCACTACGAGGTGCTCGGCGTCGGCCCGGCCGCCGGCGAGGCGGAGGTCCACGCGGCGTTCCGGCGGATCGCCCGGTCGACCCATCCGCTCCACGCCGAGTCGCTCGGCATGGAGGAGCAGATCGGCGTCTTCCGGATCCTCTTCGAGCGCGCGACCGAGGCGTACCTGGTCCTCTCGGACACCCGGCGGCGCGACGGCTACGACCGGCTGAGCGCGGCCGACGCCCACTGGGCCCGCGGCGACGAGGAGCGCCGGGCCGAGGCGCGGACGATGGCGGCCGGTCTCCACGAGCAGGCGCGCGAGCTGATCGAGGACGACGACTATCACTTCGCGATCGAGCTGCTGCGCCAGGCGGTACGGCTCGATCCGTCCGCCGCCGCGTCCTGGGCGCTCCTCGGCTTCGCGCAGAAGGCGAACCCCAAGTGGCTCCACATGGCCTCCGACAGCCTGCGCCGCGCGGTCCAGCTCGAGCCCTCGTCGGTCGAGCACCGCCTGGCGCTGGCCGAGGTCGAGGCGGCGCGCGGCGAGCACACGCTCGCGGAGCGGGTGCTCCGGCAGATCCTCGACCGCTACCCGGACCATCCGGAGGCCGCGGCGGCGCTCGAGGAGGTGGTCGAGGCGCGGGAGCGCGCGGCGGGCGGGAGCGGAGCGGAAGGGCAGCGCGGCCGGTTCCGCAAGCGGAGCTGACTCCCGGAAGCCTTTTCCGCCTCGAACGGTTACACTGAGTCCACCGGAGAGCTCCTGGCGGTCGCCCTCGTTCCCACTTCGGTGAGGGGCGGGGGAGGAAAGTCCGGACTCCTACGGGCAGCATGCTCGCTAACGGCGAGGCGCGGCGACGCGACGGAAAGTGCAACAGAGAGTAGACCGCCTCGCGGGCTTCGGCCCGTGGGGTAAGGGTGAAAGGGTGCGGTAAGAGCGCACCGCGGGGCCGGCGACGGTCCCGGCACGGCAAACCCCATGCGGAGCAAGACCGAATAGGGAAGGGGTCGAGCGGGCCGCCCGTCCCGCCTCGCGGCGCCTTAGGGTGTCGCGTCCTACTTCCGGGTTGGTTGCTCGAGGCCGGCGGCAACGCCGGTCCCAGAGGAATGACCGCCCATCGCGGCTCTCTTCGGAGGCCGCGTGGACAGGATCCGGCTTATGGAGCTCTCCGGGTTTATGGATCTCGCAATCTCGTCGAAGTCCTACTACGGTGCGCCATGGCACATCATCTCGCGCCGTCCTCGCTCTTCTCTCCCTGCGACGTGGCCTCCGGCCACGCCTCGGTCGTTTATCACTGCGGTGGCACGAGCTGATGCACCCTGACGCCCCTCGTCACGGACTTCGCCGAGAACGCGAGGTCGCGTGCCTCTTCGACGACGAGTGTCGAATCAGGACGGGCACGTGATGGGTGTCGATCTACCCCCTCCCGTCCTCCCGGGCGATCGTGTGGGGATCGCGGCGCTGTCCGGGCCGATCGTGCCGGGGCGGGTGGAGCGCGGCGTGGCGGCGCTCGAGCGGCTGGGGTTCGAGGCGGTCCTCGCCGGCAACCTCGCGTCGCGCCACGGGCTCTTCGCCGGCGCCGACGACGAGCGCCTCGCCGCCTTTCACGCGCTCGCGGACGACCCGTCGATCCGGGCGATCGTCTTCGCCCGCGGCGGCTCCGGCCTGCTCCGGGTCCTGCCGCGGATCGACTGGGACCTGCTCGCCCGCCACCCGCGCGCCTACGTCGGCTACTCCGACCTGACCCCCTTCCTGCTCGCCGTGGTCGAGCGGCTGCGCCTCGTCGCCTTCCACGGACCGATGGCCGCCGCCGACCTCGCGCGCGGGCTGACCGGGCGCGAGGAGCGCTCGTTCCTCGACGCCCTCGCCGGCCGCGTCGACGGCGCCTCCATGCCGGTCTCCGGCTGGCTGCGGGAGGGGGCGGCGGAGGGGCCGCTCCTCGGCGGTTGCCTGAGCCTCCTGACCTCCGTCCAGGGCACCCCGTGGGCGCCCCGGCTCGACGGCTCGATCCTCTTCTGGGAGGACGTCGGTGAGCCGCTCTACCGCCTCGACCGCATGTTGACCCAGCTGGACCTCGCGGGTGGTCTGACCGCGATTCGGGGCATGGTGATCGGCCACTGCCGGCCGAGCGACTCCGCTTCCGGAGCCGGGGCGGTCGACGGCTGGCTCGGGCAGCTGTCGGAGGCGTTCGAAGGCCGTTCCTGGCCCGTCGCCTACGGGCTGGAGGCGGGGCACGAGGCGCCCAATCTCACCCTGCCCCTGGGGCTGCCGGCGCGCCTCGACCCGGAGACGAGCTCTCTGATCTTGGGATCGCCCAGCATCCGGTGACCACTAAGGGGGCGGCACGTCCGTCTCCGGGGTGGCTACATATTCGGCAAAGCCGCCCAAGGCCCGGGCGGTGCGCGGCGAAATGTCGATGAAGCCTCGCCGGTAGCGGGCATCGAGGCCGGGGCGCAAGACCTCGACCTCGATCCGATGGCGCCGGTCGTCACCACGGCGGACCGGCTCGAATCCGAGCGAATAGTAGGACCGCGTGTCCGCGATGGCGAGCTCCAGGGCCTCGAGCCTGCGGTCGTACAAGGCGGCGCGACCCCCGGTCTCTCGGGCGATGTACCGAAGGTTCGAATCGACGCCGATCTGGATCTGGCCGGCGGAGGGTCCGGCATTCCTCCAGTGGAGGAAGCGAGCCTCTGCGTCCGCGTTCCGCCTTCGCCGGTCGATGCCGGATCGACCGGCACCGGCCGTCGCCATCGAATCCGAGGTCGATGGGGCGAAGGAGGACACGGGTGCCGGGTAGATCGTCCAGCCGAGGAGGTTGGCGGTCTCGATCAGCGGCCGGAACAGATCGAACGCTTCGCGAGGAAGGGTGTCGGAGGGGGCGTCGAAGAGACCTCCGTAAGCGGCCCCGCCCGCGGCGCCGGGCCAGTCGCCGGCGAGCAGGATCACCGATTTGCGCCCTGGCGCCGCGTCGAGTCGGCGGAGCGACTCGACCGTCGCGAGGATCACGTTGCCGACGGCGTGCCGCACCTGGACGTCGAGACCCCGGCGGAAGACGCTCGGAGGCTGGCTGGCGCCGAAACCGTCCTCGTTCTGCCGCGCCGCCGGGTGTCTCGGCCCAGGCAGCTCAGGGGTGTAGCTATCCTGCCTTCGGGCGGCGAGCACCTCGAGGCCGCGCGACTCGATCGCAAGAACCTGCTCGAAGACTTCCTCCAGTTCCTCTCCCGGCGCGAGCCACCGGTCGGCACCCCGAAGCCGCCGGCCGTCATAGGAGAGGAGCGCCACTCGGTCCTCGGGGCGGAGTTGGGAAAGCTGGTCACGGAGCCGCTCGAGGGTCACTCTCCGACGGCTGTTCAGGCTGAACGCGTCGTCGACGAACACCAGGTAGTGGTTCGGGACCATGGCTGGCGAGGCCGGCACACCCGGCGGGTCGGGCGCCGTGGCTGCCGGCGTGCCGGCCGCGGCATCCGGGCCCACCGCAGACCCACGATCGATCGAGCCGGCGAAGACCCCGTCCCGGATCTCGTCGAAAAAGGCGAGCGGCACCGCCTCGCCGTTCACCAGGACCCGGAAGTCGGCTGGACCCAGGCCGGTCACCCGCTCGCCGTCCCGGTTCGTGACCGCCACCTCGAGGGTGATGACCCGCACGTCGATCGTTTCACCAAAGGAGGAACGGTTGTCCTCCTGAGATGACGCTGTCGTCGCCAAGATGAGCAGTGCTAGCACGCAAGCGGCCATTGCGCCGGTCACCGCCTTTCCACCGATTCTGCGCATTCTCCACCTCTTCTCGGGCGAATCGCCATGACTGGAGGGCTGCATGCGACAGGCTTTTCGCAAGCGTCGTGCCGTTGTCGGGAGCGCGGCGCGATCCCCTTCCGGGAGGGCGTCGGAGAGCCGCTCTACCGCCTCGACCGGATGTTGACCCACCTGGACCTCTCGGGTAGTCTGACCGCGATTCGGGGCATGGTGATCGGCCACTGCCGGCCAGCGGGTCCGGTTCCCTGACGGTGAGGACCACTCCATGACGAGCCAAGACGACCGCGGGCGCGCGGAGCACACCCAGGGCGGCGCGACCGTCTTCAAGACTACGGGCAAGCGCCCGCAGCCGCGCTACAAGAGCGTGGAGCTCGCCGAGGGCGAGCTGGTGTTCGCAGAGGACAGCCTGGGCACCGAAATGTTCATCGTCCAGGAGGGGCAGATCGAGATCCTGAAGCGGGTCGGCGACGAGGACCGCCAGCTCTCGGTGATGGAGAAGGGGGACTTCTTCGGCGAGATGGCGCTCCTCGAAGGGCTGCCGCGGGCCGCGGCGGCGCGCGCGCTCACCCCGGCCAAGGTGCTGGAGATCAACGGCTCGACCTTCAGCCAGATCCTGCGCGACAACCCGGAGATCGCGGTGCGCATGATGCGCAAGCTCTCCCGGCGGCTGCGCGAGACCGACTCGTTGCTGCGCGAGCTGGGGGGCGAAGAGATGCCGCAGGGGCCGCCGGCCCCTCCCGGCTCGGAGATGCCGTCGGCCACCGGCCCCGAGAACCTGTTCCACGAGAAGTCGGGGATCGAGTTCTTCCTCTCGAACGGGCCGGAGACCACCATCGGCCGGCGCGATCCGGTGACCGGCATCTACCCGGACGTCGACCTGTCGCCGGTCGACAACCAGCGCTCGGTGAGCCGGCGCCACGCCAAGATCTTCCGGCGCGGGGAGAAGTTCTTCCTGAGCGAAGAGATCGGCACGATGAACGGCACCTTCGTCAACGACGACCGGCTCGAGACCGGCGTGCCCGCCGAGATCGAGCCGGGGGACCTGGTGCGGATCGGCGTGGTCGAGCTCGCCTTCCGTCCGGCTTGAGCTCCCGGTCCGAGGAGAGAACCGATGTTCGCGCGGATCATGGTGGTGGTGGGTGCGCTGGCCGCCCTCGGCCTGGCCGCTACCGGCTGGCACGGCTACGCCGGCTTCGACGGCCGCTCCGGGCTCGAGCGGCACATCCTCCTCGGGCTCGCCGCGCTCCTCGTCTTCGCGACCGCCCACTGCTGGCAGCTCTTCTACCTCCTCGGCCTGACCCGGGTGCTGGCGGAGAGCGCCGAGGAGAGCGGCCGCCGATCGGCCCTCGAGCCGCGCCTCGTGCGCTTCCGGACCCGGACGCTCCCGGTCGTCGCCGCCGCGGTGCTCGCCGCCATCGCCGTCTTCGTCGTCGGCGCCTCCATGCACGGCGAGCAGGTCGGCGGGCGCTACCACGGCCCGCTCCTCTGGGCCGCCCTCGCGCTCGGCGCCTGGGCGACCGCCGCCGAATGGCGCACGGTGATCGCCAGCGAGCGCGCCCTCGCGGCGCTCCGGAGCCGGCCGGCGGACGGCGGTAGCCGCTGACGCCTTTCCCGCGACGGTCCGCCGCGGCCCCGCCGGCCGCGCTCCGCCCCCGCTCGCGTACTATCATCGACGACCCATGGGCCGCCTCACCCCACCGACCCGGAGCCTGCTTCCCGCCGCGTGGCGGGTCGATCTGCCGCTCTTCGACGGTCCTCTCGACCTGCTCCTCCACCTGGTGCGGATCAACGAGGTGGAGATCGTCGACATCCCGGTGGCCCGGGTATGCGACCAGTTCCACGAGTACCTGGCCCTGATGGAGGAGCTCAACCTCGACGTGGCGGGGGAGTTCATCTACGAGGCGGCGCTCTTGATCCACCTCAAGTCGCGCCTTTTGCTGCCGCGGCCCGAGCGCCCCGGCGAGGAGCCGCAGGAGGACCCGCGCGAGGAGCTGGTCCAGCGCCTGCTCGAGTACCGGCGGCTCAAGGAGGCGGCGCAGTCGCTGGGCGAGATCGAGAGCGTGCGGCGCGGGATCTGGGTGCGCCGGGCGCCGGTGCCCGAGCTGCCGCGCCCGGAGGGTGAAGACTCCGAAGAGATCGACCTCGGCGACGTATCGCTGTTCGACCTCCTCTCCGCCCTCAAGGTGGCTCTCTCCCGGTTCGAGAAGGAGCACCCGCCCGCCTTCCACATGGCGCGCGAGACCTACTCGGTCCGGGATCAGGTGCACCGGTTGCTCCACGTCCTCGACGCCGGCCGCCCGTACGACTTCGTGGCCGACCTGATCGCGCGCTCCTGCAGGGCGGAGGCGATCTCGGCCTTCCTGGCCCTGCTCGAGCTCTCCCGCCTCCACCTGGTGCGGATCCACTGGATTCGCAAGCAGGAGGGCCCGGGAGAGATCCTCCTCTACCGCACCACGCGGGAGGTGCAGAGCGAGGAGCTGGAGGGGCTTTCCCCATGAACGCGGACCTCGTCCGCTCGTGGGCGGAGCCCGCTCCATGACCGAGCGCAGCGACATGGAGGCGGCGATCGAGGCGGTCCTGTTCATCTGGGGCGTGCCGGTCTCGCGGGAGCGGCTGTTCGGGCTGTTCGAGGTTTCCTTGTGGGCGGAGGCCGAGGCCGCCCTCGACGCGGTCCTGGAACGCTACGCGGGACCCGGGCGCGGCGTGATGGC
>CAZLLV010000529.1:0-13581 GCA_964560325.1 uncultured Thermoanaerobaculia bacterium | reverse complement strand
GGAGGCGGCGGCGGAGGCGGAGGCCGTGCCGGCGGTCGGTGCCGCCCGCTGGGCCGCGATCTTCCTGGCCCTGCTCTCCGGCGGCACTCTCGGCCTCTCGGCCTTCGCGGTCACCATCCTGCCGAGGCTCGAGGTGGGCGCAGCCGTCGCCGTCTTCAACAGCGTCGTCGCGGCGTCCTGGGAGTGGATCGCCTCCGGCATCACGCTCTGGGTCCGGCTCGCCGAGTGGAGCGACCTCGTCGCCCGCGTCGTGGCCGTGCCGGGCGTCGCCTGGACATTGCTGGGCGCCGCCGCCACCGCGGCCTTCGCCTTCTCTCTCCTCCGTCGCATTCTGCAGCACGATCTCCACGGGAAGGAATCGATCCATGTTCGACATCACTGAGATCTTCACCCGAAAGCGCCGCCCGACGGCGGGCCTTTTGCCGATCCTCCTGCTCGCCCTCTGCGCGGCGTTCCCGGGGGGCCTGAGCGCCCAGGAGCCCCTAACCGAGACCGGTTCCGAGACCGGTTCCGAGGCGGATTCCGAAGCGGCCGCGGCCGCGCCGGAGGTGGCCGAGCCGGTGACGCCCGAGGCCGACGCCCTGCGCCGGCAGATCGACGAGCGCTACGAGGTGCTGCCGGTCCGCGGCGGCCTCGTCCTCCAGCCGCGCGAGGACTTTCGCGGCGTGCGGACGATCGAGATCACCGGCTCCGCCTTGGCGGTCAACGGTCGCTCGATCGGGCGCGAGGAGCTCCGCGACTGGATGGGGGAGAGGGCGGAGGCCGTCCTGCGCGTCGCCGACCTCGAGCCCGAGGAGCGGCTGCGCCTGTTCGACGCCGAGGAGCCGGCCCAGGACGCCGACGCCGAGGAGGACGAGGACGGCGAGAGCGCCGTCCGGGTGGCGCCGGAGGTTCCGGAGGCCCCGGAGCCGCCCGAGCCGCCCGACGTGACCGGCCGGCGGGTCCACCGGGGCTCGCAGACGGTGGTCGGATCGTCGGTACGGATCGCTCGCGACGAGGTCGCCGACGACGTGGTGGTGCTCGGCGGCTCGGCGGACATCGAGGGCCGCGTCGAGGGCGACGTGGTGGTCTTCGGCGGCCCGGTCGACGTCGAAGGCGAGGTGACCCGCGACGTGACCGCGATCGGCGGCAACGTCTACCTCGGAGAGGACTCGGAGGTGGGCGGCGAGGTGACGGCGGTCGGCGGCCGGGTGCGCCGGGACGCGGGCGCCCGGGTGCGCGGCGGCATCAACGAGGTCCAGCGCGGCTTCCGCGGGCCGAGCGCCCCGGTCTGGGCCTGGGACTGGGGGCGGTGGGACGGCCCGAATTTCTCGCCGGTCGGATGGATGGCGAGCATGATCTGGCCGATCGCCGAGCTCCTGTTCCTGGCGCTCCTGGTGATCTTCCTCGTCGCCATCGCCCGTCCGACGGTCGAGCGGGTCGGCACCCGCGCCGGCGCCGAGCCGCTCAAGTCCGGCATCGTCGGGCTGCTGGTCGGCATCCTGATCGTCCCCGCCTTCCTGATCGTCTCGGTGCTGCTCGCGCTCTCGATCATCGGCATCCCGATCCTGCTCGTCCTGGTGTTGCTCTTCGTCTTCGTCGGCATCCCGGCGCTGCTGATCGCCGCCCTGGTCGGCTACTCGGGCGTCGCTTGGCGGCTCGGACGCTGGTCGGAAGGCCGCTTCGGCTGGCGGCTCGAGAGCGCCATCATGGCGGCGGTCGTCGGCCTCCTCTTCCTCCACGTCCTCGACCTGGTGGGGCACGCGCTCGACTTCGGGCCGTTGCGGGTGTTCGGGGTGATGTTCCTGCTCACGGCGGCGGTCGTCCAGTTCGTCGCCTGGTGCGTCGGGTTCGGCGCGGTGGTGCTGGAGCTCTACGACCGCCGGCAGCGGCGGCGGGCGGTGCTCGCCGCCGGCGTTCCGGGTGCAGTGCCGCCGGGGTCACCTCCGGCGACTCCGCCCCCGGCAGCCACCCCGCCGCCCCCGCCGCCGGCGGCCCCGCCGCCGAGCGCGCCGCCCCCGGAGGGTGGGACGGAGTAGGGGGCGCTCCCCTCTACGGCTCGAACAGGCTCGGAGGCGGGCCGGGCTTCCTGCCCGCCTCCACCGCCCGCGACGCCTCGGCCACCCGCTCGGCGAGCCGCGTGAACCGCATCCGGTTCTTTCGGTTGCGCACCGCGATCCCGAGCGCCTTCGAGTCCCCGACCAGCACCACCAGCCTCTTCGCCCGGGTCAGCGCCGTGTAGAGGAGGTTCCGGGCCAGCATCACGAAGTGCTGCGTGTGGAGCGGCACCACGACCGCCGGGTACTCGCTGCCTTGCGACTTGTGGATCGAGCAGGCGTAGGCGAGGGTCAGCTCGTCGAGGCTCGCGAACGGGTACTCGATCGTCCGCTCGTCGAAGCGGCAGCGCACCGTCGCCTCGTCCTCGTCGATTGCCACCAGGCGGCCCACGTCGCCGTTGAAGACCTCGAGCTCGTAGTTGTTCCGGATCTGCATCACTTTGTCGCCGACCCGGAAGCGGGTGCCGCCGCGCACGATCTCCTTGCCCGTCGGGTTGAGCAGATCGCGCAGCACCTCGTTCAGCTTCTCGACCCCGAGCAGGCCCCGGTTCATCGGCGTGAGCACCTGCACGTCCTCGAACGGGTCGAGGCCGAAGCCTTCGGGGATGCGCTTCGCGACCAGCGACGAGAGGGTGCGAAGGATCTCCTCCGGCTCCCGGCGCTCGAAGAAGAAGAAGTCCTCGCCGCCGGAGGCGTCCGGGTCCCAGAGCGGCATCTCCCCGGCGTTGACCCGGTGAGCGTTGGCGACGATCCGGCTCTCCTGCGCCTGGCGGAAGATCTCGGTCAGCCGCACCACCTCGACCGGGCCCGACTCGATCAGGTCGGAGAGCACGCTTCCCGGGCCGACCGAGGGGAGCTGGTCGACGTCGCCCACCAGCACGAGCTGGGCCTCGTCGGGCAGCGCCGAGACCAGGTGGAAGCCGAGGACGGTGTCGACCATCGACGCCTCGTCGACGATCACCAGGTCCGCCTCCAGGTGCCGGTCGCGGCCGCGGGTGAACCCCCCCGTCATCGGGTCGAACTCGAGCAGGCGGTGGATCGTCGAGGCGCGCTGGCCGGTCGTCTCTTCCAGGCGCTTGGCGGCCCGGCCGGTGGGGGCGGCGAGGCGGATGCGGCGCTCCTTGCGGCGCAGGATCTCGACGATTCCCCGCACCAGGGTCGTCTTGCCGGTGCCCGGGCCGCCGGTGATCACCAGCACCTTCGCCCCGATCGCCCGGCGGATCGCCTCCCGCTGCTGGCGCGCGAGAACCACCTCTTCCCGCGCCTGGAACCAGTCGAGCGCGCGCTCGGCGTCGATCTCGATCTCTTCGGGCCGATGGTGGAGGAGCTCCGCGACCCGCCGGGCGAGGCCGGCCTCGGCGGCGTGGAGGGAGGCCAGGTAGACGCCGCGCCCACCGTCCGCGGCCTGCGGGTCGACCACCACCTCCCGCACGCGCTCGAGCAGGCCGACCGCCGCCCGCACCGCCTCCTCCTCGACCGACAGCAGCGCGATCGTGCGCGCGACCAGCTCTTCCTCGGGCAGGAAGAGATGCCCCTCGCTCGACGACTCGCCCAGGAGGTGGAGCACGCCCGCCTGGACCCGCTCCGGCGCCGTCGGCGAGAGGCCGAGGCGGCTCGCGATGTCGTCGGCGGTCGGAAAGCCGATGCCGACCACCTCGCGCGCCAGGCGGTACGGATCGGAGCGGACGATCGACAGAGCGGTCTCCTCGTAGCGCTTGTAGATCTTGATCGCGAGGTGGGTCTGGACGCCGTGCGACTGGAGGAAGAGCATCACCTCCTTGAGCTCGCGCTGGGCGGCGAACGCCTCGGAGATCGATTCGCTCCGCTTCTTGCCGATCCCGGGCACCCGCCGCATCCGCTCCGGCTCGTGCTCGACCACCTCCAGCGTCTCCTCGCCGAAGGTCTCGACCAGCCGCTTCGCCATCACCGGCCCGATGCCTTCGATCAGCCCGGAGGCGAGGTAACGCTCGATTCCTTCGAGCGTGGTCGGCGCCACCGTCTCGAACGACCCGATCCGGAACTGCCGCCCGAACTTCGGGTCGTCCTCCCAGGCGCCGGTCAGCCGCAGGCGCTCGCCCGGCTGGACCCCGGCGAGGGCTCCGACCGCGCTCACCGGCTCGCGCCGCCCCACCACCGCGAGCCGCACCACGCTCCAGCCGTTCTCCGGGTTGGAGAAGACGATCCGCTCGAGCGAGCCTTCGAGGGACTCGGGCCGTGCGGCGGGGTCGCCGGCGGCGGTGGGCCGACCGGCCCGGGTTGGACGCGCCATGGCGGCGATTGTACGGAAGGCGAGAAAAAGATCGACGGCGGCCCTGTTTTGCGCCAAAATGGCCGGCATGCCAGAAAAGCCCCTGGTCCTGGTGATCGACGATGAAACCGGTTCCCGCGAGTCGATGGCGGTCGCCCTCGAGAAGGCGGGCTTCGAGGTCCGTACCTTCGACGACGCGGAGCATGCGCTCTCTTTCCTGGCCGAAAGCCCGGAGGCGGCGCGCCTGGCCGTGTGCGACCTGCGCATGCCGGGGACCGACGGCCTCGCCTTCCTGGAAAAGGTGCGCGAGGAGGAGTACGACCTGCGGGTGATGCTGGTGACCGGCTACGGCTCGATCGAGTCGGCGGTCGAGGCGATGCGGGTCGGCGCCGACGACTACCTGACCAAGCCGGTCGACCTCTACGAGCTCCGCCGCCGGGTGACCAACCTGATGGAGAAGGAGCAGCTCCGCGAGGAGGTGACCGAGCTGCGCACGATGCTCGACAAGCGCTTCGGCTTCGAGAGCATCATCGGGAGCGCGGAGCCGATGGAGCGCTTGTTCGAGCGCCTGCGCCTGGTCGCGCCGACGCGTTCGACCGTGCTCGTCACCGGCGAGAGCGGCACCGGCAAGGAGCTGGTGGCGAACGCCCTCCACTTCGGCTCGCCACGCCGGGGCGAGCGCTTCCTCGCCATCAACTGCGGCGCCATCCCCTCGGACATCCTCGAGAGCGAGCTCTTCGGGCACGAGAAGGGGTCGTTCACCGGCGCCGTGGCGAAGAAGACCGGCACGTTCGAGCTCGCCCACAAGGGCACCCTCTTCCTCGACGAGATCAGCGAGCTCTACCCGGAGCTCCAGGTCAAGCTCCTGCGGGTGCTCGAGGAGCGCAAGATCATGCGCGTCGGCGGCTCCGATCTGATCGACGTCGATTTCCGGCTGGTCGCGGCGACCAACCGGGACCTGGAGAAGGAGGTGGCGGCGGGCCGCTTCCGCGAGGATCTCTACTACCGACTGAAGGTCGTGACGCTGCACATCCCGGCGCTCCGCGAGCGTCCGAGCGACATCCCGCTTCTCGCCGACCACTTTCTCCAGCGCTTCGCGGAGGACCACGGCAAGGGCGAGATGAGCTTCTCGAAGGAGGCGGTCGACGCCCTCTCGCGCTATGCCTGGCCGGGCAACGTGCGCGAGCTGAAGAACCAGATCGAATCGATCGTGGTCTTCCACCCGGGCGGGCCGGGGAACGAGATCAAGCTGAAGGATCTGCCGTACGAGCTGCGCGCCGGCGGCGCGGTGCCGGTGGCGAACGGCCGCATCCAGCCCCGCTCCGGGCCGGCGAAGACGATGGCCGAGATCGAGCGCCAAGCGATCCTCGAGAGTCTCGAGCGCACCGGCGGGCACCGAGCGGAGGCGGCGAAGCTGCTGGAGATCGGCCTGCGGACTCTCCAGCGGAAGCTGAAAGAGTACCGCGACGAAGGATTTTTCCAGGACTGACGGGGGGAGCCATGGAAGTGCCGACCGAGGTGTTGATCCACAACGAGACGATCGGGATGAAGGGAGCCAAGGGCACCCTCCTCCAGGTGAGCCCCCACGGCTACTACGAGGTCAACGTCAAGTTCGGCGAACGCCTCCACCGCGTGCTCCTGCCGATCGCCCAAAGCGTGCTGATCGCCCAGGCGGCGGAGGTGGCGGTGCCCGGCGAAGCGCTCGAGATCGAACGGTGAATCTCTTTCGCCGATCGGGGCGCCGGCCGCCTCGCATACGCATCGCTCTTCATTTCGATGCGTCTGTTGATGTTTTGAAGTGATGGAGCATAGAGTCAAGGGGTCCCCAGCCGAACCATCGTTCCACCCCGTTCAGAAAGGCTGCCCATGGCCCGCGAGTTCGAAATCCATCCACGTCTGGGCGTCGCCCGCATCGGCAACAGCGAAGAGTTCTACCTGGCTCCGGAGACCGCCGGCGGCCTACCCCTGGAGTGGGACCCGGCCGGCTCCGCCGACCCCCTGAAGAAGGTCACCCGCTTCAAGGACAGCCTCGGCCGGGTGAAGCGCCAGGCGGCCCGCTTCCGAGTCTTCGAACGGGGGGACGGCGAGGCGCGCGAGCGGGCGCTCGGCGCCGACGAGATCGACTCGATCGAATGGACGGTCCACATCGCCAACAAGAAGCCGATCTGGTACACGTTCTCCGAGCTCCAGGGCGACCTCGAGTTCGGCGAGGCGAACAGCTACGACAACCAGCACGTCCCGCGCAACAACCCGGACGTGGAGGGCGAGGAGGAGCGCCAGGCCCTGATCATCGACCCCGGTCCGCGCTCGATCTCCGAGCCGGGGAAGACCGTCGAGATCTCCCGCTACAACATTCCGCCGTCCTATACTCACGGCTCGTTTCCTCCGCCGGGCTCGGGGGGTGAGCAGATCGATCTCCTCGGAGAGCTGCGCATGGACGGCCGCGGTGCCCTGGTGGCCTTGGGCGGTCTGGGAAACGTCACCGGCAGCGCCCAGATCGATTCGTTCCGCGGCGCCTCCGGCTACTGGGACGACATCGCGGACGGCTTCGTGCTGGCGACGGTGGTGCTCACCGACGGCACCCGGATCAGCGCCGATCCCGCCTGGCTCATGGTGGGGAGCCCGAAGTACGCGCCCGAGCTGGTCAACATCACCACGCTCCACGACACGATGTACGACGTGGCGATCCGGAAGATGAACCTCGATCCGGACATCTACCCGGGGCGCGACGAGCCGATGCCAGGGCCGGAGAGCGGGAAGAAGTACGACCCCCTCGCCGGCTACGACCTGGATTACGTTGTCGACTACAGGACCCAGGTGCTACCGATCTTCCGGCGTATCGAGGAGTACCGGTGGGTGGCGGACATCCCCTACCTCGCCGACTACGCCCACCTCGGTTACTACCTCTCCAACCCCTCCGAGGAGCTCCTGGAGCGGCGGCGGCGCTTCTTCCGGAACTTCCGGGTGCCGCTCCTGGCGGAGGACTACGACGCCTGGGCCGGGGCGGTGGAGAACGGGCCGGACCAGCTCTTCTCGGCCGACGGCATCCCCCTGATGCCCCTCAACTCGGGGGACAATTCGGTCACCAACCAGGGGCCGATCTACAAGTTCGAGACTCTGTCGGCGACCCAGTACTTCTTCCTTCACCAGTGGGCGGAGGGCAAGTTCGAGCGGAGAAGGCGGGAGATCGGTCTCGCCGACCAGCTCGACATGGCGGACACCGGCAACTGCGTCGGCGCGCCCTTCTCCCCCGGTATCGAGACCACGTGGATCGTCCGCAACGCGCCGATCTACTCGAAGCCGTTCCAGATCAAGCTCGCCCACTGGGATGACGACCCGGAGGGCATCGAGAGCTATTACCGCGACCACGGCCTCAGCACGACCGCCGACGAGGCGCGCGGTCAGGGGTGCGAGCCCGGCGACCTCACCAAGCGGATGGCGATCCCGTGGCAGGCCGACTTCTCCGAGTGCACCATCCAGATGCCGAACATCAGCAACCGGACGATCAACCAGCAGGCCGACGGCACCGGGATCGAGGTCCCGCCCGCCTACTACGTCTACTGGTGGCCGCCCCAGAGCCCGATGCACGTCGTGACCGGGTCGCTCGATCCGGGCGATCAGGTGCTCGACGGCATCGTGTCGAACATCGACGGCAACCCGATCGTCCCGGCCGGGCAGCGGGTGCCCTACCAGCGCGGCATGCTGAGCGCCGAGGACGTCATCCAGAACTGGAGCCAGCTCGGCTTCATCGTGAATCAGCACCCGGGGACGGACTACCCGTACTTCGTCGAGACCGAGCGCGGGTACGGGGTCTTCGGGCAGCTCACGGCGCTTCAGCAGGCGCAACGGGTCGCCGCCGTCCAGAACAAGTGATCGGGGCGAGGGGCTCGGGCGCCGCCCACGACGTGATCGTCCTGGGCGGCGGACCGGCCGGAACCGCCGCCGGACTGACGCTTCTCAAGCGGCCCGACCTGTCGGTCGGGGTGGTCGAATCTTCCGACTACGGCACCCATCGGGTCGGCGAGTCGTTGACCCCGGGTACCCGGCCGCTCCTCGAGTACCTGGGCGTCTGGGACGCGTTCCGCGCCCAGAACCCGCTCGACGCCTTCGGCAGTCGGGCCGCCTGGGGGCGGCCCGACCTCGGCTCGCTCGACTACCTCTTCACCCTCCACGGCAACGGGTGGAGCCTCGACCGGGTCGGCTTCGACCGGATGCTGGCGGAGACCTTCCGTGCCCGGGGTGGGACGCTGCGGACCGCGACCCGCTTTCTCGACGCGGCGCGGGCGGTGGATGGCGGCTGGAGCGTGCGGGTCCAGGGCACGGGCAAGGGAGCCGAGCCGGAAACACTGTCCGCCCGCTACCTGATCGACGCCACCGGGCGCCGGGCGCTCCTCGCTCGGAAGCTCGGAGTGGTGCGGGAGATCCACGACCGCCTGGTGGGGATCGGTGGGGTCGCCGAGCTGGCGGACGGTGCCGACGGCGTCGAATCCACCGTGATGGTCGAGGCGCGGTCTTACGGTTGGTGGTACTCGGCGCCGGTGCCCGCTCGATCCACGGGCTCGGGGTCCGGCCGAGGATTGGCGGTCGTCCTGATGAGCGACGCGGACCTCGTGAGCCGGCGGCGCGCGGGGCGCGCCACCGTCTGGCGGGAGCTCCTGGCGGAGACGGTTCACACCCGGGCTCGGACCGCGGCGTGTAGCGCCGGCACCTGGCTGCCGGAGCGCCCGGCGGTCTTCGACGCCCATACGGGTCGCTCGCTCCAGGCCGGCGGCGAGGGCTGGGTGGCGGTGGGCGACGCGCTCGTCTCCCACGATCCGCTATCGTCGACCGGCATCCCCCACGCGCTGGGAAGCGGCGTCCACGGTGCCCTGGTGGCCGCCGACGCGCTGTTCGGCCAGGGTGCGCTACTGGCGACCTTCGAAGAGGGTACGCGCGCCGACTTCTTCGACTATCTGAAGACCCACTCCGGGCACTACGCCCGGGAGGGTCGGTGGCCGGTGGAGCCGTTCTGGGCCCGCCGGCGGACACCGGTCGAGATCGACCCGCGGGAGACGATCCTGGAGGTAACCCGACCCGCAGAGGCGGCCCGAGCGGGGGACCCGGTCCACGCGGGCCCCGTGGCCGGTCATCTCCCGGACCTCGAGGCACGAGAGCTCCTCACCCACTGTCGGAGCGGGCGGGCCGTCCACGAGGCCGTCCGGGCCTTCGCCGACGCCCACCCGGAGGTACCCGACCAGCGGGTGATCCTGGGCTTCCAAGAGCTGGTCGAGCGCGGCGCCGTCCGACTGGCCGGCGCCGCCGCCTCGCTACGAGAACCCGTCAGGGCGTGAAGCCCTGGCGGTCGAACAGGCCCGGCAGCTCGTCGAAGCCGGGGCGGGCGCCTTCGAGCAGGTATCGACGCACCTCGCCGGTCGCCGTCTGCCGGACCCACACCTCGACCTGCGAGGTGGAGAACTTCACCAGCGTCGGCCAGAGGAACCCGTTCGGCTTCGGCCCCACGACCCGGGCGAAGACCTCCGAGCGCCCCGGCAGGGCACCGGAGGTGAAGTCGGTGCCCCAGACCTGGAACGGCTGGCCGCTCGCGGTGCTCGCGAGGAAGATCCCGAGCCCGTCCTCCTCGTGCACGGTCAGGATGACAGGGGAGCAGGGGCCAGGGCAGAGGTCGGCCAGGAGATCGGTGCCCTCCAGGGTGCCGTCGGTCGTCCGCAGCTCCAGACCGCTCGCCACGTCGCCCGAGACGATCAGCAACCGTTCGCCGAGCACGCGAAGCGCCCCCGGTGGCGGACGGACGAGCTCATGATGGACTCCCGAGGGCTCCGAAGGCTGCCGGCGCCCGAGGTGTTCGTAGGGTCTGTACGGTCTCACCACGAGTCCGTAGCCAGAAGCGGAGAGCAACCGGGGTGCCAGGGCGTCGATTGCGGATGATGTCCAGTGTAAGTGGCGGGTAATCAGTAACTTGCCATGGTCTGGAGTGTGCTCGACGCACGTCTAGGGCCATAGAATCGGGTGACGATGCCCGATTTATCGGGCGTCGACGCCCGATTCGTCGCCGGTGCTGCCGAAGCCGGTCCAGAGATGCCTCCAGGTTCCGTGGGGCGGTTGGAACCGGAGCTGGTCGGGGTGTTGCGGAGGACATCGTTAGACGTCATCGACTGGAGGTTGCCGAAGCCGTCGTACCCATGGTCGAAGGGCTCCGGGCCGGTCGCGCCGCCGCCGTAGCCGGTGTAGAGGGTGCCGGAGTCGATGCGGCTCACCCCGTCGTGGAGTAGGAGCTGCCCATCTTCACCACGTTGCCCGCGCCGTCGTAGGAGTAGACGCCGGAGCTCCAGACGATTGCGCCGGTGCTCGCCACCTGGGTCTCGATCTTGTTCGGCCGGAGCTGATTCTGCGGGTCCTTGGTGTAGGTGTCGGTGGTGCCGTTCGAACGCACGATCTGGTTCACCTGTCCGTTCGGATGGTAGCTGATCGAGCTCGCGTAGCCGGTGACCCCGGTCAAAAAGCCGTTCGTGTAGGTCGAGGCGACCGTCCGGTTCGTCGCCACGGTGCAGCCGAGCGTGTGCACTCCGGGGCCATGACACGCGACCCACCGATCAGCGGGTGCGCTTGCGCTTCCGTCGCTGCTCGCGACGCTGGATGGCTTTCTTCGCGTGAATCTCGAGCTGCGGGTCTGCCAGAAGCTCCTGCAGTACCTCGTCAGCGATCGGACTCCTTGACTTCGCCAGGGCATAGACCAGCATGTCTCGCGCCTCGCCGTGGGCGGGATCTCGTGCGAGTTTGACGATCTCCTCGAAGTAGCGGTCGTCGAAGAGCACCTCGATCGCGTTGCCCTTGGCCCATTTAGGGCCGTTTAGCCGAGGCTCAGAATCCTCGCGAAAGGCGTCGATCATCGCTGGGAGGATCTCGGGGTAACCTTTCACGGTCAGCGCACGCGCGATGGCATCCCGTAACTCCGGCCGGTAATCCGTCTTCTTTAGGTGACGGAGTAAGACCGGGATCGCCTCCGGATAAGCGCCGCGGGCGTTGATCAGATCCGAAACGGAATCGATGATCAGCCCGGCCTCGGCGATCTCGCGGACCAGCGGTGCTTCCTCCCGGGCGAATCTCTCGCCCTGGGCTCGACGCCAGCGCTCGCGGGCGTCTCGCCTGGAGACCCACTCAGGGTCGCTTTCGAGCTCTTTCATCAGCTCGGCCGCCGTCATCGGACCCTTGAAGTGACTCTTCTCGCTCACTAGCTCTCCCTTCACTTCGGTATGTGGCGCAGCTCGATGTCGCCACGCCGTACGGCGTCGAGGATCTGCCTCGAGAGCTTCGCGTCGGGACGAACATAAAGTACGAAAGCCAGGTCATTGGCTTTCGCGATCCGAAACATAGTCGCGGATCTGGCCGGTAAAACGCACCTCGGCAGTGTTCTTCACCTCGGAGAGAGTCTTTAATTGCGGGTTAAATTCATCTGGCACCCCCCGATCTGCACCGGGAACACGGAAGCGCGCTTTCTCTCCAATATCGAACGCCGCTCGAACCGCCGCTTCGCCGGCCGCCCCGAGATGGCGTACGTGCGCCATCCGTGCCGCATCGACCGCCCGATCAGCCAATCGAATCGACCCGGTGTTCGGTACGAAGGGCACCACTGTCAACCCGACGTCGAGGGCGAGGAGCCCACCGTTCTTCCACGAGGGTTCGCGGATGAGCTCGGCAGCGCTGAAGCCGATCCCGACGACATCGGTGATGGTCTCGATCGCCTTGGCCGTCCGGATCTCGGTTCTTGAGCGGGCTGTTCTCCACGTAGGCGCACGAACGGGACCTGGCGAACACGACGAGCCCGGCGGACGACCTCGACTACATGCATGCAAGGTCCTACAACCCGCTCACGGGGCGGTTCTTGAGCGTGGATCCGATCCACTCAAGGAATCCTCAACGACCGCAGGGATGGAACAAGTACGCCGAGCTCCTCTGGCTGAGTTGAAAGTTGATGATCTGTTGGTTGTCATTTCCCGTGAGGCGGTAGAGCCGCGATCGCGGTCATTCGTTCTCGAATTCCGCAGATCTCAATGCGCTTTCGTAGCCGGGGTCCCATCTCTCGATCGCTCGCTGCAGGGCTGGTCTCGTTCCATGGGTTAGGTGCCGGCGGCGTAGATTCAAGTTGATTCCTCCTCCGAGGTCTTTGAGAGCACCTGAATAGCGGTCGCCGCATTTCGCACCAAAGACTCCTCCTCAGGTGGGAGAGAAGTCCAGTGACGATCAAGAGCTACGGCATACACCTCCTCCAGGGTTTCGAGATGATCAGCCAGGGCACGATGAGTTGGATCCGGTAGCTCCACAAGCTGATCGATCAGAAAATCAACGGTGGACACGAACGCCCCGAGCGGCTGTACGGTTATCTCTCCGGCTAGTAGTCGAGAGGCTGCTTGAATCATCTGTCGCCTGGCGATTGTGTTCTTGATCATCATTTTCTCGCGTAAAGCACGGTTACTACACGCCCGGTCTTCGAATCAACAACTACCTTGATTCGATTGACCGCGTCGAAGTAAACCGCGGTGCCCTTAGTTTTTCCAGCCTCAGTAGTTCCATGCTCTAAGGCGTTCTGGACCGCCGAAAGCGGGATCCCACGGTTTTGCATTTGATCTAGAGCGTGCCCGGTGAATGCCCGTCCATTGATGATGGTGGATTGGTTGCGGATCGGCTGGAAGCCGGCATTCGCGATCTGTGCTCGGCGGCTGCCTCGAGGCGCTGCAGCAGCTCTTGAGATGTCGACGGCATCATCTGCCTTGTTTGCAACGCGGACAACGACGCCCGCACCGGTGGCGAAGGGCACTACTGTAGCAACGGCGTCGGCGGTCAATGCCGCAACCTGCGTATTCGACACCTCATCACCCTTGGCGATCGTAATTCCAATGTCCACCACGTCATAGATCAGAAACCCAATATCGAAAACCACATCGATGACCCGGCCGGTGCGGTCCGTGTACTTTAGCGGACTGTTTCTGGCGTAGGCATACCGGTTCCAGGAATTTGGCGCGGCTCGACTAGCACTTGTAAGGGTGGGATCCGTTGACAGAAACCGCCCCGTCAGCGGGTTGTAGAACCTCGCATGCATGTAGTCGAGGTCGTCGGCGGCGCTCGCGGCGTTCGCCAGGTCCCGTTCGTGCCCGGTGAACTTCATGCGTTCGGTGTTCTGGGTCGCGCTGGTGGCCTCTTCGCCGAAGGGGAAGTAGGCGTGGTAGGCGATGCGGGTGCCGGCGCTGTTGGTGATCGCGCGGACGGTGCCGAGGTGGTCGGGGTGGAGGTGGTTGACGCCTG
>CAZLLV010000528.1:0-25632 GCA_964560325.1 uncultured Thermoanaerobaculia bacterium | reverse complement strand
CGGAAGATCACGAACTCGGCCGGCCGTAGCGGCGCCACGCCCACCAGGCAGACCAGGCGGCCGTTGTCGAGGTCGTTCTGAGTCATGGTCGTGCGGTCGCAGCGCACGAAGTACGCCTCCGCCGGCTTGCTGCCGAGGAGGTGGTTGCTCTGGAACTCGTTGAACAGGAAGTCCTCGACGGTGGAGCGGACGTTGGTCCACAGCTCCTCGCCGTTGGGCTCGAACACCGCCCACTGGGTCCCCTTGTCGATCGAGCGCTCCAGGAAGACGAAGTAGCGGCGCACGTTCAGGTACTTCCACTCCGGGTCGGAGCTGGCGGTGCGGGCGCCCCAGACCCGGTAGCCGCGCCCCTCGAAGAAGCGCAGGCAGTTGACGCCCTCCGGGTTGAGGGCCTCCTGCTGAGCACGGTTGAGGAGGATCTCGAAGCCGAGGGCCGACCGCACCACCTCGTTGGCCGGCGCCTTGTGGACGCCGCGGTCGACGTCGGTGCGGGCGTAGATGCCGGCCACGTGGCCGGAGGGCGGAACGTGGATCTCCCGCACCACCGGATCGACGCCGGCGCTCCGGGAGAGCGGGTCGAGCACCCGCACCCACGGGTAGTAGAGGGCGGCACGGGTGCTGTCGATGCCGGCGCGGAGCGCCCGCACAACCGAGAGCGTAAGGCCGTCGCCCGAGTCGAGCACCGCCACCCGGTAGCGCATCCGCTCGCAGTGGGAGATGAGGAGGCGGATGATCGCCTCGGCGTTGGGGCCGTAGGCGCCGCCCATGTCGAAAGTCGACCCGGGAGCGGCGACGATCGAGATGTCCTCGATGTCCTCGAGCGACAGCAGGCCGCTCTTGGTGCCGCCGGCGCCTTCGTGCCCCTCGTAGTCGGGGGCGAGGGGGCGCGAGCCGTCGGTGCCGCCGGCCAGGCGCACCCGGAAGCTCCGGGCGGCATCGCCGGCGTCGGTGTCGTCCAGGCTCACCAGCACCTCCTCCCCGTCGCGCAGGCTCGGCTGGCCGAGCATCGCCTGGGCAATCTCGGCGCCGTTCGCCAGGTCGCCGCGATCGAACGCCAGCGGCACCCGCAGATAGCGGGAGGGGTTGTCCGGCGCCGGGTCGAAGACCTGCGACAGCGAGCGCCGGTGGCCGGGGTGGAAGGTCAGGCCCTCCCACGACTCCTCCTGGCCGAGCTCGGAGCTCGGGCGCACCACCACGCCGACGGTGAGCACCCGCACCGAGCCGACGTCGCCGAGCGCCAGCTCGCCGCTCGGCGAGCTGCCGGGGTCGTCGTCGCGCAGGCGGAAGGTGAAGCGGCCGGAGTCGTCGTCGAAGTAGCGGTCGAGCCAGTACAGGGCGCCGTCGGATGCCGGGGAGCCGGGGGGCGAGCCGGTGCCCACGGCCCACACGGTGTCGAGATCCTGAGCGCCGCGGAGCACCGCCCGGCCCTGGCCCCCCGGGCTTCCCGGCGGGCTCGCCACGGTGCCCGGATCGGCCGGCTCGAAGGCGAGGATGTTCTCGCCCAGGCGGAAGGTGAAGGTCACCGTCACGTTGCCCGCGCTACCCGGATAGCGGCCGCGCAGGGTGAAGGAAGCGGGCGAGCCCCCGGGCGACCAGCTCGCGGTGTCGCCGTCGGTCTCGGTGCGGGCGACGTAGAGCCGGCGCCCGCCCTCCTCGAAGAAGGCGCGCACGCCGTGGGCCAGGAAGTTGGTCATCGGACCGTCGTCGAGCTCGAGGTCGTCGATGTGGCCGTAGATGCGCTCGAAATCGCTGAAGCTGGTCAGGAGCTCGGGCTCGCCGAACAGGGGGCCGAAACGGGCCGGCCCCACGAAGCCGGTGGTCGAGGTGCTGACGCCTTCGATCGTCTTCTGCCGAAAGCTCACTTCCTCGACGTAGACTCCCGGCGCTAGATACTCGGGCATGGTGGTTTCCTCCTGCGTTGGGCGTTACGGGGGGGACCCCGCGGGAACGATGAGTAGACGCGAGTCGCCGGCGGAGCGCGCCACGACCTCGCCGTCGTAGCGCAGGGTGCCGAGCCACTCGGAGGCCGGGAGAGCCGGCGGCGAGCCGGCGGCGGAGACGATCCCTGCCGGTTGCTGGTCGAGCACCCGGGCGAGGTCGGGAAGATCGGTGCCGGGGAGCGGCGCCAGGAGCGTCGGTTCCCAGGCGACGTCGAGGGCCAGGTCCCACGTGCGGTCGGCGATCGGCGGCCCGGGCGGGGACGGTGCTCCGTCGGGCGACACCCAGAGCGAGCCCAGGCCGCCGGGCAGCGGCGGCAGCGGGAACTGGACCGCGAAGCGGCCCGCGGCGTCGGACAGCCCGAAGCGGTCGGGCTGCCCGGGGATCGACACCCGGAGCAGGGCGTGGCCGGCGGGGTCGCCGGTCGAGGCGTCGGCGAGCTCGCCGCGCACCACCGCCACACCGGCCGAGCGCGGGCGGGTCGGGGCCGAGAACAGGTAGAAGCCGGGGGGGCGCGGCGGGTCGGGGCTCCCCGGGCTGCCGGGCGGGCTGCCCGCGGGACCCCCCGGCGGACGGGTCAGGAAGACGCCGGGCTCGGGGAGCGGCAGGTCGAGCCGGATCGCCGCCGGCAGGAAACGCCGCTCGAGGTCCGCCACCTCCAGCACGAAGGGGCGGGTCGCCGCCCCCGGTGAGCCGGGCGAGCCGGGAAGGAGCGCGGCGGTGTCGGCGGGCGGCCGCTCGAGGGCCGCCAGGCCGGGCAGGCCCTGGAAGGCGTAGACGTCGGAGCGGGTGCGGAAGGCGTCGACCACCGGTGCCAGGGCCGGCTCGGGCCAGATCCGCACCCGCAGGCCGGAGCGGATCTGGTCGTCGGCGACCGCGTCCCAGAACCGCACCCCGAGGGGGCAGACGGTGTCGATCTGCTCCAGCACCCGGTACCGGCGGCCGTCCTCGAGCGTTCCGGTGGCGAGGATCACCATCCCGCCCCCTCCGCCGCCAGCTCCGCCATCCGCAGGCGGCGCTCCCGGACCTCGGGCCCGCCTTCGGCGAGCGCGCGCGGCGACTCGATGCGCACCACGCGGGCGACGTACGGCACCGAGAGCTGGTAGACGTTCTGGACCAGCGTGTCCCAGATCCGCAGCAGATCCTCGTTGGTGAGCTCGGTGAGGGAGAGCTCCACCGTCTCGCTGGGCCGGAAGACGCCGGGGGTGACGGCGTTCAGGAGCGCCGCCGGGTAGACCGGCTGGTCCTCCAGCACCCGCATCATCCAGCCGGCCAGGGTGTGCTGGAGGGACGCCTCCTTGCCCCAGACCGTCAGCAGCAGGTGGAGGTCGAGGGGCAGCAGGGTCGGGAAGGTGCGGCCGTCGGGCGCCGGCCGGCTCGGAGGCGTGCGGGCGACCCCGTTGGGGAAGATCCGGTACAGGAAGAGCGACACGCCGGCGTTGAGCGGCTTGGCGAAGTCCTTGGCGGTGAAGACCTTGAACTCCAGCTCCTGGTCGAAGTCCTCCGGCCGGTAGTTGCTCCGCAGGAGCTGGAGCACCGCCTCGGAGAGTGTGGCGATGGCGCGGTAGTCGGCCATCAGCGGAGCTCCCTCCCGGTATCCCGGTCGCCGGCGTCCGCCGGACCCGCCGGACCCGCCGGGCTCGCCGGACCATCGCTGGCGATCTCGTAGCGGGTGCGCCCGCGGGGGTCGCGCCGCCGGCGGAGCCGTCCCTCGGTCACCAGGGCCTCCAGGGCACTCTGGACGCGGCGGCTCTCCCGCTCGATCGCCCGCTCCATCAGCCACCACTCCAGGATCTCCTCCCAGGTGGCGCCGTGGCCCGGCCGGGCCGCCAGGTGCCGGAGGATCTCCTGCTGTATGTCGAGCGCGTCATCGATGGAGCTCCCGCGGGTGGAATGCACGCGGCCCCGGTCGAGCAAAGGCGGTGCCGGGCGCGAAGGCCTGCAAAATCAAGGGTTTCCGGGCACGAGGGTGGACCTTTTCGTCCACCCGGCGGGGAGCTCGGAGGAGGTGATCGGACGCCCTCGGGGGTCAGGCGGCGGCCGGCGACGGGGGTTGCCGGCGAGGGTGGAGCTTTTTGTCCGGGGGGTGCGGGGAATTGTCCGGGCTCAGTCGGCGTCCCGGAAGCGCTCCGCCTCGATGTGGTGCTTGCGGAGCAGCTCGAAGAAGGCGCGGCGGTTCTTCCGGGCCGCCTTGGAGGCGCGGGCGATGTTTCCGCCGTGGGCGTACAGCACCTCCTGCAGGTAGGCGCGCTCGAAGCGCTCCACCACCCGCCGCTTCGCCTCGGCGAACGACGGCCGCCCGTCGTCGGGCCCCTCGGAGGCGCCGGCGCCGGCGGACCAGAGATCCGCCGTCCGCACCACGCCGCCCTCGCCGGCCATCACCACCGCCCGCTCCATCAGGTGGGAGAGCTCGCGCACGTTGCCCGGCCAGTCGCGGGCCGCGAGCGCCTCCGCCGCCGGCGCCGGCAGCGCCGGGCAGGGGCGGCCGAGGGTGCGGGCGTGGACCGCCAGGAAGTGGCGGGCCAGGAGCGGGACGTCGTCCCGCCGCTCGGCGAGCGCCGGCAGGCGCAGCGGCAGCACGTTCAGCCGGTAGAAGAGGTCCCGGCGCAGCCGGCCGGCGGCGATGGCGCCGTCCACGTCGGTGTTGGTGGCGGCGATCACCCGCACGTCCGCCCGCTCCGCCCGGGGAGAGCCGAGGCGCCGGTACTCCCGGTCCTGGAGGAAGCGGAGCAGCTTGACCTGGGCGCCGGGCGGCAGGCTGTCGACCTCGTCGAGGAGCAGCGTGCCTCCCTCGGCCTCGGCGATCAGGCCGGTCCGGGCGCGGTCGGCGCCGGTGAAGGCCGCCCGCTCGTGGCCGAACAGCTCGTTCTCCACCAGGTCGAAGGGCAGGGCGCCGCAGTTGACCGGCACGAAGGGCCGTGACGAGCGGGCGCTCAGGTGATGGATGGCCCGCGAGACGACCTCCTTGCCGGTACCGGTCTCGCCGGTGACCAGGACCGTCGAGTCGGCCTGGGCGACGAGCGGGATCCGGCGGAGGACCTCGCGGAAGCCGGGGCTCCGGCCGACCAGGTTGCGGAGGGCCAGCTTCTCGCGGGTGCGCTCCGGAACCTCCCCCGGCTCGGCTCCGCCGGCCAGACGCCAGAGGCGGGCCTGGAGATCCGCCGTATCGTCGGTGTGACTGCAGAAGTCGTCGATCCCGCTCTCCAGGAGCTCGATCAGCCCCTCCTGGCTCCGGCGGCCCGTGACGGCGAGGATCGGCAACTCCGGGGAGTGGCGCCGGACGTCCTGCACCAGGTCGGAGAGCGCGGGTCCCGGGCCGCCGGTGCACGCCAGGACCGCGGCCAACGGCTCGCCGTCCAGGGCGTCCAGGGCCGCCGTCGCGACGCCCGGCCGCGAGGCGGCGACCTCGTGGCTCCGAAAGCGGCTCCCCAACGCACCCCGGGCGGCCCGTAGGGTCGCCTCCGGGGCACCGAGGTCGATGACGAGGATCACCGCCGTGCTCATGCCGCCTCCGCTGATCGCAGATTGCTCGTTCGAAGAATAGAACGTTCGGCATCGGGGCAATCCCTCGAAAAGAGGAAAAACTTCTATGCACGAGCCTCGGTCGACGTTTTTGGAGATCGTGCCCCTCCCTTGTCGATTCGGGCGGCTGCCGTTCGACGTACCCTTGAAGGCCCGGGAACGGACCCGGCCGGAATCGACACGAGAGGAGGGACGACGATGAAGTTCATGATCCTGGTCAAGGCGACCGCGGAGAGCGAGGCGGGGGCGATGCCGGACGATGAGATGATCACGAAGATGGTCGACTACCACGAGGAGCTGGCGAAGGCGGGTGTGCTGCTCGACGCGAGCGGTCTGCGGCCGACCTCTTCGGGGTGGCGGATCGAGTACCGGGGCGAGGAGCGGACGGTGGTCGACGGGCCGTTCACGGAGACCAAGGAGCTGGTGGCCGGTTACACGATGATCCAGGTGCGCTCGCGCGAGGAGGCGCTCGAGTGGACGCGCCGCTTTCCAAACCCGTCGCTCGACGGCGGCGCGGCCGAGATCGAGGTGCGCCCGCTCTTCGAGATCGACGACCTCGGACCCGGCGAGGGCGTCGAGCGCTTCCGCGCCATGGGCCTGCCGGCCCAGGCGTAGAGGGGAATGCCCATGTCGATCTACGAGCCCTCGCCTTCGCCCTGGACCGGCCGCGTCCTGAGTCTCTTCCGAATCGTCGCGGCGCTGATCTTCTTGACTGCGGGGACGACCAAGGTGTTCAACCTGCCGCCGGGCCCGCCCGACATGCCACCGTTCGATCCGCTCACGCAGATCGGCATCGGCGGCCTCCTCGAGGTGGTCGGCGGGCTGGCCGTCGCCGTCGGTCTCTTCACCCGGCCGGTCTCCTTCGTCCTCTCCGGGATGATGGCGGTCGCCTACTTCCAGTTCCACGCGCCGCAGAGCGTCTTCCCGACCGTCAACGGCGGCATCCCGGCGATCCTCTACTGCTTCCTCTTCCTCTACCTGACCTTCGCCGGGGGCGGCCCCTGGAGCGTGGACGCGGCGATCGCGCGATCGCGGGAGGCGTGAGGAGAGGGCGATACATCCGGTGAACGCAGGTCCCGCTCGCCGGTGAAGAACCGCACCGCTTCGGCGACCACCTCCGGGTCGCGGAGGATCCGGCGGTGTCCGAGCCCCTCGGTGACGCGGAGCGTCGCGCCGGGCCAGGAGCGGACCAGCTTCTCGACCGACGGCAGGGGCGCCTCCGGGTCGTCCCGGTCGGTCGCGACGTGGAGCGGCACGGTCATCTCCGGCGCCAGGCGGAGCGGCTCGAGCTCGGCGTAGAGGACGCCGATCCGCCGCTCGATCGCCATCGCGAGCTCGCGCACGCCCCGCTCGCCGAGACCGAGGAGGCCGCCGAAGTAGCGCGTGTAGGCGAGCAGATCCGCGCCCGGCGCGACGAACAGCGCCCGCTCGACCGCGACCCCTTGGGCGAGCGCCCAGGTGGTCCCGACCGCGCCGGCCGAGTGGGCGATGAGGCCGGCCGCCCCCTCGGGACCCGGGCTCCAGCGCTCGACCGCGGCCTCGAGCGCGGCGCCGATCGCGACCAACGACGAGGTCGACCCCGGCGCCTCGCCGTGGCCCGGAGCGTCGAGCGCCACCACCCGCAGGCCGGCGCGCCGCAGCGGCTCGACGAATGGGCCGAGCTGCGAGCCCCGCCCCTCCCAGCCGTGGACCAGGTAGACGGTCGGCACCCGCGCCCCGGTCGGCGCCGGCCGCCCCCAGACCCAGGCGATCGTCTTGCCGCGCGGTGTGGCGAGCTCGTGCCGCTCGGCGCTCTCCAGCACCGCCTCCTCGCGCTCCGGCGGCCGGTGGCGGCGGGTGCGCAGGAAGAGCAGGCTCGCCACACGCCCGGCGAGCGCCGGCGAGATCCGGTCGAGGCCGCGGAAGAAGCTGCGGAGAACGGCGGGGATTTTCGTACGATCGTTCGTTTCTTTGCGCTGCGGCATGACGGCTCTCCTCCGGGTTCCGGTGCGGGGGTTCTAGCGGGAGGCGGGCACGCGGACCGTCGACAGCAGGCTCTCGAACGAGCGGCGGGCGCGCGCCTCGGCCGCCGGATCGTCCATCAGGCGGCTGAAGTGGTGGTAGGCGAGGATGATCGCGTAGAGGTCGTAGGCGAACTGCTGCACGTCGACCTCGGTGCCGAAGTGCCCCTCCTCGACCGAGATCCGGGCCGCGGTGGCGATCGCCTGGAGCCAGTCGCGCTGGTAGGCGACCAGCCGGTCGCGCAGCGGCCCCGGCCGGTCGTCGAGCTCGTTGGCGGTGGCGACGAAGATGCAGCCGCCGGGCTGGAAGTCGGCGTTCTCCCAGTCCATCCAGCGATCGAAGAGGGCGCGCACGCGAGGCTCGCCGCGCGGCGCCTTCAGGGCGGGCGCCACCACCGTCTCGACGAACCGGCGCACCGCCGTCTCCAGCACGTGGAGCTGGAGGTCTTCCTTCGAGCGGAAGTGGGCGAACAGGCCGCTCTTCGACATCCCGACCGCCTCGGCCAGGTTGCCGATCGTGAGCCCTTCGAGGCCGAGACGGCTGGCGGAGGCGAGCGCGTGGTCGAGGATCGCGGCCCGCGTCTCCTCGCCCTTGGTGAGAGGAGTCGGGGCACCCGAGAGGGGGCCGGGGGCGGGGCCCGAAGGGGCGGCGGCGCTCATGGGAGCGAAGAATCGCACGATCGTGCGATTCTGTCAACCGTCCGGCGGACCGGGGCGCCCGCTACCCCACCACCTCGAGTCCGCCGAAGCTGGTGTCGAGGGTGCGCCGGTGCCGGAAGCGGATCACCACCGCGCCGTCGTCCTTGCCGTGGAAGAGGGTGTTGTGCCACCAGACGTTGTCGTAGACCGGACCGGAGATGTGGATCTCGGCGTGGCAGTCGACCTGGAGGCAGCGGAAGCGACCGACCTCCGACTTGTCGTTCAGGTCGAAGACGTAGAAGACCAGGCTGCACCGGGGCTCGGCGCGGAGCGCGACCACCGCGTCGGAGTCCTCCGCCAGGAGCGTAGTGATCGAGTCGCGGTCGAAGTCCTCCGGACGCTGGTAGTACGCGCGGAGGTACTCGATGCCGGCGTCGTAGGTGCGCCGCGCGCCGTGCGGGATCGTCTCCTCGTAGAGGCGCCGGAACTCCTCGGTCTTGCGCTCGAGCAGGCGGGGCGCCGGCAAGATGCCGCAGATGATCGAGTGGCTGGTGACCGCCGGCGTGCGGCCGGGGCGGCGTACGGAGAGGAGCGGGGCCACGCCGGCGTGCGGCGCTCCGTGGCTCTCTTCCATCGTGTGGCGCCGCAGCATCACCTGCCAGCGCAGAAACTCGGCCGGCAGGGGGGGCGCGGGAGCTTCGACGGGGCGGCGCAGGGTCTTCAGCACGTTCATCTCGGTTCCTTTCGAAAGGGCTCGGTCACAGGCTTCGGATCGGATCGGCGGGCCGCTCCACCCGCAGACGGAGAGCGCCCACCTCGCGGCGCACGTCGGCCTCGACGCGGAACACGTCGCGGAGCATCTCCTTCTCCAGCACCTCCCCCGGCGGTGCGGCCCGGTAGAGGCGGCCGCGGTGGAAGACGGCGAGGCGGTGGGCGATGCGGGCGGCCTGCTCGAGGTCGTGGAGCACCACCACCAGCGTCGCCTTCCGCTCCCGGTTGATGCGCACCAGCAGATCGAGCACCTCCCACTGGTGGCGCAGGTCGAGCCCGGCGGTCGGCTCGTCGAGCAGCAGCGCATCGGCCTCCTGGGCGAGCACCATGGCGATCCAGGCGCGCCGCCGCTCGCCGCCGGAGAGGGTCTCGACCGTCCGGTGGCGCAGGTCGGCAAGGTCCATCTCGCGCAGCGCCTGGGCGACCGCCCGCCGGTCGGCGGCGCGCGGCGCGCCGAGGAGCGGCAGGTGCGGGTTGCGCCCGCCGGTGACCAGCGCCTCGACCGTCAGCCCCTCCGGGCTCCGGGGCTCCTGCGGCAGGCGTGCCACAGCGCGCGCGAAGCGTCGCCGCGGCAGCCGCCAGACGTCCTCGCCGTCGAGCCGCACGGTCCCCTCGCGGGGGCGCAGGTCGCGGCCGAGGCCGGCGAGCGTGGTCGACTTGCCGGAGCCGTTCGGCCCGACCAGGCAGACGATCTCCCCCGGCTCGACGCGCAAGTGCAGGTCGCGCACCGAGTCGCGGTCGGCGCCCGGGTGGCGCAGGTGGACGCCTTCGGCGGCGAGGCGAGCCGACGCTCGGGCTGTCGCTCGGGCGGTCACGGCAGCTTGCGCCAGAGGATGAAGAGGAAGTAGGGGCCGCCGACCAGCGCCAGGAGCGCGCCGACCGGCAGCTCGAGCGGGCTCGCCGCCATCCGCGCGAGGAGATCGGCGATCACCACCAGCACGGCGCCGCCGAGGGCGGAGAGCGGCACCAGGCTCCGGTGGTCGGGACCGGAGACGACGCGCACCCAGTTCGGCACCACGAGCCCGACGAAGCCGACGAGGCCGGCGACGCTCACCGCGGCGGCGGCGAGGAGCGCCGCGACCGCGCAGGCGCCGAGCCGGGCGCGCGAGACGTCGATCCCGATGCCGGCGGCGCTCGCCTCGTCGAGGAGCAGCAGGTTCAAGGGCCGCCGGGCGAGGAGCGACGCGGCGACGCCGACTGCCACCAGCGGCGCCACCAGCCCCGCCTCGAACCAGCCGGCGCCGTTGAGCGAGCCGACGGTGAAGGCGACGAAGGCCGGGGCGCGGTCGGCGAAGACGAAGCTGACGAGCGCGACGATCGAGAAGAGCACCGCCTGGATCGCCACCCCCGACAGGATGATGGCGAGCGGCCCGAGCCTCCGCCCCGGCCCCCACGAGGCGATCAGGATCGCGGTCACGGCCGCGAAGGCGCCGGCGAAGGCGAGGAGCGGCAGCGCCCACGCCAGGTCGGGCAACAGCACCAGGGCGAGGAGCGCCGCCACGCCGGCGCCGGCGTTGACCCCGAGCAGGCCCGGGTCGGCGAGCGGGTTGCGCACCACCGTCTGGAGGAGCGCGCCGGAGACCGCGAGCGCCGCGCCGACCAGCGCCCCGGCCGCCACCCGCGGCAGGCGTACCTGCCAGAGGACGACGTGGAGCGGGTGGCCGTCGCGCGTGAGCGCCTCCCAGAGCTCCGCCGTCGGCACCGCCACCGGCCCGAGCCGGGCGGAGACGAGCACCGAGACGGCGAGCGCCGCGGTCAGCACGGCGGCCCAGAAGCCCGGCCAGCGGGCCGCCTCCCGAGCCACCAGCCGCCCGCGCGCCGGCCATCGCATCCGCGCCAGCCATTGCATCAGAGTCCCTGCCGCTCCTCGCCGGCGGCGGCCACGAGGGCGCGCGCCGCTTCGGGCAGCTCGAGACCGGGGTTGCGGGCGAAGAGGTGCGCGTCGAGCATGTGGACGCGGTCGGCGAGCACCGCCCAGGCGCCGCCCGTCTCGGCCCGGCGGCGGAAGTCCTGCTCGACCGCCTCGGGGCTGCCGTGCGTCACGAGCAGCACCACGTCGGGCTCGAGCGTCGCGAGCACCTCCTCCGAGATCTCGACGTAGCCGGGGTACGACTCGCGGCCGGCGAGATCGGCCGCCAGGTTCTCGAACCCGAGCTCGGACAGCAGATCGCCGAGCCAGGTGCGGTCGGTGATCGCCATGTACGAGCCGGGGGCGCCGAAGAGCGGCAGCGCGGTGACCGGGCGATCGAGCCGGAGCGCGTCGAGCTCGCCGCGGCTCTCCTCGATCCGGCGGCGCATGGCCGGCTCGACGCCGGCGGCCGCCGCGACCTCGGCCAGGCCGTCGAAGGTGGCCTCGACCGAGGCGCCCTCGACCAGGACCACCTGCTCCGCCACGCGCGCGAGCTTCTCCTCGATCGCGGCGTGGAAGCGGCGGTCGCCCACCGCCAGCTCGGGGCGGGCAGCAGCGAGGTTCTCGAAGCTCGGCGAGTGCGGGCTGCCGAGGTCGATCCGCCCTGCCGGCAGCGTGGCGCCGATCTCCGCCGGCACCGCGGCCACCACCTCGACCGCGCCGCCCTCCGAGGCCACGAGGTCGAGCGCGTCGGCGACGTACGGCAGGAGCGTCGCCACCCGCGCGGGCTCGGTCGACGAGGCCGTTTCGCCGGAGGCGACGGTTTCGGAGGTCTCGCCGCCGGGGCCGCACGCCGCCAGGGCGACGATCCCCAACGCCGGCAGGAGGGCGAGACGGAGCCGGCTCACGCCGCACCTCCGACCGCCACGCCGGCGAGCTCCGCGCCCTCGGCGAAGCGCTGGTGGAGGGCGCCGAAGCCCTCCTCGCGCTCGGCCCCGAACTCCTCTCCCTTTCCCCGGTGGAGGTAGACGCGGAGGAACGGCTCCGCCCCGGCCCCCTCGCGCAGCTCGAAGAAGAGCACGCGGCGGCCGGAGCGTTCGTGGACGGTGTCCCGGGTCGTCAGGTGCCGCACCCGGCCGAGGTCGACGTGCCAGTGGTAGTCGGACGTGATCGCGTTCAGCCAGCCGTCGGCGACGCCGAAGGCGCCGAGGTCGAGAATCGCCTCGAAGACGCTCGGCCCGTTGACCGAGATCACCCGCAGCGGCCCGAGGCGCCGGAACGCCTCGAACAGCTCGCGCGCGCCGAGGTCGCCAGAGTGGTCGATCTCGCTCACGGCCGGCCCCCGGTCGAGAGATCGATGTCGAGCGCGACGACGTAGCTCCGTCCCGGCTCGAGCACCGCCCCGTACGGCTCGGTGTACGCCTCGTCGGTCAGGTTCCGGACGGTCGTCCGCAGGTCGAGGTCGTAGCCGATCCAGCGCTCGAGCCCGACGACCACGCCGAGGTCGGCGACGGTGAAGCTCTCGGTCGGGGTGAAGCCCTCGGGCACCCGGTCCTGCGCGTCGACCCAGCGGGCGGTGAACGAGGCGCCGACCGGCAGCTTCGTGGCGCTCCAGTGGACGCCGCCGACCGCCTTGAAGGGCGCCACGAAGAGCGGCTCGTCGCCGGTCAGGTTCTCGGCCCGCGTGTAGGTCGCGTTGCCGAAGATCCGCCAGCGCTGGGCCCCCTTCCGATGGTTGGCGATCGCGTACTCCGCCTCCGCCTCGATCCCCTGCACCCGCGCCTCGCCGATGTTGTCGACCGTGGTGACCAGCTGTCCTCCGATGGTCGGTTGGCCGTCGAGCTCGCCGGGGACGAAGGTGATGTAGTCGTCGATCTCGTTGCGGAAGCCGGTGATCGATCCGCGGAGCCTGCGGGCGTGGAGCTTCAGGCCGAGGTCGAAGTCGAGGCTCGTCTCGTTGTCGAGGTCGGGGTTCGGCACCGTCAGCCCGCCCTGCGAGCCGGGGCCGAAGAAGTAGCGCTCGATCAGGTTCGGCGTACGGAAGGCGCGCCCGGCGCTCGCCGCGACCGACCAGGAGTCGCTGACCCGGTAGAGGGCGCCGACGCTGGCGCTCACCGCGTCCTCGCTCCGGCTCTCCGCCGGCAGAACGCCCTCCTCGCGCGCCAGCGGCTCGGTGTCGAGGTCGAACCGGTCGTAGCGCACGCCGGGCAGGATCGTCCAGCGGTCGAGGGTGATCTCGTCCTGGACGAAGACGCCGAGGCCCTGGAAGCTCCCCTCCGGCGTGGTCGGAGTGAGGTCCTCGGTGGTCTCGGTGAAGGGCGGCGGGCCGGGGAAGAGGGGCTCGAAGACGAGCACGCTCGTCTCGCGCCGGCTCTCGCTCACCTCGTCGCGGAAGAACTGCACGCCGTAGGTGAAGAGGTGCCGGTCACCGGCGGCGGCGCGGGCGAGCAGATCGACGCCGGAGGTCTCGACGTCGCCCACCCGTTCGCTCTCGGTGTCGATCGACAGGCGGTACGGGCCGGCCGGGATCGGCGGCAGGTCGAGGAAGGTGGCGAAGTTCTCGGTCTGCTCCTGGTAGTAGGCGCTCGCCTCGATCCAGCGCATCCACCGGGTGACTGCGCCCGGGCCGCGCCCTTCGTAGAAGAGCGAGACCGCGTCGCGGTCGGTGTACGGAAAGGAGCCGGTGAAGACGCCGTCGGTGCCGGGGACGCCGATGTCGCTTCCGCGGAAGCGCTGGTAGTCGAGCTCGACCGAGTGGCCGTCGGCGATCCGGCTCTCGACCTCGGCGTGGAAGGCGTCGCTCTCGGCGCCGGAGCTCGGCACCGTCCCCTCGGGCGACTCGTAGTCGTCGAACTCGCGCAGGCTGCCGTCGAGGAAGAGGGTCCAGCCCGGGGAGGCGACATGGAGATCCGCGGCCACCGAGCGCCCGTCGGCGGCGGAGCCGTACTCGGTGCGCACGCCGCCGCCGTAGACCCGGCCCTCGGCCGGCACGCGCGGGCTGCGGGTGATCAGGTTGACGATGCCGCCGATCGCGTCGGTGCCGTAGAGGACCGAGGCCGGCCCGCGCGTGATCTCGATCTCCTCGATCTGCCCGACGTCGACCAGCGACGGCTGCACACCGCCGAAGTTGATCGCCTCGCGCGAGTTGTTCAGGCGGTGGCCGTCGACCAGCACCAGCACGCGGTTGCCGGCCATGCCGCGGATCACCGGCAGGCCGAGGAACGGCCCGTTGCCCTCGACCTCGACGCCAGGGAGCTGCGGGAAGAGGTCGCCCGGCTTGACCGCGGCGGCGGCCTCGATCTCGGCGCGGCTGACCACGCTGACCGGGGCGGGGACCTCCTCGGGGCGCCGCTCGGCGCGGGTGGCGGTCACCTGGACCTTCTCCTCGAAGACCGGTGCCTCGGGGTCGGCCGGGTCTTCCGCTGGAGCCGCCGGAGGCTGGGCGCGGGCATCGAGACGGGGAACGAGCACGAGGGACAGCAGGAGCAGCGGAGCTGCGAGCGCGGCGGGCCGGCGGGCCGTCGTTCGCGTAAGGCTTTCCATTACAATGCCTCCGTAGCCAGTGCCGCCGGCACGCACGCTTCGGCGTGCCTCCGGCGGTGCGGTTTCCGGCGGCAGTACGGTCCCGGCGCCAACCTGAGGGCCGTCCTGTCGCCGTTCTCTTTCCGGGAGGGCCTGTCGAAGCTCCGCCCCGGCGAAAATCTTATCGAGACTCAGTCTCAATTAGCTGAGAATTAATTCTGGACCGAATTGGTCCTGATTGTCAACCGACCGATTTCCCTCGTTCCGGATCGCGCCGCTCGGCGGTGCTCGCCCTTCAGGAAGAGCCGGCCGGTACAATCGGCCGATGAGCGACGAGACGGATCTACGAGACAGGCGAGATCGGCGAGACAGGCCGGGTGGCCGCGGAGCGGGTGAGCTGCGGCCGGTGCGCATCGAGCTGGGGGTGTTGAAGCACGCCGAGGGCTCGGCGATGATCGAGATGGGGGACACGCGCGTGCTGGTCGCCGCGAGCGTCGAGCGCCGGGTGCCCCCGTTCCTCCGCGACACGGGCACCGGCTGGGTGACCGCCGAGTACGCGATGCTGCCGCGCGCGACGCACACCCGCTCCCAGCGCGAGGTGAGCCGTGGCCGGCCGTCGGGCCGGACCTCGGAGATCCAGCGCCTGATCGGCCGCAGCCTGCGCGCGATCGCCGACCTGGGTGCCCTGGGCGAGACGACGATCACGGTCGACTGCGACGTGATCCAGGCCGACGGCGGCACCCGCACGGCGGCGGTCACCGGCGCCTACGTGGCGCTCGCCCAGGCGCTCGCCGGGATGCTTCTGACCGGCGACATCGCCCGCTGGCCGCTCACCGGGCAGCTCGCGGCGGTTTCGGTGGGGGTGGTCGGCGGGCGGCCGCTCCTCGACCTCGAGTACGTCGAAGACTCGGCGGCCGAGGTCGACATGAACGTGGTCGCGACGACCGACGGCGCCCTGGTCGAGGTGCAGGGCACCGGGGAGCGGCGGAGCTTCACGCGCGAAGAGATGGACCGGCTGATCGACCTCGCCCTGGACGGCGTCCGGCGGCTCGGCGAGATCCAGAACGAAGCGCTCGCCGGGCCGCTCGCGGATGTCCGGGCGGTGCTCGGGAAGGGGGACAGAAAGCCCGCCGAGCCGAAGAAGGAGGCGGAGATGTGGGGCCGGCCTTAGGCCTCAGCGGATCTCGCCGGAGAGGTCGATCGACAGGCTCGGCTGCTGCGGCAGGTTGGTGCGGATCTCGGCGGTGCCCCGGAAGGTCCCCTTCGACATCGCGGCCGTCGGCGCGAGGACCAGCCGGAACTGCTCGCCTTCGCGGAGCGCCTCCACCCTCACGTCGAGACCCGGAACCGACGAGCTCACGCCTTCGATCACCAGCGGCTGCTCGCCGAAGTTGCGCACCAGGACGCCCCACTCCTGCGACTCGGCCGGGTCGACCTGGCCGAAATCGACCGACGGCGGGGTGACCGCCACCATCGGGCGGACGAAGCCGGAGATCGGGACTTCCACGGTCTGCTGCTTCGGATGGTTGGTGCGCACGATGACGTGGTCGGCCACCGGGCCGATCGGGGCCGTCTTGTCGAGCGTCACGTCGATTCGCCACTGCTTGCCGTCGGCGCCCTCGGCACGCTCGTCGGCGCGCGCCTCGCGGTAGCTCACCTTCACGAACTCGGCCGGGCTCTCGACGCCGGTGATCTCCAGGCCCGGGAAATCCGGCGCGGAGAGAAGCTGCGACTGGGTCTGGTCGCGCTCCTCGCGGATGAAGGTCGTGAAGCGCGCGTAGCCCGGAGCGACCGTCAGGAACGGCTTGACGTCCGACTGGACCGTGAGCTGGATCCGCGGGTTGTCCGGGTCGTCGGTGAAGACGGTGATCGCCTTCGCGTTCGGGCCGACGATGCTGGTGGTGTCGACCTGGGCGTGGACCTTGCCCGTAGCCCCCGGCTCGATCGTCTCGTCGAACTCGGCGACCGTGCAGCCGCAGGTCGGACGGACCTCGGTGATCGAGAGCGGCGCGTCGCCCTGGTTCTCGATCTCGAAGACCACGTCGATCGGCTCGCCCACCGGCACCTCGCCGGCGTCGACGACCGGCTCGGCGACGACGGCCACCGGCTTGCCTTCGGCCGCGGCGGCCGGCGCGACGGGTGCGATTGGCGCGGCGGTCAGGAGAAGTGTCAGAATGGCAACG
This sequence comes from uncultured Thermoanaerobaculia bacterium, assembly GCA_964560325.1. GTDB lineage: Bacteria > Acidobacteriota > Thermoanaerobaculia > Multivoradales > DATKCC01 > CAZLLV01. The sequence continues at coordinate 9,208 of CAZLLV010000528.1, read as the reverse complement.
TACGGGGCGCGTCTCATGGGTCTGAGGGTCCTCCTGAGGTGGGTCTCGAGCGCCGCCGGCATGGCCGGACGGATGCGGACGGAAGCGGATGTCTCTTTCTTGTGATCCCGACCCTGGTAGCAACAACCGAATCCGTGAAGAATTCCCCTTCCCCGGCGCCTGAGCGCGCGCCCCGAGAGGACGCTCCGAAGGGCCTGGACATCCACCTGATCGCGATCGGCGGCACCGGCATGGCCCCGCTCGCCTGCCTGCTCCAGGGTCAGGGCCACCGCGTGCGCGGCTCCGACAAGCCGCTCTACCCCCCGATGAGCACGCTGCTCGAGGCCTCCGGCATCGTGCCGCGGGTCGGCTTCGACCCGGTACACCTCGATCCGCCGCCCGACCTGGTGGTGGTGGGCAACGCGGTGCCGCGCGACAACCCGGAGGCGGTCGAGGCGGAGCGGCTGGCGGCGGCCGGCGCGCTCGAGCGGATCTCCATGCCGCAGGCGCTCTGGCGCTTCTTTCTCGACGGCCGCCACCGGGTGGTGGCCGCCGGCACCCACGGCAAGACGACCACCACCGCGATGGCGGCGTGGGTCTGGACCGCCTGCGGCGCCGACCCGTCGTACCTGATCGGCGGGCTGCCGAAGAACCTCCCCGGCAGCTTCCACGAGAGTCGGAACGGAGGCGGGGGCGACTTCGTGGTCGAGGGGGACGAGTACAACGCCGCCTACTTCGACCGGGGCCCGAAGTTCCTCCACTACCGGCCGGACACGCTGATCCTCACGAGCGTCGAGTACGACCACGCCGACCTCTACCCGAGCCACGCCGACCTGCTCGGCGCCTACCGGTCGCTGGTCGCCTCGGTTCCTCCCAAGGGCCTGCTGGTCGGCTGCGGCGACACGCCGGAGCTGCGCGAGCTGGTGCGCGACGCCGCCTGCCGGGTCGTGCTCTACGGCCTCGACCCGGAGGCGAACGACGTCCACCCGGAGGGCGGTCTATCGATGGCGCCGGACGCGACGACCTTCACGCTCGTCGACCGCTTCGACGAGGGGCGCGAAGAGAGGGTGACGGTCGAGCTCGGCGTGCCGGGTCGGCACAACGCCTCGAACGCCCTCGCCGTCTACGTCGCGGCGCGCCACCGCGGCCTGCCGGCTGCCGAGGTGGCGCGAGCGCTCGGGAGCTTCCGCGGCGTCGCCCGGCGCCTCGAGGTGCTGGGGACGGCGGGCGGCGTGACCGTGATCGACGACTTCGCGCACCACCCGACGGCGGTCACCGAGTCGCTCGCGGCCCTGCGCCACCGCTACCCGGGCCGGCGGCTGGTCGCCCTCTTCGAGCCGCGCAGCCTGACCGCCGGCCGCGCCTTCCTGCACCAGGACTACGTGCGCGCGTTCCAGGGGGCCGACCGCGTGCTCTTCGCCCCCTTCTTCTACGCCGAGCGCTTCGAGGACGAGCAGCGGATCGACTTCGACCGGCTGGTCCGGGACCTCTCCGGCGAGGGCGTCGAGGCGGCGACCTGCGGGAGCGTCGACGGCCTGTTCGAGCGGGCGGTGGCCGAGGCGCGGGAGGGCGACGTGATCGTCACCATGTCGTCCGGCAGCTTCGACGGGATGCCGCGACGGGTGCTCGCCGCGCTGTCTTGATCGCCCCCGGGGGCGGATCACTCTCGGTCGGCGGTTTCGGCGGTCTCGGCGGTCTCGGTGAGCCGCCGCTCGATCGTCCGGTCGAGGGCGAAGCCGGGCAGGAGGAGCGCCTCCTCGAGCGAGCGGGCGGCGGCCGCCTCCGGCATCAGGCCGATCAGCTCGCACTCCTCGATCTCCACGCCGAGCGCCGCGGCCTCGCGGCGCACCGCCCGGACGGCCGCGAACGGCGACGTGCGGGTCGGGTCGGTCAGGTTCATGCTCACCTGCACCCGCCCCCGGCTCGCGAGCCGCAAGCCGAGCGCCTTGACCGCCGGCAGGCCCGTCCCCGCGGGGCTCGACTCGCGCACCGCCCGGGCGATCGCGCGCGCCGCCTCCAGGTCGTCCGAGCGGAGCACCACGTTGAACGCGACCAGGAAGCCGCGGGCGCCGATCGCCACCGCTCCGGCCGTGGGGTGGGGGCGGGGGGGGCCGAGGTCGGGCCGGCCGAGCGGGTCGTGGGCGTCGGCGCAGCGCCGCGCCAGCCCCTCGAAGCCGCCGCGGCGCACGGCGGCCAGGTTGCGCCGCTCCGGCCGGCGCGCGGCTTCCTCGTACAGGTAGACCGGCAGGTCGAAGCGCTCCGCCACCGCCTTCCCGAGCCGCTCGGCGGTCTCGACGGCGAGCGCCATCGGCGCACCGCCGAGCGGCACGAACGGCACCACGTCGACCGCGCCCATGCAGGGATGGACGCCGGGCTCGGCGCCGCCCGCCCGGTCGGAGAGGTCGATCTCGGCCACCGCCACCTCGAAGAGGCCGAGGAGCGCCGCCACCAGACCCTCCGGCGAGCCGGCGAGGGTGAAGACGCTGCGGTCGTGGTCGCGGTCGGAAGAACGGTCGAGCAGCCGGCAGCCCGGGCGGGAGCGCAACGACTCCGCCAGTCGCGCCAGCACCTCCGGGCGCCGGCCTTCGGAGACGTTCGGCACGCACTCGAGCACGGGGTCTCGGATCACCACCAAAGTATAGCAAACAGAGAAGTTGTGGCGTGTTGGCGGGTCTGTTACGATAGGCGCAAATCTTCCCGGCCCAGGACGTTTCGGCAATCGACATGAGCACCTACCCCGGCAATCCTTCCCTCGGCGACGAGGTGAAGCAGCGCATCCTCGCGACCTACGAGCAGAGCGTCGGCTTGGCGGAGAGCGGCCGGGACCAGGAGGCGATCCTGGGCTGCGACTTCGTGCTCGAGCTCGATCCGCAGTTCGATCCCGCGCGCACGCTCAAGGCGCGCCTGAGCGACGCCGACGGTGCGCCGGCCGCGGACGGCTCCGGGGAGGGCCTGGACGCTCTGCCCGAGCTGCCGGACTTCTCGGACCTCTACGAGGTGGAGCCGGAGCCCGAGGCGTCGGCGGACGATCTCTTCGACTTCGGAGAGCCCGCGGCGCCGGCCGCCGGCCGTCTGGCCGCGGAGCTCCGGGAGCGGCTCGAAGCGCGCGATTTCCGGGGCGTGCTCGAGCGGGCGGCGCGCGGCCGGGACGCGGTCGCGTCCGATCCGGAGGCCGCCGGCATCGCAGAGACCGCGCAGTCCCGCCTGGAGGCGCAGCCGTACGTCGAGAGCTTCCTTCGCGAGGCGGGCACGGCTCTGCGCGCCGGCGATCTCGCCCGGGCCGAGGGCGAGCTGGCGAAGGTCCGCTCCCTCGACCCCGACCACCCGCTCTTCGAGGACATGGAGGCGCGCCTGCGCTCGGCGCGCGGCGAGCCCGCACCCCCGCCGGCGGCGCCGGCTCCCCCACCGCCGGCCTCTTCGCACTCGTCGCCGTTCGACCTGCCCGAGGACGACGACATGGAGCTCCTGGGGGGCTTCGACGTCCCCGATCTCGACACGCACGACGAGCCGCCGTCCTGGTCCCCCGAGCCCACGGCCGCCGGAGGGGCGGAAGAGGACGACGACCTCTTCTCGTTCGACGGGCTCGAGCCGAGCGACGCTCCCCAGCTCGATCCCGCGCCGGCGCCCGCCGCCGCCGCGGCCGAGCCTTCGCGGCCGAACGGCGACTCGCGGATCGCCGACCTCCTCGCCGAGGGGGACGAGGCGTCGGCCGCCGGTGACCACCAGGGCGCGATCGACGCCTGGTCGCGGATCTTCCTGATCGACGTCGACCACGACGAGGCGGCGCGGCGGATCGAGGCGGCCCGGCGCCAGAAGGCGGAGCGCGAGCGCGAGGTAGAGGAGGCTTTCCACGAAGGGTTGGCGGCGCTCGAGGCGGGCGACCGCGACAGGGCGAAGGCGCGGTTCGAGCGCGTGCTGGAGTTGCAGTCGAGCCACCTGGCGGCGCGCGACTACCTGCGCCAGATCGAGTCCGGGGAGCCGGTCTCGGTCTCGCGCGGCCCATCGCCGGACGAGACGATCGCGATGGGTGGGCTGGGAACGTTCGACCTCTCGGACCTGTCGAGCGGCAAGCCGGACGCCGCCGACTCGACCCTGCGCGAGGAGATCCTCGTCCCGCCGCCCCCGTCGGAGAGTGCCGGGCGGGCGGACGGTGCGCCGCGCGCCGTGCCGTCGTACGGGCCGGCGCAGGCGAAGCGCGAGCCGGGCCGCCGGAGCTTTCTCCTCGTGGGCGGCCTGGTGCTGGTGCTGGTCGCGGCCGCCGGCTGGTGGCTGTTCTCGAACAAGGACAGCGTCTTCCCGAACTCCGACGCCGAAGAGGTGATCGAGACCGCCCCGGCGGAGGTGCTCGGACCGATCGAACGCGCCACCGACCTTCACGAGCAGGGGCGCACCTCGATGGCGCTCGCCATGCTGCGCCGGATCCGGCCCGACGATCCGAGCCATGCCGAGGCCCAGGAGCTGATCGCGCGCTGGGAGGCGCCGGCCGAGGCGGACGCCGAGGGCGAGCCCGACGAGGAGGCGCTGCCTCCGGAGGCCTTGGAGCGCCGCGAACGCATCCTCCAGGCAGCGCGCACCGCGTACGAGCAGCAGGAGTACCTGTTCGCGAGCCAGCTCTTCGACCGCGCCGCGCGGATCTCCGCCCTCGACGGCGAGCCGCTGGAGCTGCAGGAGGCCACCGACCGGGCACTCGAGCCGCTCGCCCCCGAGGTCGCCATGTTCGAGTCCGGCGACTACCTGCGGCTTCTTCCCCGTCTCTGGCGCCTCTACGAGGAGGAGCCGGGGAACCGGGACGTGCGGCGGATGATGATCACGAGCTACTACAACCGCGGCATACGCGAGCTCCAGCGGGGCGACGCGGCCGCAGCGGCGGAGGAGTTCGAGGAGGCGCTGGCGGTCGCCCCGGACGACGAGGAGCTGCAGCGCCACTACCTCTTCGCCGAGACCTACCAGAGCCGCTCGAAGGATCTCCTCTACCGCATCTACGTCAAGTACCTGCCGACGAGGTGACATGAGCCGTCGGAGGCCGAACCGATCCGACCGGGACGACGAGCCGGTCCTCTTCGATCTGCCGCTCGACCCGCCCGAGCCCGCGCGGCGGGCGCCGGAGCGCGAGCCGGTCGAGGACGAGGCCGAGCCGGGGGAAGCCGAGCCGGACGAGCCGAGCGCCGCGGCGGAGCCGGGCATGCTCTCGCTGTTCGACGAGCCGGAGGTCGCACCCGCCCGGACCGCCCCGAAGCCGCGCCCCCGGCCGGCCCCCACGCCAGTCCAAGCCCGGCCCCCGGCCGAGGAGCCGTCGGAAGAGCCCTTCGAGAGCCCGCCCGACGAGCGGCGGCCGGATCGCGTCACGCTCGCCTCCCGCTACCTCGCCGGCCTCGCCGACCTCGCCGTCCACGCCGCGGTCGCCGTCCTCCTGCTCCTCGGTGCACGGCTGCTGCTCGACGTCCCCGCCGGCTTCGGCGACTGGCCGGCGCTGGTCCTCTTCCTGCTCGTCTTCTCCTTCCTCTACTCGATCCTGCCGCTCGCCTTCTGGGGACAGACGCCGGGCATGGCGTGGGCCGGCCTGGTGGCGCGCGCGCCGGGCGGCGTGAGCCTGACCTTCGGCCAGACCGCCCGGCGCTGGATCGGCTCCCTCCTCACCGTCGCCCTCCTCGGCCTCCCCACCCTCCTAGCCGCCACCGGCGGCCGCTCCCTCGCCGACCGCCTGAGCGGCTCGGATCTGTCGGGCGGCTGACCGTTTCAGGTCGAAGGCGGCTCGTCGGTCGGCAGGGGCTCCGGGCCGCGCATCAGCCACCAGAACCCGAGCGCCGCGCCGCCGAAGAGGAGCGCCGCCGCCACCACCATCACCAGCAGGCCGAGCGGCGGAAAGCCGCCGAAGCGCACCGACACGCGGTGTTGCGCGATCGGCGCCGCCGCGTCGCCCGCCTCGAGCAGCACGACGCCGGCGTCGTCCGGTGTCCACTCCACCCGTCCGGCGGCGTCGGTCACGCCCATCTCCGCGGTGTGGGCGGTCTCGCTGTTCGGCCGGTAGCGCGCCCGCAGCGCGACCCCGGCGAGCGGCCGTCCATCGGCGCCCTCGACCCGGATCTCGGTCGTCTCGCCCCGGAGCGGGAAAGGGTCGTCGGCGACGACCGCCGGCGCGCCCGTCGCCTGGCCGAGCACCGGTCCGGCGGCGACAGCGCTCCAAACCGCCAGCGCCACGGCCGGCGCGATCCGCTTCCAGAACCTGGATCTAGACATGGCTCGCCTCGTCGGGCGTGTGGATCGGCGGCTCCGGCTGCCCCTTGCGCAGCGTGAGCCAGGTCGCGAGCCCGGTGGTCGTGACGAACCAGACCAGGAAGGCGACGACGGGCAGCGACTGCGCCCAGTCGAGGGCGAGGTCGTGACCGTAGATGCCGTTCTCGATCTTGCCCCAGATCGACAGGCCGAGGATCCAGAGCAGCCAGGCGGGGATGACCAGCTTGATCAGCCAGTCGAAGAGCGCCGGCACCCGGAAGCGGCCGTACCGGTTCAGGTGCTCGCGCAGCTTCGAGATCGGCAGCATCCAGCCGAGGAGCAGGCACTCGACGACGCCGACCAGGAGCAGCCCGTGGCTGAACGCCCAGTGGTCGATCAGGTCGAGCAGCGAGAGGCCGAGGGTGCCGTTGCCGGCGAGCTGGCGGTCGACCACCATCGGAAGGGCGAAGCAGACGCTGCCGACCAGGCCGACCGCGCCGGTCGCCGCCAGGGTCCTCTTCCGCGACCAGCCGAACTTGTCGATCATCGCGCAGTTGATCCCCTCGATCAGCGAGATCGACGACGACAGCCCGGCGAGCAGCATGAGCAGGAAGAAGAGGACGCCGAACGCGAGGACCCCGACCGGCATGGCGGCGATCCCCTGCGGCATGACGAAGAAGGTCATGGCGATGGTCGACGCCTGCGGCGCGATCGCGAAGGTGAACAGGAGCGAGAAGATCGCGACGCCCGCCAGGAACTCGAAGCCGCAGTTGAGACAGGCGGTGAGCAGGCCGTTGTTCACCTGGTCGGCATCGCGGGGCAGGTAGGAGGCGTAGGCGGTCATCACGCCGAAGCCGAGCGTGAGGCTGAAGAAGATCTGGCTCGCCGCCCCCTGCCAGACCGCCGGCTCTCGCATCAGCTCGAAGTCGGGCGTGAAGAGCAGGTAGACCCCCTCGAAGCCGTTCGGCAGCGTCAGCCCGCGTACGATCAGCACCAGCATGAAGGCCCACATGAGCGGCACGAAGACCTTCACCACCGGCTCGATGGTGGAGACGCCGCGGCGCACGATGAAGAGGTTCACCCCCCAGACCACGACCACCAGGGCGACCACCCACCACGACGAGATCATGTCGAAGAAGAAGCCGTGCGGGTTCGGCATCGACTCGACCGCGAACGCCTCGACCGCCGTCGCCTCGCGCCAGAGCGGCCCGAACGAGCCGATCAGCATGCCGCCCACCCAGGCGAGCAGGGTGACGTAGTACATGGTGATGAAGGCGGCGTTGAGCAGCCCCCACCAGCCGGCGAGCTCGCCCCACCGGCCGCCGATCCTCCGGAGCGACTGCGGGAACGCCTGGTTGGTGAGGCTGCCGAGGCCGAGCTCGCCGATCAGCACCGGGATGCCGACCACGAAGAGGGCGAGCAGGTAGGCGAGGTAGAACGCTCCGGCGCCGTAGCGGTAGGCGTTCGCCCCGAAGAAGACGATGTTGCCGAGTCCGATCGCCGAGCCGGAGGCCGCCAGCACGAAGCCGAGCTTCGAGCTCCACTGGCCGCGGTCGGAACGAGGCTTGGGCTCCACCTGAGGCTCTCCCCCCTGCGATCGCGCGCCGTCGCGCCGTGCGCCCGCCCGGCTCGATGCGCGCTTCATGAACGGATTCGTGAAAGCGTGCCGCCCGATGATAGCGCAGGTGGCGGCCGGCCGTCGGAGGGGTGTCGGAGCGCGGGCGAGAGCGGGTTGACCCCTCCGGGGGCGCGTGCTACATTCCGGCCGTCCGAGCAACCGGCCCGCGAGGGCTCCGGTTGCTCTACGTCTGTACGGCCCTCCGATCGATCTCTCGAACGACGCGCATCGACCTGCGATGAATCTGCTTCCCGACGCCAGCATGCTGGTGATCCTGGTGATCTTCTGGATCGCCTACTGGATCCTGCGAAAGTTCCTGTTCGCGCCGATCGTGGAGATCCTGCGCGAGCGGCGCGAGACGGTCGAGTCCGCGCGCGCCGAGCACGAGGCCGCCGCGAAGCAGGCCGAGAGCAAGATCGACGCCGAGCGCGAGAAGCTGAACCACGCCCGGGTCGAAGCCGCCGGCCGCCGCGACGAGCTGCGCAAGGCGGCGGAGGCACACCGCGAATCGCTCCTGGGCGAGACGCGCGAGGAGGCCGACCAGCGCCTGCGTGCGGCCCAGGCCGAGCTCGAGGGCGAGGTCGCCACGCAGCGCGAGGTGCTCGCAGAGCGTGCCCGTGCCCTCGGCGACCGGATGGCCGACAAGCTGCTGGAGAGGTCGGCGTGAAGGCCCTCGCGAAGCGTTTTGCCCGCGCCCTCTTCGCGCTCCCGCTCCTGGCGGCGCTGTTCGCGGCCTCGCCGGCGTTCGCGGCGGCCGATCCGTCGGCCCTCTTCTTCGGCCTGCCGGCGTGGATCTGGATGCTCGCCAACCTGGTCCTCTACATCGGCCTGCTCGCCTACTTCCTGGGGCCGCCGATCACCCGCTTCCTCGAGGCCCGTGCGCGGCGCATCGAGGAGGAGCTGGCCGAGGCGCGCGAGCGCCGGGCGGAGGCGGCCGAGCTTCGCTCCGGCCTCGGCTCGCAGGTCGCCGCGCTCGAGGCGCAGATCGCGGAGCTGCGGGCGCGCGCCGAAACCGAGGGGCAGAAGGAGCACGACGCGATCCGCGAGCAGTCGGAGCGCGAAAAGGAACGCATGCTCGTGCAGGCCCAGGTGGAGATCGACCACCGGCTGGCCCAGGCGCGCCAGGAGCTCGAGCGCTACACCGCCGCCCTCGCGGCGAAGCTCGCCCGCGAGCGGCTCGAGGGCGAGCTCGGCCGCGAGGAGAAGAAGGCGATCTTCCGGCGCAATCTGACCCGGCTGGAGAGGGAGGCGTCGTGATCCAGCGCTTCGCCCGTCCGTACGCCGAGGCGCTGCTCGGGGTCGCCGGATCGACCGACGCGGCGGTCGCCGCGCGCGACCGGATCCGCGGGTTCGTGGCGGCCATGCACGCGGAGCCGGCGCTCGCCAAGATGGCGGCCA
>CAZLLV010000527.1:0-17954 GCA_964560325.1 uncultured Thermoanaerobaculia bacterium | reverse complement strand
CGACCACGACGGCCGCCCCGACCTCGCGACCGCCGGTCCGGACGGCCTACGCATCTGGTGGAACCGCCCGACCGACGGCGCCCGCGCCCGCTTCGAGCGCGGCGCGGGCGATCCGGTCCACGCCGGCGCGCTCGACGCGGTGATCCTGTTCGAGGCGGACAACGACGGCCGGCTCGATGTCGCCGCCGCCGGACCGGGCGGCGTCGTCGTCCTCGGCCAGGTCCCGGGGAGCGAGGCGGGCTTCGTCGTGCGCGCTGTCGAGAGCGGCCCCGCCGCCGCCACCGCGCTCGCCGCCACCGACCTCGACGGCGACGGCGATCTCGACCTCGTCGTCGCCGGTCCCGCCGGGCTCCACCGGCTGACCAACGAGGGCGGGAACCGGAACCACTGGCTGAGCGTCCGCCTGCGCGGCCTGACGCAGGGGAACGGCAAGAACAACGTGCTCGGCGTGGGCGCGACGGTCGAGGTGATCGACGGCCGTCTCCGTCAGCTCCGGGAGCACGACGGCCGGGTGAGCCACTTCGGGCTCGGAAACCGGGAGGCGGCCGACGTGCTGCGCGTGGTCTGGAACAACGGCGTGCCGCAGAACCGGGTCGGCGTGGCCGGCGACCGGACGATCACCGAGGAGCAAGTTCTCAAGGGGAGCTGCCCGTTCCTCTACACCTGGGACGGCGAGGGCATGGCGTTCGTCACCGACCTCCTCTGGGGCGCGCCGCTCGGCCTGCCGGCGGCGGAGGGCGTCTGGGTGCCGGCCGACGCGAGCGAGCTGGTCGAGGTGACGGGCGCCCGGAGCCTCCCTGGCCGGCCGGGGGTCTACGACCTGCGGGTGACCGAGGAGCTCTGGGAGGCGGCCTACTTCGACGCGGTGCGGCTCTGGGTGGTCGACCACCCGGAGGAGGTCGCGGTCGCCTCCAACCTGCGGATCGTCCCCGGCGTGCACCCGTCGGAGCCGCCCTACACGCCCGACCGGGTGCTCGGCAGCCGCGGCGTGCGGCCGGTCGCCGCCGCCCGCGACGGCCGGGGCGAGGACACGACCGCCCGCGTCGCGGCGCGCGATCACGTCTACGCCGACGGCTACGACGCCGGCCTCTACCAGGGCCTCGCCCGCCATCCCTGGAGCTTCGAGATCGACCTGGGCGCGGAGCCGGGCGAGGTCGCGCCGGGCGCCGGCGTGCGCCTCCTCCTCGACGGCTGGATCTTCCCCACCGACGCTTCGATCAACATCGCCCTCTCGCAACGCACCGACCTCGGTCTCCAGGCGCCCCGGCTCGAGGTGGCGGTGCCGGGCGAGGCGGGGCCGGAGTGGCGGGTGCTGATGCCGTCGATGGGCCACCCGGCGGGCAAGACGAAGACGATGGTCGTCGACACGCCACCGCTGCCCCCGGGTGCGCTCGATCTCGGCGTGCGCCTGCGGATCGTCACCAACCAGTGGATCTCGTGGGACCGGATCGCCTGGAGCCCGGAGCCGGCGGACGACGCTCCGCGGGTGGTGGCGCGCCTCGCCCCGGAGCGGGCGGATCTCTCCTTCCGCGGCTTCTCGGCGCTCGTGCGCCGCGCCCCGAACGCGCCGCACGAGTACGACTACGCCCGCGCCTCGAAGAGCTCGCCCTGGGGCGCCTCGCCCGGTCCGTACACCCGCTTCGGCGACGTGCGCGAGCTGCTCGCCGAGCCCGACAGCCGGCCGGTCGTCCTCGGCCCGGGCGACGAGCTTGCGCTCCTCTTCGACGCCTCCGAGCTGCCGCCGCCCGCCCCCGGCCACCGGCGCACCCTCTTCCTCGAGAGCCACGGCTGGGACAAGGACTACGACAAGCACACCTGGGCGGCGGAGCAGGGCAGCCTGCCGCTCCCCTTCCAGGGCATGACCGTCTACCCGTGGGGCGACGACGTGGAGCCGCCCGACCCGGAAGAGAGTGAGCGCTTCCGGCGCGAGTGGCTCACCCGCGAGGGGCCGGGACCCGAGCCGGGACCGGGTGGGTAGCCCTCTGACCGTTCGGCTTGTGGTACGTTTCGTACGACGAATGAGATGACCGAGATGAAGACACTGAGCATTCGAGTGCCGGACGATCTCGAGCAGCGGCTCGACGAGGAGGCTCGCCTCGCCGGCAAGCGCCGGTCCGAGCTGGCCCGCGACGCGCTCGATCGCTTCCTCGACGAGAGTCGCCGGCAGCGTTTCATGGCCGAGATGCGCCGGGCCTCGGAGTTCCTGTCCACGGACTCCGATGCCGTAGCGGAGGTCCGCCGACTTTCCGGAGAGTTCGCCGACGCCGACGCCGAGAGCCTGGAGATCGCCGAGGGGCCGGACACCGAATACGACAAGTGGTGGGACTGATGCGGCGGGGCGAGGTCTGGGTGGCGAACCTCAACCCGAACCGTGGCGCGGAGGTCGGGAAGATCCGGCCGGTCCTGGTGCTCCAGGACGACAGCCTGCTGGGTGGGCACCTCACGACTGTCCTCGTCTGCCCCTTGACCACTCAGGTTCGGCCCGCGGCCGCGCCGCTGCGCGTCACCCTCCCCGCCCGCGACCGGCTCCGGCGGGCGTCTCAGGTCATGGTCGACCAGACCCGAGCGCTGGATCGGTCACGTTTCGGAGAGGGTCCCCTCACCGAGTTGAGCCTGGGCGAGTTGGGCGCAGTCGAGGCAAGTCTAGGCGCGCTCCTGGGGATTCTCTGAAGTCGAGGCAAACATGTTTCGCTCCGCCCGTCCCAGCAGAGTATCCGCGATCGCCTCGGAGATCGGCAGCTCGGCGTGCCGTTCCAGCCAGAAGAACTCACCGACGGCGTTGACCTCCAGAAAGACCAGTCCACCTCGCGGCGTCAGGACCAGATCAGCGGCTCCATAGTTGAGACCCAAGCGTGATTGTAGAGCCAGGAGCGCCCTTTCCGTGTCGTTCGGCAGCGGGTACGGTTCCCATGCGTCGATGAGTTCGACTCCGGCTCGCCGCCAATCGGTGCGCGAATGGGAGAGCCGTTGCGAATCGACCGCGGCGGCGAATACTCGACGACCGACGATTGTCACTCGAATCTCCAACTCCTTGTCCAGTTCCTCTTGAAACGTCATCGGGCAGAAACGCAAGCCCGAGAGATCTTCGACATCACCCCGGGTCACGGATTCGGTGAAGACCACTCGCTCTTCCCCATGCCGGTAAACCGCAAAGGAGTGTTGCATCTTCGTCACCATTCGGCCCTCGACCTCGTCGAAAAAGGCGCGCACTTCGCCGGGCTGATTCGAGATCAGGGTGCGAGGCGTCTCGAGACCACACTCAGCTGCCCACCGAAGCTGGAGCTCCTTCGAATCGGCTCGACGGATGGCGAGCCATGGATCCATCTGAAAGCATCTCAAGCTCTCGATGGTCCCGAGGAAGGTCCGGCGCGACTCATCTATTGACGGGGCGCGGAGATCACCGAGGCTCCAGGGCAACTCGCGGCCAATCGCCAACCTTCGAAGCCAGACCGCGGTCAGATCGTCCAATCTCAGGCTATCTCCAGGCACGATCAACAGGTGCTCCTGTTGCGCTCCCCGTTGACGTGTGGTCATCTGCAGATCGAGCGGATATCGATCCGTGTCGAATCGCAGGGGGCGACCACCTCGATCCGCGATCGCGACGGCGACGTGATCGACACACTCGTTATCGCTCGTATGGCTGATCAATAGGACCCGCGGGCCATCTTTCGACCGGGGCCCCACCGGGCCGGGCTGGATCGAGGTCGTTCTACCTGGCACGGGCGACGTACTGTCCATTCGAGATCGCCATTCGCGGGCCAAGCAATCTGCGATTGCACCCGAGATCGGGAGGTCGAGATCGCGCTCCAGCCAGCCCCACTCGCCTCCTGGATTTAGCTCGAGAAAGACGTATCGCCCACTGGGTTCTACGACGAAATCAACGGCCGCGAAGCGCAAGCCGAGGACTCGCAGGAGGTCCTGGGTGCGTGCTGCCACTCGCGGCGGGAGCGTGGTGCTCCGCCACTGCACGTTAGCTTCGGGCTCACTTGCGCGCCAGTCGACGGTCCCCCGTGCCGTCCGGCTCGTGTCGATCGACCCGGCGAAGACCTCCTGTTCGACGAAAACCGCCCGCAGCTCCTGTGCCTTCGCGAGCCGCGGCTGAAACAGCTGAGGCGACCAGCGCACATCATCGAGCGCCGCGAGGTCAGAAGGTTCCAGCGCACTCGTGTAGACGGTCGGGCCTCCGCCCGACATACTGTACGAGAGGGGCTCGAGTAGCTTCGTGACCAGCTCGGACTCGAAGTCTTCGGCGAACCGGTTCACGGCGCTCGGTACGTTCGAGAGAAGCGTGGCGGGCACGTCCAGCCCCACGCGGGCCGCCATCGTTAGTTGAAGGAGCTTCGACTCCGCCCGCCTCTCCGCCACTGGGGGATTGATCCAATAAGCCGATCCGAGCAGGGGAAGAAGGTCGGAGAGCGCCGCCGTCGCTTGCAAGGCTGCCGGCCGCCTCCACTGAGGATCCAGGCCCGATAGATCCTGCGCCGGCCAGCAACGGCGTAACCACACGGCAGGAACTTCGTGTAGAGCAACCGCCTCGCCTTCACCCACCAGAAACGCCTCGATGCGGCCGCCCTGGAGGCGTACCTCCAGCCCGATGCTCGCCGGAAATCGGTCGGTGTCGAACCGAACTGCCGGCACACCCCGCTCCCCAAGTGCCTCCTGTACCTTGTCGATCGTGAAGAAATCGGCGCTGTGGGTGATCAGGAGTACAGGCCGAAGGGTCGAGCTCACTTCAGGGGACGCACGCGAAACGTGTCACTTGTACGCCGGCTCGTCGCAATCGGACGGGTACTTCAGCGTGAAGAGCTCGTCGTCGTCCGACGGGTACTTCAACGTGACCCAGTCCGGCCGCTCGCGCTCGGTCTGATCTTCCCAATCCGACGGGAACTTCCTGGTTACCAGCTCCAGGCAGCGGCGGTCGTGAGGAGAATCTTCCTTGTCCGAGGGAAACTTGAGAGTGATCGGCCGATCCGGCTCCGCCTGCTTCTGGAGAAAGCGGCTGAAGAACGGTTTCTGGCCGAGACTCTCGGCGCGCTCCGACACCCGGTCAGCCTGTTCCGGAGCCAAGCGGTCGAAGATCTGACGCGAGCCGGCGAGGACAGCCTGGACCTCGGCATCACCGTCGGACTCCTCGAGGACCTCGAGGCTTCGCTCCGCAGTCTCCACCAGCTTCTGTCGCCGCTCCTCCACGCTCTGGCGAACCTGAGCATAAGCCGCGGGCTCCACATCGGCAGCCTCGTAAGCTTCGACCACCTTTTCCAGTGCACCGAGCGCCCGTAACTGCGAATCCGCTTCCATGTCCGCCTGTGCCAATGCCTCTCGTGCTTCGGCGATTGCCGATTCGAGATTTCGATCTCGTTTCATCCCACTCCTCCTCTGGTGGAATAGGGACCGACCCTGTATATACCCCCGAGCTCACCGTCGATAATAGCATACACGGAATTCCTCTACGCGGCCTATCCGCGCACCTCGCTCATCAGGGCGTGGGTGTTGCCTTCGCCGTCGTGGAAGAAGGCGAGCCAGAGCTGGTAGGCCTCGGTTTCGTGGACCTTTTCCGGCTCGCGCTCGAACTCGACCCCCCGCTCCCCCAGCTCGCGCCGGGCGGCCTCGATGTCCGCGACCCGGAAGTAGAGGATCGACGAGCGTCGAGGGTCGTCCTCCGACTCGGCGGCTCCGAGCAGCAGGCGGGTGCCGCCGCACTCGAAGAACGCCATCTTGGGCGGAGCGGAGAAGAGGTACTTCACGCCCAGCTTGTCCCGGTAGAACGCCGTCGCCCGCTCCACGTCGCGGACGGTCAGCGCGATCTGGCCGATCGCGTCGAGGCCGATGGTCTCGCTCATCCCAGTCCTCCTTCCCGGTGCTCGCCGTAGACCTGGCGCAGGCGGTCGGCGATCTCTCCGAGGGTCGCCTCCGCCCGCACGCAGTCGAGGATCGGCGGCATCAGGTTCCGGTCCTCCCCCGCCGCCTGCGTGAGCGCCGCCAGCGACGCCTCCGCCCGCTCCCCGTCCCGCCGCGCCCGGAACGCCCGCAGCCGCTCCACCTGCCGTGCCTCCGACTCCGGATCGATCGCCAGCACCTCCTGCGGCACCCCCTGCTCCGACCGGAAGGCGTTCACCCCCACCACCACCTCCTCGCCCGCCTCGACCGCCCGCTGCCACCGGTACGCCGCCTCCGCGATCTCCTTCTGCTGGAAGCCGCGCTCGATCCCGGCCAGCGCGCCGCCCATCGCGTCGATCCGCTCGACGTACTCGCGGGCGCGGCGGGCGATCTCGTCGGTCCACGACTCGATCAGCCAGCTCCCGCCGAGCGGATCGGCCGCGTCCGCCACGCCGCTCTCGTGGGCGATCACCTGCTGCGTGCGCAGCGCCAGCCGCGCCGTCTCCTCGGTCGGCAGGCCGAGCGCCTCGTCGAGCGCGTTCGTGTGGAGCGACTGCGTGCCGCCGCAGACGGCCGCGAGCGCCTGGATCGTCGTGCGCACCACGTTGTTGTGCGGCTGCTGCGCGGTGAGCGTGGAGCCCGCCGTCTGGGTGTGGAAGCGGAGCCAGAGCGAGCGCTCGTCCTGCGGCGCGAACCGCTCGGAGAGCAGCTCCGACCAGAGCCGCCGCGCCGCCCGGAACTTCGCCACCTCCTCCAGGAAGTGACTGTGGGCGTTGAAGAAGAACGAGATCCGCGGCGCGAAGGCGTCGACGTCGAGCCCGCGCGACACCGCCGCTTCCACGTACGCCAGCCCGGCCGCCAGCGTGAACGCGACCTCCTGGACCGCCGTGCAGCCCGCCTCGCGCATGTGGTAGCCGGAGACCGAGATGGTGTTCCAGCGCGGCACCTCGCGCGAGCAGAACTCGATCACGTCGGTGACCAGCTTCATCGACGGCTTCGGCGGGTAGATGTAGGTGCCGCGGGCGGCGTACTCCTTCAGGATGTCGTTCTGCACCGTGCCGCCGACCTTCTCCCACGGCACCCCCTGCTCCTCCGCCACCGCCAGGTAGAGGGCGAGCAGGATCGCCGCCGTGGCGTTGATCGTCATCGAGGTGGTCACCCGGTCGAGCGGAATCTGGTCGAACAGGCGCCGCATGTCGTCGATCGACGAGATCGCCACCCCGACGCGCCCGACCTCGCCGAGTGCCATCTCGTGGTCGGAGTCGTAGCCGATCTGGGTCGGCAGGTCGAAGGCGACCGACAGGCCGGTCGTCCCCTGCTCGAGCAGGTAGCGGTAGCGCCGGTGCGACTCCGACGCGTCGGAGTAGCCCGCGTACTGGCGCATGGTCCAGAGCCGCTGGCGGTACATCTCCGGGTAGAGCCCGCGGGTGAACGGGAGCTCGCCCGGATCGCCGATCGCCTCGGCGTAGGAGATCTCCTCCACGTCGTCCGGCCGGTAGCTGGCCCGGGCCTCGATGCCGGAGGTGGTGGTGTGCTCGCGCTCGGTCTTCGTCGCCATGAGGGTGAGTCTACCGGTCCGTTCCGGTGCTATCGTGAGGAAAACCGTCGTCACGAACCGTCTGAATCACCGGAGGCCGCTCCTCGCGACCGGGAGCGGGAAGAATCGATGACTCGACTCGCCCGGATGGCGTTCCCCCTCGTGCTCCTGATCATCGGGCCGCTCGCGGCGCGAGCCCAAGAGTCCACCTCCTGCACGTCGAGCGGCTCGCCCGCGATCCGCGCCGGCGACGGCGGCGACACCCGCGAGCTCCGCCTGGGGCTGGTCTTCTACGGCGGCGTGTCGCTCGCGGTCTACATGCACGGCCAGACCAAAGAGGTCCACAACCTCGTGATCGCCTCGCGCGCCCACGAGGCCGGCACGCCGCGCGAGGAGGTCGCCGGGCGCTTCGGCGGCACCGTCCTCGCCTACTACGACGCGCTCGCCGACCTCGAACGAGAGTCGGAGGTCAAGACCCGGGTGATCGTCGACTCGATCGCCGGCACCTCGGCCGGCGGCATCAACGGCGTCTTCCTGGCGAAGGCGCTGGCGCACGACCAGAGCGAGGACGGCCTGCGCGACCTCTGGATGGAGAAGGCGGACATCTGGAAGCTCATGGGCGGCCGTTTCGAGGCCGTCTTCCGCCTGCTCCGGCTGGCCGGCGGGCTGGTGATCCCGAAGGTGCGCGCCGAGCCGCCGCTCGACGGCGACCTCATGTACCGGTGGGTCTACGACGCGCTCGAAGAGATGGGCACGCCCTGCCCGGGCGAGAGCCTGGTGCCGCCGGGCGAGCGGCTGCGGCTGTTCGTCACCACCACCGACTTCCGCGGCCGGCCGCGCGGCTTCGTGATCGGCGACCCGGCGACCGGGCGCGAGAAGGAGCACCGGGTGGTCTTCGACCTCGAGCTCGAACGGAGCGCCGACGGCTCCGTGCCGAGCGACCCGTTCGGCCGCGAGGACAACCCGCTCCTCGCCTTCGCCGCCCGCTCCACCTCGTCCTTCCCCGGCGCCTTCCCGCCGATCCACCTCGCCGACATGCGGAAGAACCTGTGCGACGAGCGCCAGATCGCCGAGGGGACCTGCCCGGTCTCCGACGAGTACCTGCAAGGGCTGCGCGAGCAGGTCTTCCCCGCCTACGCCCTCGACGGCTCCACGGTCGACGACTCCTGGTTCGTCGACGGCGGCGTGCTCGACAACTACCCGTTCGGCCACGTGATCGCCGACCTGACCTCCCGCGCGCCGGCGCGCGAGGTCGACCGCCGGCTGGTCTACTTCCAGCCCGACCCGGCCGATCCGCCGGGGCCGCCCGACCCGGAAGAGCTGCGGTTCCTCCAGACGGTCTGGGGGGCGCTCTCGACCATCGTCGGCAGCGAGCCGACCGGCGACGACTTCGGCGAGATCGAGGCGTTCAACCAGCGCGTGCAGCTCGCCGCCGGGATCATCGACCGGGTGCGCGACGCCCACGCGCAGGACGTGGACGCGCTCCTCGACCTGCGGAGCGAGAAGCCGGTCGATCCGGCGCGGGCGAGAAACGCCGTCGACGCCAAGCTGCGCGAGGACGCCGGCCTGCCGTACGCCGCGTACCAGGAGCTGCGCACCCTCGCCGTCGTCCAGCAGCTCGAGCGCAACGCGAGCCGCGCCTGCCATCTCGAGGAGAGCATCCAGCGCTCGATGCTGACGGTGGCGATCCGCCGGTGGGCCGAAGAGAAGGGCCTGATCGGCCACGGCGCCGACCGGCCCGCCCAGGATCGGCTGCGCGAGCGGCTCGACGTCGGCTACCTCTGGCGCCAGCTCCGCTTCGTCGGCGAATCAGTGAACGGCTACTACGACGACCTCTCGACCGACGACCAGCGGCTGCGCGCCGAGCTCGACGAGGCCCAGGCCGCCCTCGCCATACGGACCGAGGAGACGCGGCGCCTGATGCGCGGCGAGGACCGCTCGGACGGGATGGAGGCCGAGATCAAGAAGCTCTGCGACGCCGCCCTGGCCGAGAACGACGTCGACCGCGGGTTCGACGCCGCGGTCCGGCGCTTCCTGGAGGCGCACCGCGGCACGATGGACGCCCTCTACGACGCGGCCACCGCGCACATCGGCGGCCGGCAGGAAGCGATCCGCGCCGAGCTCCAATCCGACTACGACCGGATCACCGCCGACTGGCCGGAGGACTGGCGCCTCGGCGTCTACCGCGACTACCTCGGCTTCGCGCTCTGGGACCTGGTCCTCTACCCCTACCAGCGGCTGACCGACGCGGGCGAGCTCCAGGAGGTACGGGTGGTGCGGATGGCGCCGGACGACGCGCGGGCGCTCGGCGTCGGGCGGGCGAGCGACAAGCTGGGCGGCGCCAGCCTCGGCCACTTCGGCGCCTTCTTCGAGCGGAAGCGGCGGGAGAAGGACTACCTCTGGGGCCGCTTCGACGGCGCCGAGCGGATCCTGTCGCTCCTCTACGGTCTGCGCGAGGCGGAGAGTGACGACGCGGTGGCGCCGGTGCCGCCCGAACGGCTGCGCACGGCGTTCCTCGGCGTGGTCGAGCAGGAGAGGGAGGCGCTACCGCTCGCGCGGGAGTGCATGGACGCGGTCGAGGCGCGGTTGGCGACCGCAGGAGCGCTGGAAGCTGCAGACGCCGAGATCCCCACCGCCTGTCGAGCGGACTGATGCGGTCGTAGGGGCGGAGCCTTGTCTCCGCCCGCCTACTCCATCAACCGGATCAAGTCGGCTTGGGCCGCACCGCCGGTGATCTCCGCCCCCTCCGGCGTCAGCGCCACGTCGATCTCGCTCCGCACCCCGAACTCCCCCGGCAGATAGATCCCCGGCTCGATCGAAAACCCCGTCCACGGGATCAGCCGCCGCGTGTCGTGGGTCTCCAGGTTGTCCATGTTGGCGCCCTGGCCGTGCAGCGAGCTCTCGATCGAATGACCCGTGCGGTGAATGAACCACTCGCCGTAACCCGCGTCCTCGATCACCTTGCGCGCCGCGTCGTCGACCTCGAACCCGCGCACGTCCTCGCGCGGGAAACGGCTCGCCACCAGATCGAACGCCGCGTCGCGCGCCCGCTTGACCGTCTCGAAGACCTCCTGCTGCTGGTCGGTCGGCGACGGCGCGGTGACCGCCGTCCAGGTGATGTCGCCGTAGATCGAGCCCGGAGTGTCCTCGCGCGCCCAGAGATCGATCAGCAGCAGCTCGCCCGGGCGGATCACCTCGCTCTTCTCCGCCGTCGGCTGGTAGTGCGGATCGGCCGAGTGCGGCCCGATCGACACGTTGGGCGGCGAGTCGGTCACCATGCCGGCCTGGCTGAAACGCTCCAGGATGAAGCGCTGGATCGTGTACTCGTCGATCTCGTCGCCCGCCGCGAGCGCCCGGCGCACGCGGTCGAACGCCGCCAGCACCGTCTCCCGCAGCACGCGCGCCACCCGGCGGTGCCCCTCGAGCTGCTCCGGGCTCCACGTGGCGGCGAAGCGCTGCACCAGCTCGGCCGACGAGACCAGCTCGCAGCCGGCGTCGCGCAGGATCTCCGCGGTGCCGGCGTCGAGGCGCGAGACGGTCGGGATCTGCGCCTTCGGGCTGTACTGGACCGCGAGCCGGCCCATGCCGTCGACCAGCCGCATCAGCCCCTCGCTGTGCTTCGACCAGGTGCGGTAGCCGCTCGTGCCGCCCGGGAGGTGGTCGAGCATCGCCGGCTCCAGGTCGTGGACGAGCTTGCGCGGCTCGCCCTCGGCCGGGACCAGGTAGTAGCAGCGCCGGGTCACCAGGTGATCGCCGCCGACGCCGAGCAGGCGCAGGCTGATCGGATCGTTCTGCTGGAAGACGGTGAACAGCCACCCGTCCACCCCCTCCGCCCGCAACGCCTCCTGGATCTCGTCGATCTTCTCGCTCAGCATTCTCTGCACCTCCACCGGACTCCGCCGACGCACCGGACGCCCACGGGCGGCGGCGATGGTATCAGGGGGGTGAAGTCACCGCTGGACGACAATCCCGCGCCGTGGAGCTCTACGACGCCTGGTGGAAGTAGGTCACCTGGCCCGTGCCGGTGTTGCCGGTGCTCTTCTGGACCGCGGTCAGCGCGGCCTCGTAGAAGCCGGGCTCCCGCACCTCGTGCGAACCGACGAAGAGGCTCGTCTCCCCGGCGTACGCCAGCGGGACGCGCGTCCTCTCCCGCGCCCCCGCCCGGCGGACGTCCGCGAAGACCTCGAAATCGTCCGGAACCCACGGCTCGCCCGCGGCGATCGGACAGCCGCACATCATCGTCACGTTCGCCTTCAGGCTCACGGGCGCCGGCAGGGACGACAGATTCGTGTGAGTCGGCGGATCGAGCACCTGGACGAGCAGCCCGGGCAGCTCGACCACCCACCCCGGCGGCGCAACCAGGTGCTCCCCCGGCACCACCCACTGCGTCGCCGTCGCCCGGTGCGCCGTCTGGAGCCCACCCACCGCCCCGAACACCGCCACCTCCACGAGCGTCGGCCGGTCGAGGGAGAGCGCCGCATCGAACCGCGACGTCGTCTCCGCCGCGACCAGCCACTGGACCTGCGGCGGCGAGCCCGGCGTGACGATCACCCGCTGCGAAGCACCGGGACCGTACTCGGCCGCGAGCGAACCCGAATCACCCCTCGTCACCCCGCTCGCGAACACCTCCTCCGTCTGCCCGTCCCGCACGGTCACGAGCGAGCCCCCGATGTCGTCCCCCAGAAACTTCCCACCCCGCGCCTGCACCCGCAGCGTGATCCTCGTCTCGCGCGTCATCGGAGCCTCCGGAGGTCGTGTTGGTGATCCGCTCGAAGAATCCTATCGGTACGTGGGGCCTTGGTACGATACCGTTCGGTCCTGCGACCTCAGATCACCTCTTTGTGGACCGCAGTGCTCTCGTCCCCTGTGTTCGGTGTCCCAACGGGCTCGATGAGGAGGAGGTGGACCTCTTCCTCGGCGACGGGACAGTGCTCGACACCCCTGGGAACGACGTAGAGGTCGCCGGGGCCGAGGTGGGCGTCGCCGTCACGCAGCTTGATGGTGAGGTTCCCCTGGAGGACCAGGAAGAAGTCGTCCGTGTCCGGGTGCGAGTGCCAGTTGAACTCGCCCTGCGCCTTGACCACCATCACGTCGTGGCCGTTGAATCCGGCGACGATCTTCGGCGACCAGTGCTCGTCGAACAGGGAGAGCTTCGATGCCAGATTCACCACGTCCATCCCATCCTCCTCCCGTGCTGCGACTCACCGAACCGCTTCACTTCAAGCGTTCCAATCTGCCCTTACGACGAACGAGATTCTTGTAGTCCCACTGGACTTCCCGACACTCCGACAGCCACTGGCGTAGCCGATCCACGTCCACCTGCTCAGCGGACGTGAATCGTGCTTCTGCCGCCTTGAACTTCCCCTCCGGCGCGAGGCCGAGGGTTTCGAAAGACTGACCGCTCCAAAAGAGCAAACGGACGCAGTCCTTCAGCTTGCTGTACCCCACGACCGGGTTCCCGTCGAGGAACCACACCGGGTGTGCGTGCCACACCCGATTCTCGGCCTCCGGCAAGGCGCCCTCGATCTCCTGCGCGAGCAACTCGCAGATCTCGCGCTCCTCGGCGGCTTGCGCTCGGTTGTACTCCTCGGTCTCTCGCTGCATGTCGAATCTACCCTGGTCGTATGACGACGGTTTCACTCCGACGGCCGCTCCCTCTCCCGACGCAGCTCGAATCCTCGCACGACGACGTAGGCGATCAGCGCGAAGACGAAGAACACGAGGAGCATCCAGGCCACGCTCTGCAGCGTTGCGATCACGGTGCGATAAACCTCCAGCACCCAGCGGTCGAGATTGAGCACCGGCACGACGGTGTCCGTAGTCCTGGCGGTGATGTACTTCTCCAGCTCCCAGATGCGAACGCCTCCGGAAAGCCCGACGACGTAGATGGCGAACTTGATGTAGCGATGCCATGCTTCGCTCAGTGCCTCGGCCACGATGCGCGACAAGATCGAGCCGATCGGCCTGTCGAAGAGCTTCGCGACGGCGAAGCAGCACAGCAGAGAGATCGTGAACGTGACGACGAGGAGGGTCAGGAACATGAATGCGTCTCCATGACGAATAGGGTAAACCGGCGGAGTTGCCGCAGCCCCCGAAGTGGCTGGAACCTTGTCGGCTCAAAGAACGTTGATGCCGACGGCACAACCGTACAGCGCCACTCCGAAAACCGTATGAGTCCCGAGGCTCTTGAGCCTTGCCAACGTAGGGTTGGCCGTCCGTGCCGACGCAACGCCGAGACCCAACGACGGCTGCAGAACGAAGAAGGGGAAGACCAGAGTGGCGACGCCGTAGAGCAAGGCAGGCCCCACCGTCGGTCGAGCAAGCCAATCGGCCGACACGATCAGCACGAACACGACCGCCAACGAAACGCCGATCGTGTAATGCACCAGCCAGCCCGTCACGCACTCGAAGCGCTTGCTGGGAGATGCTTTGATGTTGTCGTGTCGAAAGGTGCCGGGCATGTGGCGCACCCAGCGGCCCAAGAGACAGTAGTCGAGAGAGGGAATGCGGAAGGCCCGGCGAAGAAAGAGGTTCCACACATCCATGGCCATGGTTGCGCCAACGCCGATCACGACGGCAAGAGGAAACGACATCGCTATGCAAAAATTCTCGGATCCGAGCTCAGAAACGGCAGATGAGGTCAGCGGGGCCACGCGGGTGGCCGTCCCGAGGGCGTCCGCTGCAACAATGGGTGAGACGACTCCTCACCTGCCGAGAGGGTCGACTCGGCAACGGCCAGCTGAACCGCTCTCCCCCCCTCGAGCGCCTGCTGAACGAGAGTCTCGAGATGCTCAGTGCTGGCCCCATGGCTTCCTATCCAGCCGGACTGGACGAGTGAGACGAACTCGGTGTTGTTGAGGTGGCGGCCAACGTTGTCGTAGCGAAAAACTGCGCCGCCTCGCGGACCGACGGCACCTCCTGTTTGGAGAAGAAGCCGCCAGTAGTCAAGGGGGATGTACATTCCGGGAACCATGTCGTCATCTTCCGCAGAAAATTGCTCCACGTGGCAGAGCTTGAAGTAGAAGGGACAACGCGAAAGACGAAAGTCCCGGTGACTGAGGAACGGCGCTGGGCGACCGCAGGTCGCTTGGTCGATAGTCTCCATACGTTGGAGCTCAACCGCATAGCTTCCGCCGGGACGGTACTCCCACCGTCTCGAGCGAGGCTCCCTAGTCATGCGCTTGTACTGCACCATCGTGAACGATGAATAAGAGTCGTGCCAGTAAATGAGGTCCACTCCCAGGGTTCTCTCAAGTCGCCGGCGGTTAGCCGTAAGGATAGTTAACCGGTGGTCACCGAGCACGAACTGAGCAGCACCTACATGTGATCTCCAAACCAGTTCCCAAAGCCCGAAGACGCTACTGTCGTGATTGATCATGACGTCTTCCGGGACGCTTGCCTGATACAGGCCGGCAAGAAATGATGGCAACTCATTAGTGCCACGCGCTGTCCAGAGGAGACGATCTTCAATGTCGTTCGCCCGGAAGCCAAAGATCCGGCGTGCGAGCACAAGCGAGTCCTTCTCCTCTGCTAACTGGCGTGTAGCCGGCCCGCTGATCTCGTGGCCCGTTTCATTAGCTCTGGCCTCAAGCCATTCGATGTCTTCAGCTAGCGAAGGGCGAGCAGCCTTGACGGAAGAGAGTACTTCTGCCCAAGTGGCTGGAGGCATAGCCGCACCGGCACTACTTGTAACGCGCGCGTAGTGTTGACGAAGGGCCGGTGATAGCTGGCGCTCTAGCGTGCGAAGTGGCAACGCCTCGAGGTTAACGAAGTCAGTTAGCCTCACATGGTACTTGCTGGTCGCCACCTTTCTGCCACGACGGATGAGTGCGGCGTAGTGAAGGTGCTCTCGGTCAAACGCAACTAGGGCAATGCCGCGCTTTCGCAGCCCCCAGTCCGGCATGCTGAGGGCATCGGAATAATGGCCGACCTCCGCGATGCGGTCCTGCAGATCCTGACCGCGCGCGGGTTCGTCGACAAAGAGAATCAGTCCGTTCGCCATACCGTGGACGCTTTGAGGTCACCTGACGTTGTTGCTTCTCACTACCGGCGCATCCTCCGGTGCAGAAACCGGGTCGGGGGACGAGTAAGATGCTGCCCACATTAAATCGCCCGCTCTATTCGCCGTCATCCCCCTCGCCACCACCGATGATCTTGGCTCCCTCGTAACGAGACGGCACCTCGCGCAGCCAATGCTCCGTGTCTCGGTAGGGACCGTCAACCGCCAACTAGTCGTGGTCGCCTGTGGCGACAACAGCATACCAATCTTTGTTCAGCGGCTCACCGTCGCGCAGATTATAGCCGCTCCGACGTCACTGGCACCTCGTCAGCGGCGCTTTCATCGGCTATAAAGCCCTGAAACGCGCTTCTCCGAAGTCATCGGGCACCTCGTCAGTTCGGCGCGCCCCAAAACCTCATCGAGCGAACCGCGCCACTGCGCCCGGGGTTCGTCCGGTTGAGCGAATCGTTAGGCGACCTACAGCGGTCGGCTGAGGGTGTTGCGGATAAGTCCGACATGACTAAAGTAGACGCCGCTCCTGATGCGGTCCTCGGAGGTGCCAACCAAAGCTTTGCCCTGGTCCATTAGGCTTCGGTTCCGAGAGAGATACCGTTCCTCCTCTTCCATGGCTGCCGGAAGCCACGCAGTGACTAAATCGCGAAGCGGTCCCACCTTCGTTATTCCCTTCCGGGCAAGCTCACTGAGAAGCTCGTCGTAGGGCTCGTCCGCACCCTTGTTATCAGTCGGGAGCAACTCATTGAGTACTGTTTCGAGAAGATCGACATTGAGTCTGTCACCCTCCAACGGTGTCGGTCGTTGAGGGCTGGAGATTGCCATCCGATAGTCCGACCGTTCGTCAAGGAGCCGTTCGACCTCCAAGTCGACCGTCTCAAGAAGCGCGGCAACCCGATTCAGTGTTCGACGAACCGGGAGGGGAACGGCTTGCTCACGCTTGTACTGGAGCTTGTGGGAAGCCGCAGCCCACATGTGCTGCGCGAGCGTTCTAATCTGCACCTCGACGTTCAGCCTGGGAAGGTTTGAAAAAGTTGGAATCTTGCTCCACTCGGGCTTAAGTCGAATGACACAGTGGTTCGAAAGATAACCGAAGCGGTCTGCGCCCAGCTTGTCCTGCGCATCCTCGATGCTAACGATGTCGAAGTGTGTCCGAATAGCTTCGAGGACCGGATGGACATCGCGAGCGAAGAGAAGGACGACGCGGATCCCGACCAAGTCGTCCAGTTCTGCAAGCGTTGAGAGCTCGAGATCCTTACGGCGCAGCTTTTCCTCAATCGATGGCCAACCCTTTACACGAGACTCGATAGGGAACCCGAGGGTGGCATTTGCATCGAAGATGAGGCGCTCGAACTGCCACACTACCTCTTTGCAAAGCGACCCAGCCGACCCGCTAAGAATCTCGTATTCGGCCTGAGCGGTATCGGTGCTCGTCGGTGACGTATTCTTGGCAGCCATTGCAGTCTCAATCGTACCGAAGGTCGCCAACGTGAATGAACTCAGCGGCGCGCTCTTCGCGACCGCTCCAGTGAGGGACTGGCCGATGCCATAGCCACGGAGGCTACTCTACCAGTTCGTTGATCGCGTAGTCGGGATCTGCAGCTTCTCTGAGACGACCGTAACCTCTTACGAACGCGGTGTGGACGCGGCGCACCAAGATCGCCCCGACTACCGCGGAAAGGAACGTAGCGGCGAACTCGAACCAGGCTTGCCGCGAAAACGCGCCGAACCACAGCCCGTAGGCTCCGGCCGCTGCAGTAAGGGCACAGGCACCGAGCGACGAGTACATCGCCGCTGACCGTCCCAGGCGCCACCACTCCGATATTCCGACTGAGCGCGTCTCGATGAACCGCTCATACTCTGCAAAAGCGCCAGGTCTCCTGAGCAAAAAGGAGCCGATCAATCCGATGCGGAGATCATGGTCCCGAAGGAGAGCATCGCAGTAGGCGGCGATGAATGGAGCGAGGCAAATCACGAGTAAGTTCGGCTGACCTTGTTGGCTGGTTAGGCCGAGTCCGAGCGCCGTTGGGCTTCCGATTGCTACAAGCTTCCAACGATGTAGTTCACGCTGCCCTGCTTGCCACCCCAGCAGCTCGTCCCTCAGCTTAGCTTCGTGATCCAATTGAGTAGGCTCCTCAGCTCCAACGACTGCAAGCCGGCCAACCGTTGGGTGAGTGCAAAGGCGCCATTTTTAGCCGACTTGATGTCCGTCGTCCAACGCGTTCGCCAGCAGCGTCGCTCGGCTCCTCAAGCGGCTCTCTCCTCTGCATTTACGGGAAGTGTAGCAGCGCTTCGCAGCATCGGTCAACGCGACACGCCCGGCCTCGTCTAACCGCCCGATTTGTGTCGGATACTACCCAGGCCATCGCGGCCCGCCGGAAACCGCCTTCCAGCCTCCCCTCCACCACCGAACCCGAGGGGCCGGCCGGGGCCTCCTCGTCTGTAGGCGCCTGCGCCCGCGGAGCTGGCACGGTCGGCGGGAGTGAACCCCGCCACGGCCGCGAGGCGTCAGACAGGCGAGGCCCCCGG
>CAZLLV010000526.1:0-18659 GCA_964560325.1 uncultured Thermoanaerobaculia bacterium | reverse complement strand
GCGTCGTCTCATCTTCCCCCCGCTCGGAACATGGTGCGCTGGACTGCCAGAAGCGTGCCTCCGCAGTATATACGAGCCCCGAGGCCCCGCCGGACGGGGTTTTCCGCGCTCCGGCGGGACCGGAGCCGAGGGTTTCGGAGCGATCGGAACGGCCGGTTTCCGTCCTGGGTGGATGAGCGCCACGACCTCGCGCGAGGACACCGCGCGGCCACCGACGACGACAGGAGACGCCTCCCGTGAGCCCCCCGAACCCGACGAACCGATCGACCGACACCCTGCGCCGCGACCTGCTGATCGCCCTCGGCGCGAGCCTCGACGTGCCGCGCGGAGTCTCCTGCCGCCTCGCCGTCCGCCTGGACGACTGGGCGGCCTCCGGCTGGCGCGCCGACGCCGCCACCGCCGCCGAGCTCGCCGTCCCGGTCGACGCCCTCGGCGTGGCCCGCCGCCTGCTCGACCACCCCGACCGGCCGGACGGCTGCCGGTCGATCGCCGCCGCCGAGCTCCGCCGCACCCGCGAGATCGGTGGACGGATCGTCACGCTCGGCGACGCCTCGTACCCCCAGGCGCTCTACGACCTCGACCTGCCGCCGCCCGCCCTCTGGCTGCGCGGCCGCGACATCGCGCCCGCCGCCCGCTCGGTGGCGATCGTCGGCTCGCGCCGGGCCGACGCCTACGGCCGGGAGGCCGCCACCCTCTCCGGTCGCGCGCTCGCCGCCGCCGGGCTGAGCGTGGTCTCCGGCTTCGCCCGCGGCGTCGACGCGGCGGCCCACCGGGGCGCGCTCGCCGGCGCGGCGTCGTGGGACGACGACGACGGCGACGGCGCGGCCACGGTCGCCGTCCTCGGCACCGGCCTCGGAGCCGATTACCCGCGCGGCCACCGGCGCCTGGGCGAGGAGGTCGCGGAGGGCGGCGCGCTCCTCACCGAGCTGCCGTGCGGCGTGGGGCCGAAGCCCTGGCACTTCCCGGTCCGCAACCGGCTGATCGCCGCGCTCTCCGCCGCGACGCTGGTGGTGCGGGCGGTCGTGCGCTCGGGCTCGCTGATCACCGCCCGGCTCGCCCTCGACCTCGGGCGCGACGTGCTGGCGGTGCCGGGCCGGATCTTCGAGCCACGCTCGGAGGGCACCAACCGGCTGATCGCCGACGGCGCCTTTCCGGCGCTCGAGCCGCGCGACGTGCTCGAGCTGCTCGGACTAACCGCCGAGCCGCCGCCCGCCGCGGAGGCTCCGGCGGACGAGGCGAAGGCCGGCCGGCGGAGCGACCTCCGGAGCCGCATCGTCGCGGCGCTCGTGCCGGGCGATCCGGTGTCGCCGGAGGCGCTCGCCGGCGAGCTCGGCGCACCCGTCGACCGCCTGCTCGGCACCCTCCTCGAGCTCGAGCTCGAAGGCCGCGTCCGCCGCGAGCCGGGGCCGTCCTGGGTGCTGCGCGCCCGAGCCGCGCCGGCCGCCGGCCTGGAATAAGACGGAAACAGAACCGCTTTACCCGAACCGTGACCAAGCACCTGATCGTCGTCGAGAGCCCCGCGAAGACCCGGACGCTCAAGAAGTTCCTGGGCAAGGACTACATGGTCGAAGCGTCCATGGGCCACATCCGGGACCTGGTGAAGAAGGACATGGGGATCGGCCCCGACTTCGAGCCGCGCTACGAAGTGCTCTCCGACAAGAAGAAGGTCGTCGGGAAGCTGCGCGAGGCGGCGAAGAAGGCCGACCTGGTCTACCTCGCCCCCGACCCGGACCGCGAGGGCGAGGCGATCGCCTGGCACATCGCCGAGGTGATCGGCAAGCAGCCGGAGCAGATCCGGCGCGTGACCTTCAACGAGATCACCAAGCGGGCGGTGCTCCACGCCCTCGAGAGCCCACGCGACATCGACGTGCGCAAGGTCGACGCCCAGCAGGCGCGGCGCATCCTCGACCGCCTGATGGGCTTCCGGCTCTCGCCGCTCCTCTGGGAGAAGATCAAGCAGGGGCTCTCGGCCGGGCGCGTGCAGTCGGTTGCGCTCAAGATGGTCTGCGGCCGGCAGGCCGAGATCGACGCCTTCGTCTCCGAGGAGTACTGGGTGCTCTCGGCCGACCTCGAAGGCGCTGAGCCGCCGGTCTTCAACGCCCGCCTGCACCGGACCGACGGCGACAAGGCGAAGGTGGGCGACGGCGAGACCGCGGCGTCGATCGTCGAGGAGCTCTCCGCCGGCACCTTCCGCGTCGCCTCGATCGAGCGCAAGGAGTCGAAGCAGCACCCGGGGCCGCCGTTCATCACCAGCCGTCTCCAGCAGGACGCCGCCCGGCGCTTCGGCTTCTCGGTCAAGCGCACCATGGGGATCGCCCAGGGCCTCTACGAGGGCAAGGAGATCGGCGACCGGGGCGCGGTCGGCCTGATCACCTACATGCGGACCGACTCGACCCGCGTCTCCGAGGAGGCGCTCACCGAAGGCCGCGCCTACGTCGAGGAGAAGTACGGGGCCAAGGCGCTGCCCGCGAAGCCGGTGCGCTACAAGTCGAAGAAGGGCGCACAGGACGCCCACGAAGCGATCCGCCCGACCAACTTCGACCTGCCGCCGGACAGGATCCAGCAGTACCTGAAGCCCGAAGACCTCAAGCTCTACACGCTGATCTGGAACCGCTTCATCGCCTCGCAGATGAAGCCGGCGGTCTACGACGTGACCCGGGTCGACGTGGAGAACGGCCGCCACACGCTGCGCGCCACCGGCCGGGTCCTGAAGAGCGCCGGCTTCCTCGCCGTCTACCAGGAGGCCAAGGACGAGGACGCCCCCGCGGGGTCAGACCCGAACGAGGGCGACTCGGATGCCATGCCCAACCTCACCGAGGGCGAGGAGCTGAAGCTCCACCAGCTCCACAGCGAACAGAAGTTCACCCAGCCGCCGGCGCGCTACAGCGAAGCGACGCTGGTCAAGGCGCTCGAGGAGAACGGCATCGGCCGCCCCTCGACCTACGCCCAGATCCTCGCCACCCTCACCGACCGCGACTACGTGGAGCGGCTCGAGAAGCGCTTCTCCCCGACCGCGCTCGGCAAGCTGGTCAACGAGATGCTCCAGGGGAGCTTCCACGAGATCATCAACGAGGGGTACACGGCGGAGCTCGAAGAGAAGCTCGACGAGATCGAGGACGGCGACGCGGAGTGGAAGGAGACGCTGCGCCGCTTCAACGAGCAGCTCTCGAAGGATCTCGAGGCGGCCGGCAAGGAGATGCCGAACGTCAAGCGCGAGGGCGTTCCGACCGGGGAGAAGTGCCCGGAGTGCGGCAAGGAGCTGGTGATGCGCTTCGGCCGCTACGGCACCTTCTTCGGCTGCTCGAACTATCCCGACTGCACCTACACCCGGGACCCGGAGCCGGAGGGCGAGGAGGCGCAGGACGCGGTCCCGGCCGAGGAGGTACCGCCGTGCGAGAAGTGCGGTTCGCCGATGGCGCTGCGCCGCAGCCGCTACGGCGCCTTCTACGGCTGCTCGAACTACCCCGAATGCAAGAACATCCGCAAGACGGCGAAGGAGAAGCAGGCCGAGCCGAAGCCGACCGGCATCACCTGCCCCGAGTGCGGCAAGGGCGAGATCCACGAGAAGCGCTCGCGCCGCGGCAAGATCTTCTACTCCTGCGACCGCTTCCCGGACTGCAAGTACGCGCTCTGGAACAAGCCGGTCGACCAGCCCTGCCCCCAGTGCGGCCACGCCTTCGTGACCGAGAAGACGACCAAGAAGAAGGGGCCGCACCTCCTCTGCCCGAACGAGGGCTGCGACTGGGAGGAGGCCCTCGACGAACCGACCGAGCCGGTCGGTGAATCCGCCGAGGGCGAAGCCGCCTCCGCGTCGGCTTGAGGCGAGCGGACGCCGGTCAACCGAGCCGCGACCGGCGGCGGTAGCGAGCCGCGGCGAAGCCGGCGGCTGCGAGGACGGCGAGCAGGATCGCCAGCGTCGCCGGCGCGAGGAGTCGGTCAACCATGCCGCGCCTCCCCCCTGGGAGCGGCACCAGCGAGCCGTCGCCCAGCACCACCAGCCCCGCCCAGGTCTGCGCCGGCGCGCCCCGATGTCGCAGGCGCTCTTGCGCGTTGTGCATCGCGCCACCGACCGACTCGCCTCGGGCGAGCTGCCGATAGAAGATCTCGAAAAGCTTCTCGGCGTCGTCGTCACGCAACGGCCAGAGGCTCGCGACGACCGTGCGGGCGCCTGCCTGGAAGAAGGCGCGCGCGAGACTCATCACTCCCTCTCCCCGCAGCACGGCGCCGTCCGCGGTGCGGCACGACGAGAGCACGACCAGTTTGCCGCGCAGGTCGAGCGAGACGATCTCCGAAGCCTGTAGAAGACCGTCCTCACCCTCCGGCCCGGCGGCCAAAATCACCGCCGAGCGCTCCGGGTTCTCGCCGTCCGTCACGGCGTGCACGGCGAAATGGACGAGACCGAATGGTTCGAGGTCGAGCCCCCGCAGGTAGCCCTCGGTGGCCGCCGCGCCACTCGTGAGCTCGGCCGTCGGACCCAGCGCCGCGACCGCGCCACGACCTTCGAGAAGCGCGTGGCTTAGCCGGGGAAGCTCGCCCCGGACCAGGGCGTGCGCGGCGGTCGGGATCTCCGGATCGGCCAGGACGATTCCGGCCCGAGAGGCCGGCCCCGAGGCGGACGGCGATCCGCCGCTGCGCCAACGGAGCCATAGGGTGGACGAGGGTGCGATCTCGATCTCGTGATCGGCGATCAATGGCGCTCCGTCGGCGCGCTTCCGGAGCGCGGCGAACGGCAGCCGGTGCAGGGCGTCGTCCGGCACGATCACCAGCCGATCGATCGCCGGGGGCAGGACGCTCAGCGCGGGCTCCAGCAGGCGGCGGTAGAGCTCGGCCGAGGGTTTCGCCTCCGAGCCGTCGCGGGCGTCGAAGAGCCCGGTGTACAGATCGACCGCGAAGCGGATCTCGCGCCGCCCCTCGGACAGCGCGTGAGCGCGCGCCCCTTCGCGCGTCACGACGATCAGCCAAGCGCCGCCGCCGAAATCTCCGGCCGCGTCTCGCCACGGCGCGACCTGGTACCCGAGCAGCGCCTCGTCAGGTCGGAGGGCTCGCCGGATCTCGTCGAGCGAAGCGAAGTCTGCCTGTCGCACGGCCAGCGGAGAATCGGTGGCCCTGCGGAGCCAATCGGTCAGCGCTCGCGCCCGCAGCCTCTCCGAGGCGGCGAACGCCTCCGGGAGCAGATCCAGCCGCCCGCTATCCTGGACCTCCCGCAGAAGGCGGCCGGCGAACCATTGGTAGTCGTCGCTCCAGGTCGAGAAGAGCCCCGCCTGGACGCTCGAGCCCCCCTCCTGGAGATCGCGGAGCGTCTCGATCGCGGCCAGGGCCTCCCAAGAGACGGCGACCGCCTCGTCCACCGGATCGGCCGCCCAGGCCAGCCGCATGCGCTCGCGCCAAGCGAATGCGGAAGAGAAGGGATCTTCCGCCTCTTCGGCCA
Source organism: uncultured Thermoanaerobaculia bacterium (assembly GCA_964560325.1). Taxonomy (GTDB): domain Bacteria; phylum Acidobacteriota; class Thermoanaerobaculia; order Multivoradales; family DATKCC01; genus CAZLLV01. The sequence continues at coordinate 13,231 of CAZLLV010000526.1, read as the reverse complement.
ACTCGAAGGCTCGAGCCACTACACCGCTTGCCGTCACCGGGTCCGTTGGCGCGAGGTGTCGCGCGAGGGCTCCCAAGCAGTAGGCCTCGTTTCGGGGGTTCTTCGCGGCGGCGGCCAGCTCGGCGCAACGCTCGAGGTGGTACCGCCGCTCGCTCGCGGGCGACATCGTGCCGAGCATCCAGTGCGAGAGCACCTCGGCGGTCCGATGGACGCCGGCGTCCGATACGGCGACCGTTCTCCTGGCGAGCTCGAGCGTCTCGCGCCGACCCCGCTCCGTCGGCGCCTCGGCGAAGCGCTCCGCCGCGAGACGGGTCGAGCCGTACCAGGCTTCGGCGCGATAGAAGGAGTTGTCGGTCCGCTCCGCGGCGGCGAGGAGCCGATCGTAGGTCGCCTCCGCGACGCTCCAGCGGCTGATCTCGATCGCCACGGACCCCAGCGACGCGAGGCTGGTCAGCGTTCGCGCGTCGGTGCTGCTTGCCGGTTGCGCAGCGACGATCTCCCGAAGGAGCAAGAAGACCTCCTCCAGGTCCCGGCCGGTCGTCTGGAGATGGCGGGCGTGGAAGATCTTCGCCTGGGTGACGAGGCCGGGCTCGCCGGTGGAACGGGCGACCCGCAAGGCCTCTACCACCTCGCGCTCCGCCTCGTCGAGGCGCCCCAGGTCGAAGAGAAGAGGTTGACGATTGCCGCGGGCGAGAACCTCTCCTCGAGCATCGTCCGCGGTCGCGAACCGTCGAGCCGCCCGGGCGAAAAGCTCTTGCGCCTCTTCCGGCTCGCTCCAGCGGACGATTCCGGAGAAGAAGTGGGGCCATCCAGACGACGGATCCCGTTCGGCGGCCTGGGCCAGGGTGACCAGGGCCTCCGCGGTCAGTCGCTGCGTGGCATCCCGACCTCCGGAGCCGCCGGACTCCATGGTGGCCACCGCCTCCTGCCAGATCGCGTAGACACAGTGAGAAGCCTGTTCCCCCGCCGGGTCGTCGGGGAAGTCCACCGCACAGAGGCGAAAGGAAGCGGACGGCTCCTGGGCGCCTACCGCGAGCGGCGCCACGGTGAACGACAACCAGAGCCAAAGCCAGCCGACACGCCTCCTGGGGACCATCGATCGCCGCCTACCCCACCGGCGCCTCACCCATTCGGCTTGTTCGGATCGTACGCCGGGCCTCCACCGCCGGTGCCGGGTGTGGAAGAGGTCTCTTCGACCCGGCGAAGGAAGAATCCGGCTTCCCACCCCGTCGTCTTCTTGGTATGGCTCCCGGATGGAGCCGGTTCGGTCGAGCTCTGAGTCGCATCCTCCGTCGGGCTCTCGTCGCTCGAGTCCGCGGGAGGTAGATTGGTCGTGCTGCGGGGGAACGTTTCGGGCATCTCTCGCCTCCTCTGTCGTGAGAGGTGTGGACGACGTCTCCGAAACCCGGTCCGGGCGAACCCCGGCCCGCGATGTCGGTACGTCGCCTCCGTCCAGCCAGGGAACGAGGGTGGAGCAGAGAATCCCTCACAGGATAGCGCAAACCTTGGAGAGCCTGGAGCTCGAACCGTCGGTAGGCTGACTCACTTCAGCGGTGTGACGAAGGTCCGCGAAACCACCTCGCCGCCTTCGGGGAGCCTTGCCGTCACCCGCCAGGCGAGATCCACGTCTTCACCGACCTGAGCCAGGGCGTCGGCCGGGATCCGCAACTCGGGCTCGGGCAGGTCGTACTCTTCCACCACCGGCACGAGGTCGCTCGTGCTCACCAGCACGTCGTAGGTCGTCCCCTCCGGCGCGCCCTCCTCGCCCAGCCGCCAGCGCAGGACCGGGTCGTTCCGGTCGAGGGCCGCGCCGTCGCCGAGGAGCGAAACGATCTCGCCCGGCCCGGCGTCGCGATAGACCGGAGCCTCCTCCGGCGCAAAGTCGCCGCCCGTGTACCAGACACCGGCGGCGAGGAGCGCGATCACGAAGGTGGCGGCGATGGAGACGAGGTGCAGCGGCGAGCGCGGGCACGCCGCGGCCGGGTGGACGTCGGGCACCGAGTCGTCCTCGGCCGTGGCCTCCTCGAACGCCATCGCAAGCCGCCACTCCTGTGCGCACCCGGGGCACGCGGCGACGTGCTCGACGACCGCGCGCAGCTCGCGCGGGGCGAGCCGGCCGCGGACGGCGTCGTAGATCGTGCCGGGCTCCGGGCAGGGGCCGGCCGCCGAGGACGGCGGCTCGGGCGAGTGGGCGGCGAAGCCCGCGCGCAGCCTCTCCAGATCGATCTCACCCGGAGTGTTCCGCTCCGCGCCGCTCATCGCTCGATCCCCCGGCCCTTCAGGCACTCGCGGAGGTCCGCCAGCCCGCGATAGATCAGGTTCTCGGCCTTCTTCTCAGTCCATCCCATCAGATCACCGACCTCTCGGATGCGGTGCCCCTGGAGGTGCAGGGTCGCCGCCATGCGGCGGGGCGGCACGAGCCTCCCCAGGCAGTCGGAGATCGCTCGCCCCAGCTCGCGCGACGCCGAAACCTCTTCGGGGTCCGGGTCGTGCGCCGGGCGGACGGGCTCCTCGCCGTCGGCCTCGGGTTCGAGGGGCACCTCCCCCCGCCTCCGGCGGCGGCGGATCTCGTCCACCACCACGCTGTAGGCCGCCCTCCGCAAGTAGAACGTCGAGAACTCGGCGTCTCCCTCACGCCTGCGCTTGATCTCCATCACGCGCAGGAGCGCGGTCTGCACCAGGTCGTCCGCTTCGGCGGTGAGCCAGCGCGGGCAGGTTCGCTGGACGGCGAGCACGAGCTGCCGCCGGAGCTCCGCGACCTCCTGGGTCGGCTGCAGAGTCACGACGCCCACGACGATGCGCCCGGATCGGCGGCTCGGCTCACCGCGACTCCGGGTCGGAGCCGCCCTCTTCGAGCCCGATGGCGAACATCCGATCGAGGTCGTGACGGGAGTAGACGCGGAACGCGGTCAGGGTCTCCGAGTGGGTGATCCCCTCGACCTTGAGGATCCGGCTCGGCACCACTTGAGCGAGCTCGTCGGTGGTCCGGGTGCGCACCACGACCACCAGGTCGTAGCGCCCCGCCACCGAGTAGACCTCGGTCACCGAGTCGACCGCCAGGATCTCCTGCGCGATACGGTCGATCCCCTGGGGCTGCACGTTGAGCAGAACGATCGTCGTGACCATGCGACGCTCCTCCGAAACCGTTGACCAGCGAAACGAGCCGTGCTCGTGAAAAACGATCCGCCCGCCTATGATGCCATTGATCGGCGGGCGTCACCGACCGCCGGGCCTGCGGTAACCTCTCCCCGTGACGGAAGAACGCCCCATCCACGTCGTCGGCGGCGGCCTCGCCGGCAGCGAGTGCGCCTGGCAGCTCGGCCGCCGCGGGCTGCCGGTGGTACTCCACGAGATGCGCCCCGAGCGCTCGACGCCCGCCCACTCGACCGGCGCCTTCGCCGAGCTGGTCTGCTCGAACTCGCTGCGCAGCGACGACCCGGAGCACGCGGCGGGCCTGCTCAAGCGGGAGATGGAGGCCTTCGGCTCGCTGATCATCGCCTCGGCGCGCGAGGCCGCGGTGCCGGCGGGGAGCGCGCTGGCGGTCGACCGCGAGCGATTCTCCGAGCGGGTGACCGAACGGCTCTCGGCGCTGCCGAGCGTGACGGTCGAGCGCGGCGAAGTGACTGAGGTTCCCGAAGGCGACGTGGTGATCGCGACCGGACCGCTCACTTCGGACGCGCTGGCCGCGAATCTCGGCGCGATCCTGGGCGGCGAGTGGCTCTACTTCTACGACGCGATGGCGCCGATCGTCGACGCCGAGAGCCTCGACCTCTCGAAGCTCTTCGCCCAGTCGCGCTACGGCAAGGGCGGCGGCGACGACTACCTGAACGCGCCGCTCGACCGGGAGGGATACCTCGCCTTCCGACAGGCGGTGCTCGACGCCGAGGTGATGCCCCTCCACCACTTCGAGGACACCCGCTACTTCGAGGGCTGCCTGCCGATCGAGGAGCTCGCCCGCCGCGGCGAGGACACGCTGCGCTACGGGCCGATGAAGCCGGTCGGCCTGACCGCGCCCGACGGCACGCAACCGTACGCGGTGGTCCAGCTCCGGCAGGAGGATCTGGCGAAGAGCCACTACAACCTGGTCGGCTTCCAGTCGCGCATGAAGTGGCCGGAGCAGACCCGCGTGCTCCGGATGCTCCCCGGGCTCGGGGAGGCGGAGATCGTCCGCCACGGCCAGATCCACCGCAACACCTTCGTCAACTCCCCCACCCTGCTCGACGCCCGCTACCGGGTGAAGAGCGAGCCCCGGCTGCGCCTCGCCGGACAGATCACCGGCGTCGAGGGCTATCTCGAATCGGCGGCCACCGGTCTCGCGATCGCCCTCTACCTGGCGCTCGAGCGCACCGGCACGACGGCCGAGGCCTTCCCCGCGACCACCGGGCTGGGCGCCCTCGCCCGGCACGTGACGCAGTCGGACCCGAAGCACTTCCAGCCGGCGAACGTCAATTTTGGCCTGTTCGAGGAGCTCGGCCGGCGGCTGCCCAAGCGCCTGCGCAAGACGGCCTACGCCGAGCGGGCGCGGCACGATCTCCTCGCGTGGGCGAGGGCCGCGGGGGTCGAAGCCGACGAATCGGTGTTCGAGCGGCCGCAAGGCTCCGAGAGCACCGCGGAGGCGGCCGAGCCGGTATCGGCCTAGAGCAGCCCGTGGGCCCCCTCCAGGCGCTCGTCCGCCGCTACCTCGCCCACCTCGAAGGCGAGCGGAACCTCTCGCCGCACACCCTGCGCGCCTACCAGAACGACCTCGACCGCTTCGTCGCCTTCCTCGCCCGCGACTTCCTGGCCCGGCCGGCCGAGTCGCTCGCCCCCGCCGACGTCGATCGACTGGCGGTGCGCTCGTTCGTCGCCGCGCTCGCCAAGGACGGCCTCGCCCGGAGCAGCCAGGGGCGGGCGCTCTCGGCGGCGCGGGGCCTGCTGCGTTATGCCGTGCGCGAGGGGGAGATCGACGCCAACCCGGCGCGCGGGGTCAAGACGCCGAAGGCGCCGAAGACCCTGCCGCGCCACCTGCGCCCGGGCGAGACCGAGACGCTGCTCGAAGCGCCCGACACGTCGGAGCCGCTCGGCCGGCGCGACCGGGCGATCCTGGAGCTCCTCTACGCCACCGGCCTGCGGGTGGGCGAGCTGGTGTCACTCGACTGGCCGGAGGTCGACCTGTCGGGTCAGGTGCTGCGCGTGCTCGGCAAGGGGGGCAAGGAGCGCATGGTCCCCTTCGGCCGGGCGGCGGCGGCGGCCCTCTCCGCCTGGCTCGCCGACTGGGAGGAGGTGCGCGGCGAGGCGGTGATCGAAGAGGACGAGCCGGTCTTCCTCAACCACCGCGGCGGCCGGCTGACCGAGCGCTCGGTGCGCCGGCGCCTCGACCGCCACGTCGAGTCGGCCGCGGTCGCCGCCGGCGTCCACCCCCACACCCTGCGCCACACCTTCGCCACCCACCTGCTCGAAGCGGGCGCCGACCTGCGCTCGATCCAGGAGCTCCTCGGCCACAGCTCGCTCTCCACCACCCAGCGCTACACCCACCTCGACATCGACCGCCTGCTCCACGTCTACCGCGAGAGCCACCCGAAAGCGAAGCGCTGAGCGGGGCGGTCATCGATCCGCCGGCTTGCTACAATCCCACCCCCATGGCGACGCCTGTCCCCGAGATCCGTTCCACCACCGTCCTCCTGGTCCGCCGCGGCGGCAAGGTCTGCTTGGCCAGTGACGGCCAGGTGACCCTCGGGCAGACGACGATCGTCAAGTCCGGCGCCAAGAAGGTGCGCCGCGTCGGCAACGGCGACGTGCTCGCCGGCTTCGCGGGCGGCGGCGCGGACGGGTTGACCCTCTTCTCGCGCCTCGAGGAGAAGCTGGAGGAGTTCTCCGGCAACCTCGAGCGGGCGGTGGTCGAGCTGGCGAAGGACTGGCGCACCGACCGCTCGATGCGCCGCCTGGAGGCGGTGATGCTGGTGGCCAGCCGCGACAAGACCTTCTTCGTCACCGGCACCGGCGAGCTGCTCCAGCCGGACGAGTCGGACGGCGGCGTGCTCGCCATCGGCTCGGGCGCCAACTTCGCGCTCTCCGCGGCGCGGGCGCTCCTCCGCCACACGGAGCTCTCCGCCCGCGAGGTCGTGGAGGAGGCGATGGCGATCGCCGCCGACATCTGCGTGTACACCAACCACCAGCTCACCGTCGAGGAGCTCTGATGTCCCAGACCCCCACCCCGGTGGGCGAGCGCACCGAGCTCGCGGCCGGCAGCCCCAGCCCCCTGGCGATCGAGGACATGCCGCCGCGCCAGATCGTGGCCGAGCTCGACAAGTACGTCGTCGGCCAGAACGACGCCAAGCGGGCGGTGGCGATCGCGCTGCGCAACCGCTGGCGGCGCCAGCAGCTCGACCCGGCGCTGGCCGAGGAGATCGCGCCCAAGAACATCTTGATGATCGGGCCGACCGGCGTCGGCAAGACCGAGATCTCGCGCCGGCTGGCGAAGCTCGCGCGGGCGCCCTTCCTCAAGGTCGAAGCCTCGAAGTTCACCGAGGTCGGCTACGTCGGCCGGGACGTCGAGTCGATGGTGCGCGACCTGACCGAGATCGCGGTCGGCATGGTGCGCGAGGAGAAGCGCGAGGCGGTGATCGAGACCGCCCGGGCGCGCGCCGAGGACCGACTGCTCGAGCTGCTGGTGCCGTCGACCCGCGTACCCGGCCTCTCGATGCAGGGTGGCGACGCGCCGGAGGCGGGCAGCGAGGGCGACACCGGCTACCAGGACCTGAAGGCGACCCGCGAGCGGTTCCGCGAGAAGCTGCGCGCCGGCAAGCTCGACGAGCGCCTGGTCGAGGTGGAGACCGAGGAGAGCGGCTTCCCGAGCCTCGAGATGTTCACGCCGCAAGGGGTCGAGGAGGTCGGCATCAACCTGAAGGACATGCTGCCCGGCATGTTCAACCGGCGCCGGCGGCAGAAGGTGAAGGTGGGCGAGGCGCTCGAGATCCTCATCCAGCAGGAGGCCGAGAAGCTGATCGACCGCCAGCAGGTGGCGCGCGAGGCGCGCTCGCGGGTCGAGCAGGGCGGGATCATCTTCCTCGACGAGATCGACAAAGTCGCCGGCCGCGAGGGCGGGCGCGGACCGGACGTGTCGCGCGAGGGGGTGCAGCGCGACCTGCTGCCGATCGTCGAGGGGACGACCGTCTCGACCAAGTACGGCATGGTCAAGACCGACCACGTGCTCTTCTTCGCGGCCGGCGCGTTCCACGTCTCCAAGCCGTCCGACCTGATCCCGGAGCTCCAGGGGCGGTTCCCGATCCGGGTCGAGCTCCAGGCCCTCACCGAGGCCGACTTCGTGCGCATCCTGACCGAGCCGGAGACGGCGCTCACCAAGCAGTACGCGGCCCTCCTCTCGACCGAGGGGGTGACGCTCGACTTCACCGACGACGCGGTCGCCGAGGTGGCCCGCTTGGCGGTCGAGGTCAACTCGGGGACCGAGAACATCGGCGCGCGCCGCCTCGCCACGCTGATGGAGCGCATGCTCGACGAGATCTCGTTCGAGGCCCCCGACATGGACGGCGTGGACATCACGATCGACGGCGAACACGTGCGCCGCACCCTCGGCGACCTGGTGAAGGACCAGGATCTGTCGCGCTATGTGCTCTGACCGCGCTCGGCTCTCCGCTCTCGGCCTCGTGGTGATCGGCCTGCTGGCCTCCGGCTGCGGCAAGAAGGGCGACCCGATGCCGCCGATCCTGCGGGTGCCGGCGCCCACCACCGACCTCGCGGTCGTCCAGCGCGGCGACCGGCTGCTGGTCGAGCTCGGCTACCCGCGGACGACCGCCGCCGGCACGGCGCTCGGCGGCGTGGAGGCGGTGACCGTCTCGCAGCTCGTCCTCCCCCTGCCGGCGGGCACCGCCCCGGGGGCCGCGCCGGAGATCGACGAGCGCCAGTTCGGAGTCGGCGCGACTCGCGTCCTGGCGCTCGAGGGCGAGGATCTCGCGGGTGTCGTGCGCGGTGACCGGATCGCCTTCGAGCTGCCGGTGCCGGAGCCGGCGGAAGACGGCGCGGCGACGGCGGTCGCCCTGGCCGTCACCACCCGGGGCCCGGACGGCCGCGAGTCCGCCCTCTCGAACCGCGTCTCGTTCCCGCTGGTCGAGCCGCCCGCGCCTCCGACCGGAGTCGAGACGACCGCCGAGGCGGGGGGCGTGCGGATCCGCTGGAGCCATCCGCTGATCGAGGTGGTGCGCGAGCAGGCGCGCGCCGCGGCGCAGGCGGGGCAGCCCGCGGAGACGGCGGACGCCGGGGACGACGCGGAGGCTGTGGAGGCGGAGGCGGCCGAAGCCACCGAAGCCACCGAGGAAGCACCGGCGTTCGCGGGCTTCAACGTCTACCGCCGCCAGGCGACCGAGCGGACCTACGGCCCTCCGATCCGCAGCATCGGCCCGCGCGCCGACACCCTGCTCGACGAGAGCGCCCTCTTCGGCGAACGCTACATCTACGCCGTCAGCGCGGTCGCCAGCCGGCGGCCGGTGACGGTCGAGAGCGGCTTCGCCGAGGAGGTGGAGGTCGACTACCGCGACCGTTTCGCGCCGCCCGCGCCGGACGGCCTGGTCGCGCTCGCCGAGGGGCGGCAGGTGCGCCTGGTGTGGGAGGGGAGCGCGGCGGCCGACGTCGCCGGCTACCGGGTCTACCGGCGGGGACCGGACACGCAGGAGTTCCAGCCGGTCGCCGAGGAGCCCGTGACCGGGACCGACTACACGGACCGCGGCCTCGCCCCCGGCGCCACCTACACCTACCGCGTGACCGCCGTCGACCGGCTGGGCAACGAGAGCCCACCCTCCGCCACGGCGACCGCGGCGATCCGGTGAACGACGTGTCGGGAGGGGGCGTCCCCTTCTTCAAGGTCTCGGGCGCGGGCAACGACTTCATCGCTCTCCTCGCCTCCGACCTGCCCGCCCTCCCCTCCCCCGAGACGATCCGCGCCTGGTGCCGCCGGGGTCTCTCGGTCGGCGCGGACGGCCTGTTCGTGCTCGAGCGAATGGAGCCCGGCGTGGCCCGCATGCGCTACTGGAACGCCGACGGCGGACCCGCCGACCTGTGCGTCAACGGCACCCGCTGCGCCGCCCGGATCGCCTTCGAGCTCGGCTGGCAGGGGGAGGGCGGCGAGCTGACGGTCGAGACCGGCGCCGGCCCGGCGCGTGCGTGGCGGCTGGGCGAGAGCGAGATCGCCCTCGAGATGCCGCTCCCCTCCGGGCCACCGGAGCAGGTGACGGCGAAGGGCGAGCGCTTCGAGCACCTCGCCTGGAGGATCACGGTCGGTGTACCGCACCTGGTCCTCGACTGGGACGGCCCGCTGGCCGACGCGCCGGTCGCCACACTGGGCGCGGCGCTCCGCCGGCACCCGGAGGCCGGCCCGGACGGCGCCAATGTTCACTTCGTGGCGCCGAGCGAGCGGGAGGACGCGGACCTCGCGGTGCGCAGCTTCGAGCGCGGCGTGGAGGGGGAGACGCTCGCCTGCGGCAGCGGCGTGCTGGCCGTGGCTGCGGTAGCCGTCTCCCGGTGGGCGAGCTTCCCGATCCGGGCGCTCACGAAGGGCGGCTTCGTCTTGACGGTCGACGGGCAGATCGAGGACCGCCGGATCACGAGCTGGACCCTCGCCGGCGACGCCCGCATCGTCGCCCGGGGGGAGATCGAGGACGAAGCGACGGAGCTGCCCGAAGCGCCGAACTGGCGGTGAGTATCCCGGACCGAGGGGGAGTTGAGGGCGTGGGCCAAGGTTCCGGGCGGGGCCGATCGGGCGGGGCTCCCCTCGTCCGGGACGGTGCGCGCAACAGCCCGGGGGTGGAACCGGAGGGCGCGCACCTCGTCAGAGGCTCGGCGCCGGGAGGGCGTGCACGCCGGCACGAGAGGAAGCGGCCTCGCCTCAGGCGCCCTCCCGAGGGGAGCCCCGCCCGATCGGCGGTTCAGCGTCGGAGGCTTCGCCGGGGAGGAGATCCGGCACGACGAGGCTCGTGGAGGCGGAGGTCACCGAGGTCCGGGCACTTCGTCAGAGCGGGAGCGGCACGAGCTCGCCGAGGATTCGTTCGCGGAGCTTCGGGTGGAGCGAGCCAAGGGTCGCTACGTCCACGTCTCGGCCCAAGACCTCGCGAAGGTCTAGGCGGAGCCCCGCCAGGTCCACGAGGCTTCTGCCCTTCTCCAGCTCGACGAGGAAGTCGATGTCGCTCTCCTCCCGGGCATCACCTCGGGCCACCGACCCAAAGACGCCAGCACGAACCACCCCGCGTCGCCGCATCGGGGCAGAGACCTTCTCCTGCAGCTCGTCAAGCGTCGGGCTCATGATTCTCCGAGTCTACTCCCTACCCGGCCGCGCCAGCCGCCTACACGAAGCCCTTGGCTCCGTCAGCCCGGGCTGATCTTCGGGCCGCCGCCTGAGCCGGCGCGTTCCCTCCGATCACGCGGCCGCCAGCCGGCTGCGACAGCGGGGATGGGTTCACCGGACGCTTACGATCCTCGGACCTTCCCGACGAGTCGGCACCTTTCCAGCACCTCATCGGCAACCGTCGCCGAGGCTGCCGGAGACAAAAGTCTCCAAGATCATTTACAGCTTGCCTGGAGACGTACGCGCCTAGAAAGACGACAGCCGATCAATCGTACTTCTCCATCCTCCTGGCATTCCGACAGCGTGCAACCTGCCACGAAACTAAGGTTTATAGTGCTCAAACACCAGTGCAGTCATTCTTTCCGAACCTATTGAACTTCTTGTCGCACGGAACCAAGCCTTCTTCTCCTCTTCCGGCAATGCATCCGAAACGAGACGAATTAAGCGCCTTCTTTCCCAATCGTCAGAACGATCGTAGCTCTCGCGCAATGTTAATGTGTTGGCGCGATCTGCCTTTCCGAATAATCGCTCAAGAGCTATTAAGCGCCCAAAACTGCACTGATGGGCAGCCGCGCTCCGCAGATACGACAGTAGAGCATCCTTGCTGTAGAAAAACTCGCTCGAGAGCAAGCAGAGCAACTTGACCTCATACCATACAAGTGTGTCGAAAAAGCGGGACCTGAGGAGATCATCCAGAGTCCGGGCTACACCTGAACGAATAGTCGCGGGGATTATCGAAGCGTTCTTCTCTAGCATGTCGACCACATAGTCGACCGAGTAGATGCATCGCTTTATTAGTTCGTCAATCTGCGCAAGCACCTCATACCTCTCCTGAGCCAGCACAGCGATCAGAACCTCCTCAATGTCTGGAAACTTCGCGATGACAGATCTTAACACCTCCTGAAGTTTTGCGTCGATGTCGACTAACTTGAACGCTGCAAACTTCGCGTCGGTCGGTCGCGTAAAGCGACGAGGTACGGTCCTGTATTTTGTTCCTCTGACTCGGAACTCTTCCAGAATCTGCTGAGCCGTGGGGGGTTCTGGGTCCTCCTCGTATTGCGCTTGAGCTGCCGGATACAGAAACGTCTTGTAATGATTGAGCATCAAGTTGTCTCGAGCGAACCGCGATGTGATCATGCCCAGCCACTTCTGGGCAGTCACCAAATTGGGAGCAAACAATCGATAGTCATCAACGAACCTAACGAAGCTGACGCCCTCCTGAGCCAAATAATTATCAATATCGATCAGTGCGGCCTCCGCAAGGATCCGGCTAGCATTGCTGCCAACTGGAATCCCGTATGAGTCCCTCTTCGACCAAAAAAGAAGCACGTCGTCAATCATGCGATGCAGCCAAGAATCGACACCAATTGAGTCTAAGGTAGAGTTGAGGCGGTGAATATTGATGCGGTCGTAGAATGACGTTATGTCACACTTGACGACCAAGTTGCATTCGGGCAACTCTCTACGCCTCACAATTTCTGTTTTCCATCTATTGTAACCGGCATCTTCCGAAAATAACTTGCCGTCGTGCGGCGCATAGCGATGAGAGAAGACAACCGCGTCGCCGATGGGTATCCGGCCAGCTTCAATCGTCGGAGCAGCCATAATAGCGAGGGCCAAATACTTGATGGAGCACATTGGCGAGAGAATGCTCGCCCGCCTGTAATCGTAAGGATGGCTGCTCTTCGGCACCAGAACGTGTTGAAGTGGCTCGACATTAAGTTCATTGAAGTGTCGCAGCTTCAGTCTAGTGACGCAATGCTCTTGGACTCTCGTGCGGAAGTCTGGGTCGTCGAGCAATCGGATCTCAAAAGGGACAGGGAAAATATCGGTGTCCCCTTCAGATCGTATATTGGCTATAGCCAGATCTACTGCTGACGAAATATCCACATCAGTCCTCTCTGATGGAATCTAGGCAAAACGAGGTGAGCGACCCCTGCCATCGGGTCATGCTGGAACTCCACTGCTTGCCGCGTAGCCTTTAGGGTTTGCTTACTTAAGTTCGCGAAATCGGGTGACATCGAGAGTGCTCTGTAGGCACCTACCTCACGATAGACGTGTGGGAACGAGATTCGTACAAGCGCCACCTCGTGTCCGTGCCAACTTCATGCGCTTGAGCTTCGAGTGACAACGTCCGTTGTATGGTGAAGAGATTATAACTGCCTCGCTCGGCCAATCAACGCACCCGGTTTGCTTACGCGCGCTCGTAATGTCGATGCCGAGCGGAGATCACCACGCATGCGGGTCGCTGAAAAGGCTCGTCTTCCACCGAACCCGAGGGGCCGGCCGGGTCCTTCGCGGCCGTAGGTGCCTGCGCCCGCGGAGCTGGCACGGGCGGTGGGAGGGCACCGGCGCCCCGGCCGCGAGGCGTCAGACAGGCGAGGCCCCCGGCGGCCGGGCCAAACCGCCGAGCCGTGCCGGAGGCCGCGAAGGCCCCGGCCGGCCCCGCCGCCCTAGGCACGCCCGGTTCATCCGCCACGCCTCCCGTTTCGCCCCTCCCCCCGCCCCGGGAGGAGGCAAGGCTCCTCCCCTACAACCTTCTGGTGCTTGACAACTGCGAGGCGTTATTGTAGCGTAACTTCATTCTACGAGGCCGTGCCCACGGCCTACGACCAACCAAGCGGGCACGGCGGCGGCTAGCACCCGCCACCGCGCCCTCGACGACGCACGGAGGTACACCATGCGACGCCGTAAGGACGATTGTAGCCCCTCCACCACCCCCCACTCACCCAACGCCTTCTCCACCGAGCTCTTCGCCGCTCTCGACGAGCGCGAGCCCGAGCCGGTCGTGCGCGGCCCGCGCCAGCCCCCCCCCAGCGGCGGCCCCCCCCCCCGGGGCGCCGGGCCCCCCCCCCGGGGGGTGTTACGGCGGGGGGGGCCCGGCCCCCGCCTGACCGTAAC
>CAZLLV010000525.1:0-12460 GCA_964560325.1 uncultured Thermoanaerobaculia bacterium | reverse complement strand
GTGGAGGAAGTGCCACTCGTAGGTGTAGCCGCCGAAGAAGGTGACCGGGACCGTGTACTCCGCCTTCATGTAGATGTGGTCCCCCCGGCGCTGCGCGCTCACCTTCTTCGGGTCGAGCGGGAGCTCGAGCTCGCGGGCCTTGCGCAGGATCTCCTTCTCGATCCGCTCGGGCGACCGGCGTTCGGCGAACCGCGCCTGGTCCTCGATGAAGTCGGCGAGCTGTGCGCTCGCGATCTTGACCGGCACCATCATCCAGGCGACGTGGGCGACGACGATCACGACGACCGCCCAGATGATGCAGCCGAGGTTCCCCTCGCCCCTCTGTGACTCGATCCGTCCCATGGCGTCTCCCCTCGAGGTTCCGGTGACACGATTCTAGCGCACGAGCGAGAAGACCCGGTCCCAGCGGGAGATCCGGCCCAGCCACTGCGTCAGCCCCTCGCCCTCCCGGAAGCCCTCCCGGGGTCGCTCCTCGCCGATCACCGACCAGTAGACCAGGAGCGCCCGTCCCTTCAGGGAGCTCTGCGGGATCGGTCCCCAGTAGCGCGAGTCGTGGGAGTTGTCCCGGTTGTCTCCCAGGAAGAGGTAGTGGCCGGCCGGCACTTCGAAGGGCCCGAACTGGTCGCGCAGGCGGTAGTAGTCGGGGATCGTCGCCCAGTCGGGGTAGACCTCGTCGTCCGCGAAGCGCGTGTAGCCGCTCTCGTCCACCCGCTCGCCGTCGACGAAGAGCCGCTTGTCGCGCAGGTCGACCTCTTCGCCCGGCAGCCCCAGGCACCGCTTGATGAAGTCGCGCCCCGGGTCCTCCGGGTACTTGAACACCGCCACGTCGCCGCGCCGCGGGTCGCGAATCGGCAGCAGGGCCTCCTCCAGCGGATGGACGGTCGGGCCGAAGATGAACTTGTTGACCAGGATGTGGTCGCCGACCAGGAGGTTGTCCTCCATCGAGCCGGTGGGGATCTTGAACGCCTGCACCACCCAGGTGCGGGCGAAGACCGCGAGGACCAGCGCGAACAGGAGAGCCTCGAGAAGCGACCGGGAGAGGGTCTTGTCCGCCGCGGCCACGGACCGCGGGTGGCGCTCCTCCGCCATCAGCGGATGACCTGGAACGAACGGTTCCAGCGGGTCTCGAAGGGGAAGCCGACCAGGGTCGAGCCGATCTGCCGGAGCTTCTCGCCCCAGCCGTGCCACTGGCCGTCGGGCGTCTCGCCGCCGTACGACCAGTAGATCATCACCGCCCGCCCCTTCACGAGCTCGCGCGGGACCGGCCCCCAGAAGCGGCTGTCCTTCGACCGGGACCGGTTGTCCCCCAGGCAGAAGTAGGAGTCCTCGGGCACCGTGAAGGGTCCGTAGTTGTTCGCCAGCGGGTGGTAACCCACGTGCTGGGTGTAGCTCGAATCGTCGACCTCCTCGCCGTCGACGTAGAGGCGCTGGCTGATGATCTCGATCGTGTCGCCCGGCAGGCCGATGCAGCGCTTGACCAGGTCCATCTCGGGCTCCTCCGGCGAGCGGAAGACCACGATGTCGCCCCGCCGCACGTCGCGCAGGGGGAGCACGTCGTCGTCCATGTCGAAGAGCGCCGGGCCGTAGATGAAACGGTTGACGAACAGGTGGTCGCCGACGAGCAGCGTGTCGACCATCGACTCGCTCGGGATGTAGAAAGTCTGGACGACGAAGGTGTTGGCGAAACGCAGGAACATCAGGGCGATGATCGCCGCTTCGAGGATCTCCCGGTACGGTCGGTTGGGCATCTCGGCCATGGCCGGGGTACTGTAACGTAGATCGTGCCCGCAGCTCTCGAACGGCGAGCTCCCGGACTCAGATCAACCCCTTCTCCTGGGCGAAGAGCGTCAGCGCCACCCGCCCGTCGACGCCCACCTTCTCGTAGATGTTGTGCAGGTGGACCTTCACCGTTCCCTCGGTGATGAAGAGCTTCTCCGCGATCGCCCGGTTGCGCAGCCCTCCGGCCACCATCCGGACGATCTCGATCTCGCGCGGGGTGAGCAGGCGCGTCGCCTCGACCATCCCCCGCTCGCGTTGCAAGAGGCGCGTGAGCGCCCGGCCGCCGAGCCCCTTCTCCAGCCACTGGCCGCCCGCGAGCACGGCCCGCACCGCCTCGACCAGGAGTTGCGGCGCCATGTCCTTGAGCACCACTCCGCGGGCGCCGGCGCGGATCGCGTCGAGGAGCTGCTCGTCCTCGAGACCGGCGGTCAGCAGCACCACCCGGGTGCCGAGGTCCTCCTCCTCCAGAGTGCGCAGCACGTCGATGCCGGACGCGCCGGGCATGCGCACGTCGAGCACCAGCACGTCGGGCGCGAGCTCCCGCACCACCGCGAGCGCCTCCTCGCCGTCGCGGCAGCGGCCGACCACCTCGAGCCCCTCTTCCAGGCCGAACAGCCGCTCCAGGCCGTCGAGCACGATCGGGTGATCGTCGGCGAGGAGGATGGTGGCGTTCGCGGGCACGGTCAGGCGGGCACGGAGGGGAGGACGATGCCGATCGACGCGCCGTCCGGGCGCGACTCGACCGTGAGCGAGCCCCGCAGGGCGGCGACCCGCTTGCGCAGGCTCTTCGGGCCCAGCTCCAACCGGGCGAGCGTTTCGCCGGTCCAGCGGCCGTGCACGGGAAACCCGCGGCCGTCGTCGATGACGGTGATCGCCACGTCGGCGCCCCGGCGGTCGGCCACCCGGACCGCCACCGAGCTCGCCTCGCCGTGGCGGGCGGCGTTGATCAGGGCCTCGCGCACCAGGTGGTAGACCTCGCGCCCGAGGGGCTCCGGCACCGCCGCCGTCAGCTCCGACGTGTCGACGGCGACCTTCAGGTCCCACTCGCGCTCGATGCGGCTCGCGAGCTCGGCGATGCGCGGCACCAGCGCCTGGGGCTCGCCCGGGGCGCTGCGCCCCGCCGGCTCGAGCTCCTGGATGAAGAAGCGCAGGTCCCGTTGCTCGAGCGCGATCAGCCGCTGGACCTCGGCGAGCGCGTCGCGGGCCGCCGCCGGGTCCTCGTCGAGCTGGCGGCGCACCGCTTCCAGCCGGAGCGCGACTCCGGTCATCGACTGGAGCACCCCGTCGTGCAGGTCCCGGGCGAGCCGGATCCGCTCCTCGGTGGCGGCCCCCTCGCGCAGCCGCTCGGTCAGGTGAAGGTGCTCCAGCCGCTCGCAGACGACGGTCGCCACCACCTCGGCGAGCAGGAGCTCGTCCGAGGTCATGCGCTGGGTCCCGAAGAAGAAGATCCGGCCGTCGACCGAGTCGCCCCGGAGCGGCGCCGAGAGGATCGTGTCGGACGGGAACCGCCGCGCGAGCTCCGGGTGGAGCGGCACCCCCCGCCAGCGCCCGATCCCCTCGCCCTCGGCGGTCCTGCGAACCAGCACCGACGGCGGCGACGCCGACAGGTCGGACGACAGGAAAGAGTCCCCGGCGAGTGCCTCCGGCACCAGCGGCTCGCAGGCGTCGGGCGCCTGGCGCTCCCGGCGCACCTCGCCGTCCCGCCAGCTCGCGAGCTGGAGCCAGGGCTCGTCGCCCTCGGTCCAGACCGCCAGCACCGACCGGGCGCCGACGATCCCCCCGGCGTACGGCAGCACCTCGCCCAGGATCGAGCCCGGATCGGCGGCGGCACCGCGCGGCCAGACCGCGAGGCCGGCCATCTCCTCGCGCACGCGCGCCTCGTGCAGGCCGAGGTAGCCGAGCAGCACCGCGACGACGGCGAGATAGACCACCCGGATGATGAACCGGTCGAGCTCGAAGCCGGGGTCCTCGAACATCGAGCTGAACCAGAAGCCGACGATCAGGAACGCCGCGATGCAGACCACCGCGGTCCAGAGCGTCCCGCGCCACTGCCAGCGCAGCGTCGCGCAGACCAGGGCGAAGACGAAGTAGGCGCTGAACGGCGACGACGGGCCGGCCGTGAAGTAGATGAAGAGCGAGAAGAAGACGATGTCGACGCCGTGGGTGACCAGGCGCGCCCAGGACGGGACCGTCTCCGCGCGCGCGACCGCCAGCGCCAGAGCCGCCGCGTAGACGAGGTAGGCGACCAAGAGGCTGTACGCGATCTGCGCCGCGTTCGTCGGCTCGGACGGATCGAGCCAGACCGCGAGGAGCGACGAGGCCGCCAGCACCACCCGGCCGGCGCCGATCAGCCGCTCCTGCCGGCTGGTGGGAGAGAACGGCGTCGCCATGGTTCGATCAGTCTACAGACGCCTTCGAACGCTGCGGAAGGGTTGCGAGCGCAAATCTATCGGAAGGTATACGAAGTCATATCGGAGGGTCGATTCTCGGTCGCGCGGCCGCTCTTTATGCTTTCGATCCACGGCCGGCGGAGGGCTCGCCGGGGCGACCTGCCGAGAGCGGGATCGTCCCGGTGGGGCCGGCCGTACTCGACCAGAAAGAGGAGAAGGAGAGAACGATGAACCGCAACCAGCGTCAGACCCTCGTCATCACCCTCGCCGTGCTCGCCCTGGCGGCCGGCGGCTGCTCGAAGAAGAAAGCGCCGGCGACTCCGGAGGAGATGCCGGTCGAAGTGGAGCGGGTGAGCGAGCTCGGCACCGAGCCCCCTGCGCCCCGCTCGGCCGACACCCAGACCAGCTCCGACGTCTGGAGCGCCGATCTCGACACGCTCAACGCCTACGTGCGCGAGCAGGGCCTGCTCCAGACCGTCTACTTCGACTTCGACCAGGCGAACCTGCGCAGCGACGCCCGCGAGCGCCTGGCCGCCAACGCCCGCTTCCTCGAGGAGCGCCCGGAGCTGGTGATCGCCATCGAAGGGCACGCCGACGAACGCGGCACCGGCGAGTACAACCTCGCGCTCGGGGACCGGCGGGCAAACGAGACCCAGAGCTATCTCGGCAGCCTGGGCGTCGAAGGCGACCGGCTGCGCTCGGTCTCCTACGGCGAGGAGCGGCCGGAGTGCACGGAGAGCGGCGAGGGCTGCTGGTGGAAGAACCGCCGCGCCCAGTTCGTGATCGTCGGCCGCCGCTCGTCCTGAAGGTTCCACGGGTGGGCCCGAGCCGGCCGTCTCGTCCCCCGGCGAGTCGGCTCGGGTCTACCCACGTTGTCGTATCCTCGCGAGGTGAGGCGGGAGGACACGATGCGGGCGGTCCGGGCCCTCGCCGTCGTCGCGGCGCTCTGGCTCCTGTTCTCGGAGGGCATCGCCCCCCGCATCATCCGCTGGCTCTACACGAGCGACGCGGCCGCGGGACTCGAGCTGATCGCCCGCGAGCGTGCCGCCGCGCCCCTCTCCTACTTCCTCGACCGCTGGCTCGCCGGCTCCCGCTGGGGCCTGGTGGCGCTCCTCTGCATCCTGCTCGTCCCCTGGGCGGTCCGTAGCGAGACCTTCCGCCGGCGCCACGTCGGCACCGCCACCCCCGAGGCGCTCGGTGCCGTCCGCGCCCTCGTCTGCACCATCCTCCTCACCAGCGTCCTGTGGGAGGACCTGGTCTCGACCGCTTACCTGCCGCGCAGTTTGGCGGATCCGGACGGCGTGCTCGAGCTCCTCTTCGCGCTACCGCTCGGCCGCGGCGCGGGCCTCGAACGCCTCGCCGCGAGCGCGCCGGCGCTCGCCGTCTTCCACGCGGCGACCGCGCTCCTCCTCCTGCTCGGCGCGCTCGGCTGGCGCACGCGAGCCGTGTTACCGCTCGCGGCGGTGGCCTACCTGGTCTTCGGCGGGCTGATCCGGCAGTACAGCCGCTTCTTCCACACCGGCATCGTGCCCTGGTACGTGCTGGTGGTGCTCTGCTTCACCCCGGCGGCCGACGGGCTGTCGCTCGACCGCCGGCGCCGGCTGCACGCCGGACGTCCGGTGCCCGCCGCCGGCGTCGCCCACGAAACCTACGGCTGGGCGCGCTACGCCGTCTGGGTCACCATCGCGCTGCCCTACGTCGAGGCCGGCCTCTCGAAGCTGCGGAGCGGCGGCCTCGACTGGCTCCACCCGGAGACCCTCCGGACCTATCTGCTCCGGGACACCCTCAACCCGATGGAGTTCGACTTCCGCCTCTCGCTGGCCCTGGTCGAGCTGCCGGCGGCGGCGGTCGTCGCCTTCGCCGCGGCCGCCCTCGGGATGGAGCTGGCCTACGGGCTAGTGCTCGTCTCGCACCGGGCCCGGCGCGTCGTGCCGGCGGCGATGGCGGGGGTGCACGCGGTCATTCTCCTGCTCCAGAACGTCCTCTTCTTCGACCTGATCCTGCTCCAGGCGGTCTTCTACGACTGGCGCCCGCTCCTCGGCCGGCTCGCACGGGTGGCGAAGATTGACCGCCCGCTCCGGCCGGAGCTTCGAGCCGTCGCGACGCCCGCAGCCGACGCCGGGACGGGGCCGCGACGGGTGGTGGTCGTCGCCACGCTCTTGCTGGTCGCCTGGGGCGCCCGGATCGAGTTCTACCCGCTGAGCGCGATGCAGATGTACTCGCGCGCGCAGACCGAGGGCGAGGTCGAGTGGATCCGGGTGACGGCGGTCGACGGCGCCGGGCGGGCGCGCGAGGCGCCCATCGCCGAGACGATCGGCGCGCTCGCCGACGCACGCTACCGGACGACGATCTACGACAGCTTCGAGCCCGGCGGCCGGGAGCCGGCGGAGGACCTGCTGGCGGCGGTCGCCCGGCGGCACGGCCGCAACCGCCCGCCCGCCGAACGCATCCGCCGCTTCGAGGTCGAGCTCTGGCGCTGGGACTTCCTCGCCGAGCCCCGCGACCCGGACCACGGGGACCGGCTGGCCAGGTGGAGCTTCGCACCCGGCCAGCGGGCCGCTTCCCGAGGCGTGCCGCCTACGAGTAGCGCACCCAGCGAGCGATCTCCTTGAACGTCGGCTTCTTGCCGTACATCAGGATGCCCGTGCGGTAGATCCGGGCGCAGAGGCGGATCATCGCGTAGACGAAGGCGGTGGTCAGCACCAGCCCGAGTGCCACCTCCCAGAGCGGCGGCATCTCGACCGCGATCCGGAGCGGCATCAGCATCGGGGTGAACGGCGGGATGAGCGATGTCACCACCGCGAGCGTTCCGCTCGTGTCGTTGATCACCGGCAAGAAGAAGAGCACCGGCAGGATGATGAACGACATCGGCACCCAGGAGAGCTGCTGCGCCTCCTGCATGTTGTTGAAGCTCGCGCCGACCGCCGCGAACAGCGTCGAGTAGACGAAGAAGCCGAGCAGGAAGAAGGCGACGATCGCGACCGCCTGAACGATCGAGAGCGACGGCAGCCCCGCATCCTCCGGCAGCGAGGCGATCGCCGAGAGCAGCCCCGGCGCGGTCAGCACCACCGCGGTCGCCATCCAGAGCGCGAACTGGGTGAACGCGGCGGCGCCGATGCCGAGGAGCTTGCCGAGCATCAGGTCGATCGGACGGGCGGACGAGACGATCACCTCGACCACCCGCGACGTCTTCTCCTCGAGCACGCCGTTGAGCACCTGCTGCCCCCAGATCATGAGCACCATGTAGAGGAGGAAGAAGAGCCCGTAGGCGAGGATGAACCCCGCCTCGCCCGCCTCGGCGCGGCTCCCCTCCTCGGAGACCTTGACCGTCCGCAGGGCGATCGAGGCGAGCAGCGGATCGACCGTGTCCGGCTCGTAGCCCGCCTCCGTCAGCCGGTGGCGCCGCACCTCGTCCGACAGCGCGTCCTCGATCACCTCCTGCGTGAGAGTGTTCGAGACGCTCCGGGCGTGGTACTCGACCCGGTTCTGCTCGAGCCCCGCGCGGTCGAGCCAGAGCCAGGCGTCGATCTCCTCGTCGAGCAGCCGCCGGTCGAGCGCGGCGCGTTGCGCCTCCCGGTCGGCCTCGACGCCGATCACCTCGGCAGTGACCTGGGCGAACGAGCCGCCGGGAGCCTCCGTGTCCGCCAGCCGCTCGGCCACCCGCTCGCCCAGGGCTTCGGTCTCGTCGACGATCACCGCGTCGAGGTGGCTGGTCGACTTCGAGATCAGGAGCACGGGCAACACGAAGGCCGCCGCCATCAGCACCGGCAGCAGCAGGGTCGCGAGCCAGAAGCCCTTCGATTGGACGCGCGACGTGTACTCGCGCTTGGCGATCACCCAGGTCTTTTCAAGCCGCATCTCGCACCGCCTTGATGAAGATCTCTTCCAGGTCCGGCTCCATCGAACGGAACTCCTTGACCGCCAGGAAGCCGGTCAGCTCGCGCAGCACCTCGGGCCCGCTCGCGCCGTCTCCGAGCAGCACCCGCGCCTCGCCGTCCTCCTCGACCACCGCCTCGACCCCGGGCACCTCGCGCATCCGCGCGAGCTCGCCGTCGGCCACCACCCGGTAGGAGTTGCCGCCCTTCTCGCGCTTGATCGCCGCCAGCTCGCCCTGGAGGATGGCGCGGCCGCGCGAGATCAGGCAGATGTGGTCGCACAGCTTCTCGGCCTGCTCCATGACGTGGGTCGAGAAGAGGATCGTCCGCCCCTCGCGTTTGAAGTCGGAGAGCACGTCCTTGAACAGCCCCTGGTTGATCGGGTCGAGCCCGGAGAACGGCTCGTCGAGGATCACCACCTCCGGCTCGTGGAGGACGGTGCCGGCGAGCTGGATCTTCTGCTGCATGCCCTTCGACAGCTCCTCGACCTTCGCCTTCGCCCGGTCGGCCAGATCCAGGCGCTCCAGCCAGACCTCGGCGCGCCTCTTCGCCTCCTTGCCGTCGAGCCCGTGGAGCTGGCCGAGGAACGCGAGGTGCTCGACCGCGGTCATCTTGCGGTACAGCCCGCGCTCCTCGGGCAGGTAGCCCACGCGGTCGAGATCCTCCGGCCGGCGCTTGCGGCCGAACAGGTGGATCTCCCCCGAGTCGGGGGCGATGATGTCGAGGATCATGCGGATGGTGGTCGTCTTGCCGGCGCCGTTCGGCCCGAGCAGGCCGAAGACCGTCCCCGGCGGCACGGCCATCGACACCCCGCCCACGGCGACGAAATCGCCGTAGACCTTGCGGACGTCGAGCACCTCTAGCTGGGGTTGCATGCGGAGGGACCTCCTCTCGGGAGCGATCGATCAACGGATGTGGAGCAACTCTTGGCGGTTCTGCTGTCGAGAGTACGTTACGCGGGCCGAGAGGTTTGATGCGAGGCTCGCTGAACCCCGGTCGGCTTTTCCCGTATCCTCTGGCGGCTCCGCCGGGCGGTGCGCGCCCGGGCGGTCGATTCGAGTCACCAGCACAGAGGCTTTCATGAAATCTCGCGCCTTCCCGCGCTCCCTTTCCCCGCTCCTCCTCACGCTCCTCGCGGCCGGCCCGGCCGCCGCCGAGATCACCGGCCGGGTCACCACCGCCGGGGGCGTGCCGGTCGAGGGCGCGCGCGTCCAGGTGGTCGACGGCCCCGCGGCCAACACCGACCGGCGCGGCGAGTTCGTCTTCCCCGACGCCGAGCCGCCGGCGCTGCTCCTGGTCACCCACCCGCGCTTCGACGACGGGGCGATCGAGGTGCCGGCCGGCCAGGTGGGTCCGGTGGAGGTGCCGCTCGTCGCCCGCCAGGAGATGTTCGACGAGATCACCGTCTCCGCCACCCGCGACGCGGCGGGCGTCTTCCAGCCGGTCTCGGTCGCCGCGACCTCGGTCCGCCCGGAGGAGAAGCCGTCGCCGCCGTCGACGCTCCAGGAGGTGATCGAGGGAGTGCCCGGCGTCGCCGAGAACGGCCAGGGCGGCCTCTTCCAGGCCTACTCGGTGCGCGGCACCGCCGGCCAGCGCGTGCTCAACCTGCTCGCCGGAGCGCGGCTGACCACCGAGCGCCGCGCCGGCATCGCCTTCTCGTTCGTCGACCCGCTGCTCCTCGGCACGGTCGACGTGGTGCGCGGGCCGTCGTCCTCCTACTACGGCTCCGGGGCGTTGGGCGGCGTGATCCAGGCCTTCCCGGCGCGCATCGACGGCACGCGCCTCGCCGCCGGCTACTCGACCGGCGGCGACGAGCACTACCAGATGGCCGGCTGGGGTGACGACGACTGGAACGTAGGCATCGCGCACCGGCAGGCGAGCGACGCCGAGACGCCGGACGGCGAGCGCCTGTTCAGCCGCTACGAGCAGTGGTCGGGGCTGATCGAGCGCTTCTGGCAGGCGGGTGAGGACACCGCCGTCGAGCTGGTCGTCATGCCGTCGGTGGGGAGCGACATCGGCAAGCCGAACCGGGAGTTCCCGGAGCGCACCACGCTCTACCCCGAAGAGCAGCACCTGGTGGCGAGCCTGACGGCGCGCAAGCCCGGCAGCTACCGGCTGAACCTCTGGGCGCACCCGAACACGCTCGACACGGAGGTCGCCGAGGGCGGCGCCGTCGACCGGGTGGAGAACGAGTCGGCCGACTTCGGCGCCAACGCGCAGTGGGAGCTGTCGCTCCCGGGCGAGCTCTCCGGTCGCGTCGGCCTCGACTACTTCGGCCGCCGTGGCGTCGAGGCGACCGAACGGAGCTTCGATCCGCTCGGCAACCTGGTCGACCGCAGCACGACCCTCGACGGCGAAGAGGACGAGGCGGCGGTCTACGGGGCGCTGCGCCGCGCCTTCGGCCGCACCACCGTCGAGACCGGCGCCCGCTTCACCTACATCCAGCAGGGCAACGACGGGTTCGAGTCCCAGGACGACACCGCCTGGGCCGGGTTCGTGGGCGCCACCACCCCGCTCGCCGACGGCTTCGAGCTGGCGGCGAACGTCGGCACCGGCCTGCGCTTCCCGACCCTCTCCGAGCGCTTCTTCACCGGCACGACCGGCCGCGGCGAGGTGATCAGCAACGTCGACCTCGACCCCGAGCGCTCGGTCTCCGGCGACCTGGGACTGCGCTACTTCGGCGACCGGCTGTTCTTCGCCGGCTACGTCTTCCGCAACGAGATCGACGACTACATCGAGCGCATCACCTTGGAGCCCGGCGTGCGCACCTTCCGCAACCTCACCTCCGGCACCATCCGGGGCGTGGAGATGAACGGCTTCTTCCAGTGGAGCGACGCTCTCCGGCTCTCGTGGGACGGGCAGACGATCGACGGCGAGGACGACGGCGGCGACGCCCTCTCCGACATCCCGGCCGACCGGGTGGCGGCGCAGGCCGACTGGGGGCGCGGGCGCTGGGCGGTCCAGGGGCGGCTCCAGCACCGCTTCGAGAAGGACGAGGGGGAGATCGGCAGCGGCGAGCAGCCGGTCGGCTCGGTCGATCTCCTCTCGGCCGCCGTCTCGTACCAGATCCGCGAGGGCTTCCGGGTGAGCGTCACCGGCGATAACCTGCTCGACGAGACCTACCTGCCGTCGGCCGACGACCAGTCGGTGCCGGCGGCGGAGCGGTCGATCGGCCTCGGGATCACCTGGACGGACTGACGATGAGACTCCTCGATCAACGTTCCATGCAGGCGCTCTTCGCCGTCACCGACGAGATCCCCCTCGACCGGGAATCGATCGAGGTACCGCTCGAGATGAAGGGTGGCGGCGGGGTCGAGGCGCTGCCGTCCGGCAAGGTCCGGATCACCCTGCCGGACGCGGACGACCTCGGGCCGTTCCTCGAGACGGTGCCGGAGCGGGTGGCCGCGGCGCGGGAGGAGGCCGGGAGCTGACCCGCGCCGCCTGGTGGCGCTACCTCTGGGCCGGCCCCACCACCGGCGTCGGCCTCTTGGTGGCGCTCCTCGCCCTCGCCACCGGCGGCCGGGTGCGCCGGGTCGCCGGGGTGCTCGAATGCTCCGGCGGCGCCGCCCGCGCGCTCCTGCGCTCGCCGCCGCTCCGCGCCGGCGCCATCACCCTCGGTCACGTGATCGCCGGCGTCGACGACCGCACGCTCGAACGCTGCCGCGCCCACGAGCGGGTCCACGTGCGGCAGGCCGAGCGCTGGGGACCGCTCTTCATCCCCGCCTACCTCGCCGCCGGCCTCTGGGCCGCCCTCCGCGGCGGCAACGCCTACCGCGACAACCCGTTCGAGATCGAAGCCCGGGAGAAGAGCGGGACGTGACCCGCCGGACGGGCAGGGGGTAGGATCGTCGCACCGCCCGATGAAGATCATCACCGCGATCAACGCCCACAAGGCGCTCGTCGCCCCGGTCGTGCTGGCGCTCATGTGGCGCCACGGCAACTGGAGCACCGAGGCGTCCGTCTACTTCGCCATCCACGGCAGCTACGCTCTCTGCTGGCCGGCGAAGTCGGCGACCTTCCCCGACCGCCGGTTCGACGAGGAGAAGCCGTTCCTCGTCGGCGTCCTCTGCGTGTTCGTTCCGCTCGCCAGCTACTACGCGGCGCCCTACCTGCTGATCAGCCGGCACGTCGAGCAGCCGACGTGGATGCTCGGGCTCGTCCTCTTCCTGTTCACCTCCGGGCTCTTCCTCCACTTCGTCTCCGACGCGCAGAAGCACTACACGCTGAAGCTCCAGCCCGGGCTGATCGAAGAGGGCCTGTTCGCACGCACCCGCAACCCGAATTACCTGGGCGAGATCCTCATCTACACCGCCTTCGCCCTGATGGCCGCCCACTGGCTCCCCTTCCTCGTCCTCGCCGGCTGGGCCTTCGGCTTCTTCCTCCGCAACATGCTCGCGAAGGACCGCTCTCTCGCGC
>CAZLLV010000524.1:0-6409 GCA_964560325.1 uncultured Thermoanaerobaculia bacterium | reverse complement strand
CACGAAGCGCTGGAGGCGAAGAAGGACGAGCAGGCGGTGGAGCGCAACGGGGGATGACTCGACCTCCCCTCCAAACCCCGTCCCTTCCTCCCCTCGCGGGGAGGCTGGGCGCCCCCACCCGAACCTCTGGCTCCATCCGTTCAGAACAACCCCATCTGGAAGCCGCGCCCCGTCAGCTCCTCGAACTCCTTGCCGAGGAGCTGGAGGACGGGCTCGGCGACGGGCCGCAGTTGCTTGTCGACGTAGTGCTCATGGTCGAGAGGGTGGTGGCGCCGCTCCACCGGCTCGGGGCCGGCGGTGGTCATGACGTAGGAGACGACGTCGGGCGGGCGGCCGGGGAGCTTGCGGGCGGCGACGACGTGCGGAGGCGTGGTCGAGGTGTACTCCGACGGCGCCTTGCGCAGACCCTTGTGGTAGACGAGCAGGTCGTCGAGCTCGCCGGCGCGCAGGCGCTCGAGCACCCCGCGCAGGTAGTCGACCACCGGCCGCTCGGCGAACAGGCGCTCGTAGAGCTCCCGCTGCACCTGGCGGGCGAGATCGGTCCAGTCGCGGCGCACCACCTCCATGCCGGTGAAGACGGTCTGCGGTCCCTCGCTCTCCCCGCTGCCGTCCGGGTCGACCAGGCCGACGTAGCGCTTGCGGGCGCCGCCGGAGCCGCCCCCCCCGCGGGAGCCCCCGCGGGAGCGGGACGGCGGCAGCACGAGCTGGAGGAAGAGCCGCTCGAACTGGAGCTCGAGCCGGCTCTCGACGCCGTAGCGCTCCCGGATCCAGTCGGCGATCTCCCGCTCGAGCGCTTCGCCCAGCTCGACCGCCGCCCGCCGCGCCGCCTCCGGATCGTCCTCTCCCGTCTCGACGAACAGGCTGTCGGTGTCGCCGTAGAGCACCCGCCGGCCCGCCTCCTCGATCCGGTTGCGGGTGTGGAGGAGCACCTGGCGGCCGAAGCCGGTGATGGCGTTCGCCACCGGCGGGCTGTAGAAGCGGCAGGCCGGGGTGCCGAGGACGCCGTAGAACGAGTTCATCAAGATCTTGATGGCGTACGCGGCCACCCGGTCGCCGGCGGCGCGCGCCTCCTCGCGGCGCGGGAAGAGCTCGTCGAGGAGCTCGGGGAGGATCCCCGGCGCGCGGCGGAAGCGGGCGCCGTTGGGGGCGGTTAACCAGGTTTCCCCCGCCGCTCCCTCCTCTGCCTGCGCCGCTTCCGCATCGGCCTCCGCTCCCACCCCTGCCTTCCCCTCTCCCGGATCACCCTCCGCGCCCGTCTCCGGGACCAGGTTCAGCGGGTCGAGCCCGAAGGTGCGGATCAGGCTCGGGTATAGGCTCTTGAAGTCGAAGACGGCGACGTTCCTGTAGAGGCCGGGGTGCGGGTCGAGCACGTGGCCGCCGGAGGTCTCCTCCCCTTCGTCGGGGCCGCTCCCGACCGTCGGCGCCACCAGGCCGCGGCGGCCGAGCTCCTCGAGGTAGAGGAAGTCGAAGGCGGCGATCGAGGCCCCCATCCGGTCGGGCGCGAGACCGGTCAACCGGCTCCGCTCGACCGCCAGCTCGACGAGCTGGAGGGCATCGAGGATCTCGACCACCAGCCGCGCATCGGTGAGGTTGTACTCGACCAGCGCGGCCGGGTCCTCTTCGTAGAGGCGGAGGATCTCTCGCCCGCCGTCGCTGTCGACCACCGTCTTGCCTTCGCCCAGCACCTCGCGCGCCACCGCATCGAGCCCGTAGCTCTCCATCCGCACGGACGCACCGCGCAGGAGCTGGATGCCGTCGACCACCACGCGGCCGGGGATCGAGGCGGTCGCCGGACCGCGCCGCCACGAGCGCCCGAGGCGCACCGAGCCGGGCGCCCGCCCGAGCTCCAGCAGGCCGCCGTAGCGCTCCGCCACCCGCGCGAGCACGCGCAGGTCGAAGTCGATCACGTTCCAGCCGGTGATCACGTCGGGGTCGATCTCCCGCACGCGGCGCGCGAAGGCGGCCAGGAGCTCCGCCTCGGTCGGGTGGCCCAAGGCGGCCGTAGGGCGCCCTGTCTCGTCCTCGGCCGACGGGTGCTCCTTCCCGTCGGGGCAGAGCAGATGGACCTCGGAGACGCCGCCCTCGCCGTCGCCCCGCCCCGCCGAGTAGAGCGCGATCGAGAGCAGCCGCTCGGCCTTCGGGTCGGTCTCGATGTCGATCGAGAGCACCGCGAGCCGCGGCGACCAGGCGGCCGGGGCGAGCTTCGGCTCGTCGAAGACGAGATCGACCCCGACGCCGGCGGCCGAGCCCGGCGTCGAGCGGCCGCGGATCTCGAGCGAGCCCCGGATGCCGCGGTCGATCAGGTAGCGGACGGCGAAGCGGACGTCGGCTTCGAAGGTCTGCACCCCCGCGCCCTGGAGCCGGTCGCGCAGCGGCGGCGCATCGGGCGGCTTCGCCACCTCGACCCGGTCGACCGGCTCACCGGCGAGCGTCGTGCGGTCGGTCTCGCCGAGCCAGGGAGCGCCCAGGCCGCGGGCTCGCTCGCGGTCGCTCGACCGGACGTAGAAGTAGGGCACCGAGCGGCGGTCGCGCACCAGGAAGGTCTCGCCGGTCTCGAGCCGGCCGAAGAGGTGGACGACCGGCCGGCCCTCGTCGATCCGGTAGGTCGACTGGAGGATGAAGCCGCGCAGAGGCGCCACGGTGCGGCGGCCGGCGGCTGCTTCCGGCGGGGACGGATCCGGCGGGGTCGTCGTCCCGCTCGGCGTCTTCACCGCCGGGGCGCCCCCAGGGCCGGGGTTGCGGTATAGTCGAAGAGCAATTCGAGCAATTCCTCGTCCGGAGGCGAGCCATGAACCTGCGAGCGAAACGTCGATTCCCCCGCGTCCGGGTCGACCGGCCGGTGATGGTCTCCCTGATCGAGCCCGATCCCTACCGGGAGAAGGTCGACCAGTTTACGCGCACTCGCATGCTCGGCGCCGGCGGCTGCATGTTCGAGAGCCGGGTCTCGCTCGGCTTCGGCTCCCTCGCCCAGGTGGTGATCGCCCTCGGCGAGCGCACGATCAAGGCCGACGCGCGGGTCGCCTGGGAGACCGAAGGCGGTCCCGACCGGCACGCGGTCGGGCTCGAGTTCCTGCGCATCAGCCGGGAGGACCGGGCCTCGATCGAGGCGCTGGTCGCTCAGAGGAACCGCACCAGCTCGAGCCGCGCCCTCTCCAGCTCCTCGGCCTCGATCCGCACGTAGTCGCCACGCTCCAGACGGCTGAACCGGTCGCGGGTCGCCTCGGTGGCGGTGAACGGCACCTCGACGGTCAGCGTGTCGCGGTCGGTACGGAGGCCGAACTCGCCCCGCCGCGGGTCGATCCAGTCGACCGTCCCCGACACCCGCCCCCCGGCCGGATCGTCGTCGTAGCCGGTCCGGTCCTGGACCGAGCGGGTGACGTCGATCCGCTCGGCGAGCACGTAGCGGCTCCCGCTCGCGGTCGTGGTCTCGATCTCGACCCTGTCCCCGCGCTCCAGGTTCTCCGGTTCGTACTCCCGCCCCTCGTAGACCACGCGCGTCCGGTCGTCGTAGGAGATCAGCCGGTCGCCGCCGCTGGTGCGGACGACGATCTCCCGGCGGTCGGTGTCGACCCGGTCGATCTCGCCCGACAGGTCGCCGACCCGATCGTCGTAGGGGTCGTCCTCGTAGGGGTCGTCCTCGTAGGGGTCGCCGTAGTCGCCGCGGGACTGGACCGACTCGACCACGTCGATGCGGTCGGTCGAGAGGGTGCCGTAGCGATCGTCGATCACCCGCGCGCGGATCACGTCCCCGCGCTCCAGGTTCTCCGGCTGGTAGGTGCGGCCCTCGAAGTAGACGGGCGTGGTCGTTTCGTACACCACGACGTGGCGGCGGCCGGCGTCGTCGATCTCGATCTCGCGGTCGGTCGTGTCGATGCGCACGATCTCGCCGGTCACCGCCGTCTCGGGCGGATACCTCTCCGGTTCCGGGTTGCTGGTGCCGGGCAGGCCGAGGCCGCCGCAGCCGGCGAAGCTGACGAGAAGGGCGGCGCAGGCGAGTGCGACGAGCGCACCGCGCGGCGCCGACGTCTTTCGGTTCGGGTCGGTCATCACGGGTCTCCTTTCGGTCGGTCCCCCGACTTCCCGCCTGGAGAGGGTGCAATCACGACGCCAGCCTCGCCGCGCTCCCCCGCCGGACCGGGCCTCCGGTACCGGCGCAGAAGGTGCTCCACCCGGCCGAAGTCGGCGCCGGCCGCACGCAGCCGGCCGCGCGCGGCGTACGGTCGGCCCCGCAAGCAAGAGACCGCGGCGAGGGTGGCGGCGCGGAGCGCCCGGCGCAGGTGGAGGTCGGCGGCGGGATCGGGCACCGGCAGCACGCGCCCGCGGTCGATGCCCAGGACCGCCTCGGCGAACGGCGCGCAGTAGGGCTGGAGCTGCCGGTCGGAGCCGGCGGCGGCCCGCACCGTGGCGGCGAAGGCCCGGCGGAAGTCGGCCGTCTCCTCCCGCCAGGCCCGGTGCCACCGGTCGAAGCGGGCGCGCTCGAGGGCGGACGGGGGCGCGGAGGGCCGCAGCACCACCGTCTCCTCGGGCATGGGCCGGCGGGGATCGGCGGCCCCTCCGGCGGCGACCGCCGGAGCGGGAGGGGCGAGGAGCAGCGAGAGAAGCAGCGCGAGGGCGGCGAACGAGCGATGGGTCGAATGGTCGGTCAAGGTCCTTCCTCCTTTCACCCTTCTCAGGACGCGAGGAGGAGCGGGGATCGCTCACCGGTCGAAGCGTCGTATGATCGGAGGGATGACCCGGGATGCACGAGGGACCGAGCTGGTGGCGATCCTCCGGCGGCGATCGGCCGAGCTGGAGGCGACGTTCAGCAGGCACCGGATGAGCCAGGACGAAGCGCTCACCGTCCTCGACGAGGCGGTGCTCGAGGTCCAGCTCCGGTGCGCCCGGATCGAGGACATGGAAGCGCGCCTCCTGCGGGCGGTCGCCCGGGGCTGCTCCGCCGTGCTCGAAGCCCGGACCCGGGCGCGTGCCCGCGCCGCCGAGCCGGCCGAGCCCTCCGAGCTCTGACCGCCGGTCACCCCGAGCGCGCGCTACACTCCCGCCGTGCAATCCCCCCACCCGGACCGGTCTGCGCTCTCGCGGCTGGCGACCGGCGGCCTCGAAGGCCCGGCCCTGGTCGATCTGCTCGAGCACCTGGCCGCCTGCCCGACCTGCGGCACGCGCTTCGGCCGCGCCGCGCTCGCGGGCGACGGCGCGGAGCCCGTGCGGGGCGGCCGGGACGGCGAGCGGCGCGCACGCTACGCCCACTCGCTCGACCAGGCGGCTCGGCGGGTGGCGCGCCTCGCGGGCCGCTTCGACCGCGAACGGTCGGCCGCCGCGCGCGGCGTCGCGCACCTCGTGGAGCTGTCCGATCGCGAGCGGCGGCGGGCCGTCCTGACCGAGCCCCGGTTGCGCACCTGGGCGGTGGCGCGCGAGGCGCTCGACCTCTCCGCGCGCAGCCGGACCGAGGATCCGGCGATGGCCGAGGATCTCTCGACACTCGCGCTGGCGGTCGCCGAGCACCTGCCACGGCGCACCTATGGCCGGGCGGTGCTGGAGGATCTGCGAAGCGAGATCTGGGCCCAGATCGGCAACGCCCGGCGCATCCTCTGCGATCTGCGCCGGGCCGGCGCCGCCTTCGACCTCGCCCGCGGTCACGCCGAGTCCGGAACCGGCGATCCGCTCGAATCGGCGGAGCTCGCCACCCTCTACGGCACCTACCTGCGCGATTGCGAGCGCGTCGACCCGGCGCGCGCGCAGTACGACGAGGCGGTCGCCTGCTACCGGGACCTGGGCGACCGCCACCTGGAAGGGCGTACGCTGATCAGCAAGGCGCTCCTCGAACGCCGCGTCGGCCGCTACGACGAGGCGTTGCGGCTGCTCGAGCGCGCCCCTCGCTACGTCGACCCGGGGCGCGAGCCGCGCCTGATCGGCGCCGTGCACCAGAACCGGGCGCACGTGCTCGCCGACCTGGGCGAGCCGGAGCGGGCGCTGCGCTCGCTCGAAGCGGTCGCTCCCGAGCCGACGGCCCCGCTCCGCGGGCGGCTCGACCGCCTCCGCACCGTCTGGCTGCGCGCCCGGCTCCTCGAACGGGTCGGCCGCCGCTCCGAGGCGCGCCGGGTCTTCCTCTTCGTCCGCGGCGGCTTCGAGCGCGCCGACCTGCCGGTCGAGGTGGCCCTGCTCGACCTCGACCTCGCGCGCCACGCGCTCGACGAAGGCGACCGGGACGGCGCGCGAAGCCTGGCCTCGGGCGCCTTCCCGGTGCTCGCGGCCCGCCAGCTCGCGTCCGAAACGATGCTCGCCCTCGACCTCTTCCGCGCCGCCGGCGGCGGCGCCTGACCCCGCGACCCGATCGGAAGGACCGCACCGTGACCGACACTCCCTTCGACACCCTGCGCTCCACCCTCGCCGAGGACGGCCGGCTGCTCGAGAT
>CAZLLV010000523.1:0-12168 GCA_964560325.1 uncultured Thermoanaerobaculia bacterium | reverse complement strand
GCCCTCGAGGCCGCCGGCGCGGTTGGTCGGGCGGCGCCAGCGGGCGGGATCGCCGCCCGTGCCGGCCTCGTACTCGATCGGGTCGTGGGCGGCGCTGCCGAAGCCGCGGCAGGCCTCCAGCGCGGCGCCGATCTCGACCGCCTTGACCGCCGGCACGCTCATCACCGCCTGCGCGAGACGGCCGTCGAGCTTCTCCGACCAGGCGACGTGGGAGCCGAGCCCGGCCGGCACGCCGCGGGCGATGACGGTCACCGCGCCGCCGAGCGTCTCGCCCTCGTCTTTCGCGCGGTCGACCAGCGCCACCATCTCGTCCTCGAGGTCGCGGTGGATCGCGCGCAGCGGCGAGGCGTCGTCGACCGCCGCCACCTCCTCCCACCGCGGCACCGGCCGGTCGGCGCCGAGCGGCCCGAGCGAGCGCACGCCGCTTCGGATCTCCACCCCCAGCTCGGCGAGGAGCATCCGCGCGATCGCCCCGCACGCCACCCGCGCGGTCGTCTCCCGCGCCGAGGCGCGCTCCAGCACGTCGCGCAGGTCCTTTCGCCCGTACTTGAGACCGCCGGAAAGATCGGCGTGGCCCGGGCGGGGGGAGTGGACCCGGCGCTGGGCCGCCCTGCGCGGATCGACCTCCCACGGGTCCATGATCTCGGTCCAGCTCTTCCAGTCCCGGTTCTCGATCCAGAAGGCGATCGGGGAGCCGAGGGTCTCGCCGCCGCGCACGCCGCCCACCACCCGCGCCTCGTCGCGCTCGATCTGCATTCGCCGCCCGCGGCCGTAGCCGTGCTGGCGCCGGGCCAGGTCGTTCGCCATCACCTCCGGGTCGACGCGCAGACCGGCCGGCACGCCCGAGAGCACGGCGGTCAGGCCGGGCCCGTGACTCTCCCCAGCGGTCGTGAGTTGCAGGCGGCGGAGCATGGTGGGGGAGGATAGCAAGCGCGCGGCGGGCTCACCGGGCCCGAGCCGCGGATCGACGGTCGCTACGGAGACCGCCGCGGAGCTCTCGGAAGGTCGCGAGCGCGTCCGGGCCGACCCAGGCGAGGAGCAGGAGGGCCAGCGCCCAGGACATGAGCCCGTAGATCATCTCGAACGACGGCGGTGTCGCGAGGTGGACGGCGGCGAGGCCGACGCTCAGCAGGAGGAGCACCGCGGCGCCGATCCTGCCGCTGCGCACCGGCACGAGCAGCAGCGCGATCCAGTAGTAGCAGGTGAGGAGCACGAGGGCGAAGACGGCGCCGATGCCGAGGACGATCGACTCGTCCCTCTCCGCCCGCCAGCTCGCCGCGGCGATCAGGAGCAGGTAGAGACCGGAGAGGCCCCAGATCCAGACCCCCCGCTCCTCCTTCAGCCGGTCCATCTTCCGCTGCCAGTCGAGCCACGGCTCGGGCGCCGAGAAGTCGACGTCCGCGCGCGTCATCGTGGCGACGTCGTAGAGCACCACGTTCTGGAGGCCGACGTTGTTGGTCAGCCAGGTGCCGTGGTGCTTCTCCAGGTTGCTCGCGAACTCCCCCCAGGCGTCGAAGCCGCGCCCGGTGAGCCCCCCGGCGGCGACGCAGAGGACGAGGGAGAGCGCGAACCCCTGGGCGAAGCGCCACGCCCAGCCGAAGTCCTCCTTGCGAACCAGCGAGCGGAGCGCGAGCACGCCGGGGCCGAGGAGCAGCACGAACGGGAAGATCCGCACCATGCCGGCGTAGGCGAGCAGCGCGCCGGCCGAGCGGTAGTGCTCCCGTCGCATCAGGCAGACCGCGACGCCCACCGCCGCCAGCCAATCGAGGCGCAGGA
This sequence comes from uncultured Thermoanaerobaculia bacterium, assembly GCA_964560325.1. Taxonomy (GTDB): domain Bacteria; phylum Acidobacteriota; class Thermoanaerobaculia; order Multivoradales; family DATKCC01; genus CAZLLV01. The sequence goes on along the minus strand of CAZLLV010000523.1, from coordinate 10,392 downwards.
AGGCGCCGCCGATCCAGAAGAAGCGCCAGGCGTAGCCGAGCCCGAAGACGATCAGGCAGAGGGTCCCGGTGCGCGCGCCGTAGGTGCTGAACAGGAAGCCGAAGAGGACGAGCAGGAGGAGCGGGTCGAGCAGCCCGAGGAGGATCAGCGTGTCGATCCGGGTGGCGGAGCGGCGGTCGAACAGGCGGGCGACGAAGGTCCAGGTCGGCGTCGGGTTGTAGCCGTGGTCCATCCGGGCGGCGCCGAGGTAGGGCAGGTTCATGGCATCCAGGAAGTGCCCGTGGTCGGCGGTGAACCGGCGCCAGCGCTCGGGCGTGAAGCGCTCCTTCACCTCGGCCCCGTGAACGAGCACCTCGCCGGCGGAGTCCACCTCGTTGGTGCGCAGGTCGCGCGCCCAGGACTGGAGCGGCAGGTCGGGCCGGGTCTCGGCCTGGGCGGCGAACGAGGCGGCGTAGAGCCCGTCGTAGCCGAGCTCCGGGAAGTACTTCGACCCGAGGTGGTAGTGGAACTGCTCCCAGTGATGGACGTAGCCCGGCGAGTGGAAGCGGCCGAAGTTGTAGTAGGCGCCGACGGCGATCAGGGCGACGATCCAGAGCAGCGGCCCCGCCTTGCGCGAGGTCCGCGGGTCGAGCCCCGTCAGCCGGTCGCCCCACAAGACGACCGCGACGGCGATCAAGCAGAGCGCTCCCTTGACCCAGATCTCCCGTTCCATGGCGGCGGCCGAGCATAGCGGATCGAACCGGCTCCGCCGATCCTCCGGGAGCCGGGAAGCGAGAGATCACCGCCGCCAGCGGTGCGGGGTGTCGCCGGCGAGGTCGACGGTGAGCTCGGGCGAGTAGGTCACCCAGCCTTCCGGCGATTCGTAGCGCACGCGGAGGGTGATGCCGCGCAGGCCGCGGAGGTGGAAGGCGCCTTTTCGGGGGAGGTCGTAGCGCAGGCGGCCGTGGTCGAGGACGAAGGCGTAGTGGCCTTGCTCGTAGGGGCCGAGCTGCCAGGCGAGGACGCCGTCCGGCTCGGGCCGGAGCTCGGCTTCGAGCGGGGCGGTCCAGCGGATCGCGGAGCAGTAGGCGCGGGCGAGGGTGGGGATCTCTTCGGTGATGTCGGCGAGGCGGCCGGCACTCGGGTCGTAGCCGTGGACGGGGCCGGGCGGGGGTGCGGGCTCGCCGCCGGGGCCGCAGAGGTAGAGGTCGTCGTAGAACCAGTCGCCCAACCTGTTGCCGAGAGCGGGACGGTCGAGGACGCTGCCGGCGAAGCGGCGCAGCTCTTCCATCGAGGCGGGTGGGCCGAGCGGCCGGCGCAGGAGCGCCCCGGGGCCGAGGTCGAGGAAGCCGCGGGACTCGGCGCTCATCCGTTCCGCCCGGTCGAGATGGCCCTCTTCCCCCCGCAGGCCGGTCCAGGCGCCGGCGTAGAGGAGGAGGGCGGCGGCCAGTGCCAGGGCGGCGGGCAGGGCACCGCTCGGGCCAAGGCGCTCCGGGCGCTCCTCCCTTTCCGCTGCCCGTGCGCGCCGCACGAGCGCCCACAGGCCGAACGGCAGCGCCTCCGCCACGACCAGCCAGGCGACGAGCGCGAAGCGCGGTTCCATCGCCACCGACACCGGGAGGACGGGGGCGAGGGCGAGCGCGAGGCCGGCGGCGAGGAGGAGCGCCGCGTGCCGGCTCCGGTGGGCGAGGAGGAGGGTGGGCACGAGGAGGACCGCCAGCGCCGCCCAGCCCCAGCCGCCGCCCGCCGCCAGCTCGCGCCCCGCCTTCCAGGGCAGCGTCAGCGCGATCCGGGGCCAGTCGGCGGGTGTGGTGGCGAAGCCGTAGCCGCCGAGCGGCGTACCGAGCATCCGGAACCGGTAGGCGGTGTAGAGGGCGAGGGCGACGGCGTGCGGGAGGAGGAACCCGAGCCGCCGGCGCCGGGTGCCCTCCGGCAGGAGGCCCAGGAAGAACGGCAGCGGGACGGCGATCTCCTTGGCAGCGGCGGCGGCGAAGTAGAGGAGGGCGGAGAGGCCGGCCAGCTCCCGGCGCCCCCGGCGCACCGCCACCACCCAGGCGCCGGCGGCGGCCGCGGCGAGCGCGAGCGCCTCCGGGTAGTGGCGCACCATGAGCAGCGGCGCGAGCGAAGCGACCGGCGGGCCGAGCAGGAAGAGCAGCGCCCCGAGGCCCGCCCAAGGCCGCGGCAGCCAGAGCCGGAGCACCAGGAAGAGCGCCGCCGCCGCGAGGCCGATCGAGACGAGCTGGTGGGCGTAGAACGCTTTCGGGTCGAGCCCGAAGAGCGCCAGGTCGAGGTCGTAGGAGGCGAAGAGGAGGGGCGAGAGCACCCGGTTGGGCAGCCGGCGCCAGACCTCCGGGTCGAGGCCGTACGCGAGCGGCCCGTGGTCGAGGGCGTAGCGGAGCTGGAAGAAGTCGTCCTCGGTCCACCAGAGGCCGAGCGCCTGCCGGTAGAGGAGGAAGGGCAGCGCCAGGAGCGCCAGCGCCGCGAGCGCGTCGAGGAGCGCCCGGCGCCGGGCGAATCGGTCCGAGAGGAGAGGCACCGCGGCCGATCCTACCGAGTCGAAGTCGATCGGGCGCCGGTATGATCGCCCGGCCATGGCACCCGACCCCGCGACCGTCCACCTGGTCGACGCGAGCCCGTACGTCTTCCGGGCCTTCTTCGCGCTGCCCGACTCGATCACCGATCCGGACGGCCGTCCGGTCAACGCGGCCTACGGCTTCGCCGGTTTTCTGATCAAGCTGATCGAGACCGAGAGCCCGACCCACCTCGCGTTCGCCTTCGACCGCAGCCTCACGACCAGCTTCCGCAACGAGCTCTACCCCGGGTACAAGTCGGGTCGTGAGCTGCCGCCGCCGGAGCTGGAGGCGCAGATCGACGACTGCTACGCGCTCGCCGGGGCGTTCGGAGCCGCTCGCTTCATCGACGAGCGCTACGAGGCGGACGACCTGATCGCGGCTCTCCTGCGCCGCCCGGGCGGTCTCGAGGAGGCGGGGCACGGAGCGGTGATCGTGACCTCGGACAAGGACCTCGCCCAGCTCGTGACCGACCGGGTCAGCCTGCTCGACTTCTCGAAGGAGGAGCGCTACGGGCCGGCCGAGGTGGTGGCGAAGTTCGGCGTCCGTCCGGAGCAGATCCCCGACTTCCTCGGCCTGGCCGGCGATCCGGTCGACTCGATCCCCGGCGTGCCGGGGGTGGGGAAGAAGACGGCGGTCGCGCTGCTCGCCGCGTTCGGCGACCTGGAGACGGTCTACGAGCGGCTGGGCGAGGTGCCCGGCCTCGATCTCCGCGGCGCCGCCTCGTGCGCCCGCAAGCTCGAGGAGCACCGGGAGCAGGCGTTCCTCTCGAAACGCCTGGCGACGGCGGCGATCGAGGCACCGGCCGAGGCTTCGCTCGACGAGCTCGCCTACGAGGGCGCCGACCCGGCGGCGATCGACCCGCTGTTCGAGCGGCTCGGATTCGACAAGATCCGCGACCGCATTCCACGCTGGCAGGAGGGGTGATCTACGGCCGAGAGGGCCGGTCCTCGGTGCACCCGTCGGGGTAGGGGACCGCGTAGCGGCACCGGTCCGCCTGCTGCGCCAGGCCGTCGAGCACCCAGCGCAGGCTGTCCTCCATCACGCGGTCGAGCAGCGAGCGGGCGAAGCGCGGCTCGCCCAGGTCGGTCGCGCTCCGGAAGACGACCAGCGTCCGCTCGGCCCCGAGCTCGCGGACCAGGAACGAACCGCGCGCCCACTCGACGTTGCCGGAGTCGGGGAGCGAGAGCCAGGAGAGGAGCCACTCCCGGCCGCCGGCCTGGTCGCCGGGCCCGCCGGAGGGCCCGGCTCGGGCGGCCGGCGTCGAGCTCTCGGCCTGCACGGTCGCCCGGTAGTGGCGATCGCGCAGCGGCCACGGTAGGTCGAACGCGAGCTCGCGCGAGGGAGGCCCCGGCGCCGTCGCCCGCTCCGAGCTCGTCAGGAACGGCACCCACTCGCTCCAGTGGTCGAGATCCCGGACCGCCCGGACGACCCGCTCCGGGTCGTGACGGACCAGCCGCACGGCGAGCCCCGCCCGCTGGTCGGCCCCCGCCATCGGGATCGGCCGGGCGACCGTCTCGCTCCGCTCCAGCCGTGCCCACTCGTCGGCCGAGAGCCGGGGCGTGCCGCGCTGATCGCTCGGATCGGATCCCTCGTCGCAGTACGCGGGCGGTCCCGCGGCGGGCAGGAGTCCCGCGGCGAGGAGCAGGACGGCGGCGAGGGCGCGCGTCATGTCGGCTCCGCCGCCTGGCGCCGCTCGCCGCCCGCCGCCGGCTCCCCGGCGATCGCCAGCCGGTAGCAGAGCCAGGCGAGCAGGAGCCCGGCGTAGGCGTCGACGGCGTAGTGCCAGCCGGTGAGGATCGAGCCGATGAACGTGAGGAGCGTGCCGACCACGAAGGGCACGAAGAGCGGCCGGGCGTGCCGCCGGCACCAGAGCGCCCAGAGCCCGTGCGCCGCGACGTGCAGGCTCGGCATCGCCGCCACGCCGAGCGTCGGGTTGAACCGATCGAGCGGTCCGGTCCGTCCGCCGAGGACGGTCTGGTAGTTGCTCCACAGGCGGATCTGCATGGCGCGGGCGCTCGGCATCTGATCGAGGAGATCGTTCCACACTTGCGGAAAGGCGTAGATCGGCCCGAGCGCGGGCAGCGCCAGGTAGAGCCACGACCCGAGGCTCCACAGGAAGACGCAGGAGGCCATGAAGCGGCGCCGGGGGAGCTCCTCCGGAAGCGCCGCGAAGAAGGCCATCGTGTAGAAGACCGTGTCGACCCAGAGGCCGTACCAGGAGTCGAGGAGGGGGAGCAGCGGCGAGTCCCGGAAGAGCTGGGTCACGAAGATCGAGGGCGAGACGCCGGCGTGGAGGAGCAGGTCGAGGTTCCAGAGCTCCCGGTCCCAGACCGCGTAGTTGACCAGCGGTACCGAGATCTTGAGCCAGAAGTAGGCGTAGGTCATCAGCATGGCGGCGATCCAGAGGCGCAGCCAGAGGACGAGCCAGCGGAGGGTGAGGACGCGGCCGAGGTACTCCCGCACGGCGGCGAAGGACCGCCCCGCGAGGCCCCGGTAGACCGTTTGCAGCGCCACCCCGGCGAAGAGAGCGCCGGGCAGCAGGGGGACCATCGGGTAGATCGTGTACTCGACCGTCACCCAGTCGATCCGCAGCCCACGGAACCGGAGGAAGAGGACCGTGGCGGCGACCAGCGCCAGGGTGTAGATCTCGAACGGGTAGAAGAGCCCCAGCCAGCGGCGCCCCCGGGCCTCGTCGGCCGGCGGGGGAGCGAGGAAGTGCGCCTTGGTGCGGGCGGCGCGGGTGGCGCGGGCGGCGAGGGCCTGGGGCATCGGAGGGCAGGAGTCCGCGCGGTGTCGACGCTGCCTCGCAGGCTCCCCGGGGGATTATGTCAGGGAAGGATTCGACCCATCGCCTTGTTGGAATCAGCACGCGGGGCCCTTCGGCTCCGCCTCGGACATTTCACTTCGGACGACACGAGAGGGAGGTTCTTCTGACATCCATGCGACGACTGGTCGGCGGGCGCTCGATCCTGCTTTTGACGCTCATTCTGTTCGTCTCCGGGTCGAAGGCGGCGCGCACGACCGCGACGCTGGACGAGACCCTCCTGGAGGCCCCGGCGCCACCCGCCGAGGGGAGCCTCCGGCTGGTGACCTGGAACGTGGCCCACGGACGCGCCGACGCCTTCCACCAGGCGCTCCTGCCGCGCGACGCGGTCGAGCGCAACCTCGGCCGAATCGCCGAGGTGCTGCGCCACGAGCGAGCGGACGTGGTGGCCCTCCAGGAGGCGGACGGGCCGTCGGCCTGGAGCGGCAACTTCGACCACGTCTCGCACCTCGCCGAGGAGACCAGCCTGGAGTTCAGCTTCCGGGGCGACCACAACCCGTTCGACCAGCTCGGCGACCTCTCCTCGGGGACCGCTCTCGTCTCCCGCCTGCCGCTCTCCGAGTCGGTCTCGGAGCCGTTCGCCGCCAACTGGCGGGACACGAAGGGCTTCGTGGTCTCGGCGGTCGAGATCCCCGGCGCGGGCCGGACGATCGACGTGGTGTCGCTCCATCTCGATTTCTTGAACCCGGGCGAGCGGCGCAAGCAGGTGCTCGCCCTCGCCGAGGCGCTCGAAGGCCGCGACCGGCCGCTGGTGGTGCTGGGCGACATGAACTGCGCGGGCACGGCCGAGGCCTTCCGCCTGTTCGAGGAGCTGCTCGACGTGCGGCCGTACCGGCCGGAGCTCGAAGAGCCGACCTTCCCGGCCGGAGCCCCCGCGCGCCGGATCGACTGGGTGCTGATCTCGGACGACCTCGAGTTCACCGGCTACCGCACGCTCGAAGCGCGGCTCTCCGACCACCTCGGCGTGGTGGCGGACGTCCGGCTCGCTTCCTGACGGTCCCCCGCCTTACTCGTCGCCTCCGCCACGCAGGTCGAGGCGGCGGTAGCCGCGGTTCCAGTAGAGGAGCGGCGGCGCGTCCGGTCTCGGCACGTGCGCCGCCTCGATGCGGCCGACGTAGATCGTGTTGGTCTCGGTCGCGTAGCGCCCGTCGATCGTGCAGTCCATCCAGGCGAGCGCGTCGGCCAGCACCGGCGCTCCGGTCGCCGCCTCCTCCCACGCGCCGACCGCGAAGCGGTCCTCGTCCTTCACCCAGGCGAAGCGGTTCGAGAGCTCCACCTGGTCCTGCCGCAGGATGTTGACGGAGAAGACCGCGCCCTCTTTTTCTAGCAGCCGGTAGGCGCGGTGCCGGTGGTCGACGATCACGGTGACGAGGGGCGGTTGGGGGGCGATCGAGGCGAAGGCCGAGACGGTCAGCCCGTGCGTCTCCTCGCCGGCGCGCACCGCCACGATGGTGACTCCGGACGGGTAGTGCCGAAGGACTTGGCGGAACTCCTCGGACGAGATCGTCATGGCGCGCTCGCTCAGTCGCCCTCGGCCAGCCGGATGCCGGCGTCCGACCCCTCGTCGATGGCGATCGTGGTCTCGCCCGAGAGCCAGCCGAGCAGGGCCTCGCCGGCGAGCTCCCGCCGCCAGCCACGCAGGATCGGCAGGTCCGGGTCGGCCGCCCGGTCCTCCTCCAGCCACCAGCGCACCAGCCGCTCGACGTCGTCGCGGGTGGCGACGAAACGGGTGGCGATCCCCGCCTCCTTCGCCCGTGCCGTGACCAGTCCGGAGAGGAGCACCGACCAGCCTTTCGCCTTGTCCGGCAGCGGGCGTTCCCCGCGGCCGCCATCGACGCGCGCACTCTGCCCCTCGCGGATCGCGTCGAGGATCTCGCGCCCGTGGCGGCGTACCGTCCCCTCCTTGACGCCCCGGATCGAAGCCAGGGCGCCCTCGTTCGACGGGGCGCGGCGGGCGACCTCGATCAGCGAGCGGTCCTGGAGGATCCACGACGGCGGGCGGTTGCCGTCGAGCGCGGTCCGCTCGCGCCAGGCGGCGAGCGCCTGGAGGATGCCGAGCGACTGGCCCTTCAGCCGGTTGCCGCCCTTGACCCGGCGGTACATCTCCTCCGGCGGCGTACGGTTGGCGGCGGTCTCGGCCAGCCGCTCGGTCTCCTCCTCGACCCAGGCGAGCCGCCCCTCCTCCTCCAGCCGGGCGCGCAGGAGCGGCCAGGCGGTCATCAGGTAGCGCACGTCGTCGAGGGCGTAGCGGACCTGCTCGTCGGAGAGCGGGCGCTTGCACCAGTCGGTGAACTGCGCCCCCTTGTCGATCTCGACGTCGAGGAGCGAAGAGACCAGCCCGGCGTAGCCGATCTGGTCGCCGAGGCCGAGGAAGGCGGCCGCGATCTGCGTGTCGTAGACGTTGCGGCCAGCGATGCCGAGCCGCTGCCCGAGGAGCGCCAGGTCGGCCTGGGCGGCGTGGAAGACCACCTCGACCTCCGGGTCGCCGACCAGCTCCAGGACCGGCGTCGCGTCGGCGGCGAGCGGATCGACGGCCGCCACCTCGGGTGCCTCCGGGTCGCCCCAGCCGACCTGGGCGAGACAGATCTCGGGCACGTAGCGCGCTTCGGAGACGAACTCCAGGTCGAGGGCGATGGCGCCGGCCTCGCGCAGGGTGGCCGCGAGCGCGCGGACCTCGGCGTCGTTCGTGAGGACCCGCTCCGTCATCAGTCCTGCTCCAGGTAGGTGTAGCCGGCGAGACCCTTGTCGTACATTTCGAGCAGGTGGCGCGACTCTTCGAGCGTCATCCGCTTGGCGCGCAGCGCGGCCTCGCTCGCCCGGCGCACCCGCGCCACCAGGTCGCGGCGGCTGTAGCTCACGTACCGGAGCACGTCGGCCACCGTGTCGCCGGCCACCACCTCCTCGATCCGGTAGCCGCCGTCTCCCTCCTCGGTGTCGAGCGCCACGACCACCTCGTTGGTGTCGCCGAACAGGTTGTGCAGGTCGCCCAGGATCTCCTGGTAGGCGCCGACCAGAAAGGTGCCGAGGTAGTACGGCTCGTCGCCGTCGAACGGGTGGAGCTCCAGCACGCCCTTCGGGTGGGGCTGGTCGATGAACTTGTCGATCTTGCCGTCCGAGTCGCAGGTGATGTCGGCGAGGATGCCCCGGCGGGTCGGCTCCCGGTCGAGCCGGTGGATCGGCAGGACGGGGAAGAGCTGGTCGATCGCCCAAAAGTCGGGCACCGACTGGAAGACCGAGAAGTTGCAGAAGTAGGTGTCGGCGAGCTCGGTCGCGAGGCGGTGGAGGTCGGCCGGCGGCTCTTCCATGGTGCGGGCGAGCTCCCAGACCCGGCGGCAGGTGGCCCAGAAGACCTCCTCGGCGAGGCCGCGCTGGGCGAGCGGCAGGTGCCCGAGCTTGAACAGGCTGCGGATGTCGTCGCGCGCCGCGACCGCGTCGTGGTAGACCTCGAGCAGGTTCTCCTCGCGCACTTCGCGGTAGGCGTCGAACAGGTTGACCAGCGCCGGGCTCGCATCCTCGGGCAGCTCGGCCGGGAGGCGCCCGGAGGCGAGCTCGGTCACCCCGAGCACGTCGACCACCAGCACGGCGTGATGGGCGACCGTCGCGCGGCCCGATTCGGTGACCAGCGTCGGGTGCGGCACCTCGCGCAGGTCGCAGACCTCCTGCACCCCGTAGACCACGTCGTTGACGTACTCCTGGAGGGTGTAGTTCATCGACGAGATGACGTCGCTCCGGGTCCCCTGGTAGTCGACCCCCAGGCCGCCGCCGACGTCGAGGTAGCGCAGCCCGGCGCCCATGTCGACCAGGTTGACGTAGGTCCAGGCGGCCTCGCGCACGCCGTCCTTGATCGAGCGGATCGAGGAGATCTGGCTGCCGAGGTGGAAGTGGAGGAGCTGGAAGCGGTCGAGCAGGTCGTGCTCCTCCATGAACCGGACGGCGGCGACCAGGTCGGACGACGAGAGCCCGAACTTCGAGCGGTCGCCCCCCGAGCCCTCCCAGTGGCCGGCGCCGCGGGTGGCGAGGCGGGAGCGCACGCCGATCAGCGGCGCGATCTTCGCCCGTCGGCTGACCTCGTGGATGAGCCGCAGCTCGGAGAGCTTCTCGACCACCAGCACCACGCGCCGGCCGAGCCTCGAGGCGAGCAGGGCGGTCTCGATGTACTCCTCGTCCTTGTAGCCGTTGCAGACGATCAGCGCCTCCGGGTCCTCGACCAGCGCCATCACCGCCAGCAGCTCCGGCTTCGAGCCCGCCTCGAGCCCGAAGTGGTACGGCCGCCCGTAGGCGACGAGCCGTTCGACCAGGTAGCGGTCCTGGTTGACCTTGATCGGGTAGACGCCCCGGTACTCGCCCCGGTAGCCGTACTCTCGGATCGCGGTGCGGAACGCCTCGTTGAGCTCGACCACCCGCGCTTCGATGATCTCGTTGAAGCGGAAGAGGAGCGGCGGGGCGATGCCGCGCCGGCGCACCTCCTGGACCAGCTCCTCGAGGTCGATCTCGTGGGTGCCCGGGCCGCCCGGATGAACCACCACGTGGCCGGCGGCGTTGATCGAGAAGTAGCCGTTCGACCAGCCTTCGACGTTGTACGTCTCCGCGGCGCGCTCGACCGTCCACTCGGCGGCTTCGGCTTCGGTGCTCGCCTCGGCGATGGGGGGGGCCTGGGTTTCGACGGTCATCGGAGATCTCGCGAATCGGAAGGCATGGCAAGGGACGCTGCGGGCGGGCGCCGGCCGGCCCGTGGACGCCGCGGCGCGGCGGGGACTCTACCACGCACCCGCCGCTCGCTCCGGGAGAGGCCGCCGCCGACCGCGGCTTGCCAACCGCGGCGACCTTGCTTAGAGTGGAGCCGATGACTTGGAAGGGGTCCGACCGCAGGCTGCCGGCCCCGCCCTCCCGTCCGCTTCTCGGTGCGGGCCCGAGCGACGAAGCCGGCCACCGCGACGAGCTCGTGCTCGACGAGCGACGCCGTACGAAGCGGCCCCGCCTCTACAAGGTGCTGCTGCACAACGACGACTTCACCAC
>CAZLLV010000522.1:0-2977 GCA_964560325.1 uncultured Thermoanaerobaculia bacterium | reverse complement strand
CGCCACCCGCCGTCCTCGCCCCGCCGCGCCCGCAGGCGGAGGGCGTCGTGGCGGCGCGTCACCTCGGAGAAGGCTCCTGCCAGGGCCCCGCCGTCCCAGCCCGCCGCGACCGTCAGGGCGAGCGCGAGGTTGAAGTGGTGGGGGTTCGGCAGCTCCCGCTCCCAAAACCAGCGCTGGATCGGCGTCGCCGGCAGAGGGCCGCTGGCCTCGGCGGGCACGCAGTCCGGCCCGGCACCGTTCCCCAACGCCAGCGCCAGCTCGGCAAGGGTCTGGTGCTGGAACACCTGCCGGGGCGTGATGTCCAATCCCGCCTCCCGAGCGCGGGTGACCACCTGGAGGAGGAGGATCGAGTCGCCTCCTAGCTGGAAGAAGTTGTCCCGCCGGCCCACCGCCGGAACCTCCAGGATCTCGCTCCACAGCTCCGCCAGTACCGACTCGGCGCCGGGTCGCGGCGCCTCGCCGGCACCGCCGGCCGCGTGCTCCTCCTCCCGGCGGTCCGACGGGTCCGGCAATGCCCGACGATCGATCTTGCCGCTGGGCGTGGTCGGCAACCGCTCCATCGTCACCAGCACCGCCGGCACCATGTACTCCGGCAGCACCTCTCGGAGTCGCGCCTGGACCTCGGTCGGCTCCGGAGCCTCGCCACCCCCGGCCGGCACGACGTAGCCGATCAACCGTCCCTCGCCGGACGCCCCAGGTCGCACCACCGCCACCGCCTCGGCCACCGCCGGATGCTCTGCCAGGGCTGCTTCGATCTCTCCCAGCTCGATCCGGAAGCCCCGGATCTTCACCTGGTGGTCGAGCCGGCCCAGGTACTCGACGTCACCGTCCGCCCGGAAGCGGCCGCTGTCGCCGGAGCGGTAGAGGCGCGCTCCCGGCCGGTGGGAGAACGGATCGGGGACGAACCGCTCCGCCGTCAGGCCGCCGCGCCCCAGATAGCCCCAGGCGAGCCCGGCGCCACCGATGCACAGCTCGCCCCGGACGCCGAGAGGCACCGGCCGGAGCCCCCGGTCGACGACCCGGAGGGTCAGGTCCGGGATCGGCTCTCCGATGACACTGGCCGTGCGGGCGGCGTCGTCCCGGGAGATCGGCCGGTGGGTGACGTGCACGGTCGTCTCGGTGATGCCGTACATGTTCACCAGCCGCGGCGTCCGGTCGCCCCAGCGATCGAACCAGGGGCGGAGGCTCCGGAGCTCCAAAGCTTCGCCGCCGAAGATCACATAGCGCAGGGACGGTCGCCCCGCGTCGCCGGACAGCGCCTTCCCCCGGGCGAGCTGCCGAAAGGCCGAGGGCGTCTGGTTGAGGACCGTCACCCCCTGCTCCACCAGCAGGTCCCAGAACGCCTCGGGCGATCGGCTGACCCAGAACGGCACCACCACCAGCGTGCCGCCGTGGGCGAGGGCGCCCCACAGCTCCCATACCGAGAAGTCGAAGGCCGCCGAGTGGAACAGAGTCCACACGTCGTCCGGGCCGAAGGCGAACCAGGGCCGGGTGGCCTCGAAAAGGCGATCGACGTGCCGGTGGGTGACCACGACGCCCTTCGGCCGGCCGGTGGAGCCCGAGGTGTAGATGACGTAGGCGGCGGCGTCCGGATCGATCGCCACGCCGAGGGGGCGATCGGAGCGGGAGGCGATCTCGTCCGCCTCTACGTCCAGACGGACGACCAGGGGCCCTCCCGCCTCTTCGCCACCTGGCAGGCTCAGATCGCCGGAGGTCACCAGCCGGCGCAGCCCTGCATCCTCCGCCATGAACCGGACCCGCTCCGCAGGATAGGCGGGATCCATCGGCACATAGGCGGCGCCGGCCTCGAGGATCGCGAGGATCGTCACCACGAGATCGACGCCCCGCTCCAGATAGAGACCCACCCGGTCCCCCGGCGTCACCCCCCGGTCGACCAGGTGGCGCGCCAGCCGGTGGACCCTGGCGGCCAGCTCGCCGTAGGAGAGCTCCTCGATCTCGTGGCGGAGGGCCGGCGCCTCCGGCGCGCTCTCGGCCCAGGCCAGGAAGCGTTCGACGGGAGCGGTCGGAGCGCCGGTCTCCAGGCGCCCTCCCATCCACTCGTGGAGGAGCGCGTGGCGCTCTGCCGGCGCCAGCATCGGCAGGTCGGCCAGGGGCGCGTCGGGCCGTTCGGTCACTCCGTCCAGGAGGCGGCGGTAGGACCCCGCCAGACGAGAGATGGTGGCGTCGTCGAACAGCTCCACCGGATATTCGATCCACCCCTCGAGGCCGCCGTCCCGCTCCGCCAGGATGACGGTCAGATCGAACTTTGCCATGCCGGTCCCCAGGTCGAAGGCCTCCGAGCGCACGCCGGCGAGCTCCGGACGTTCCGGGGTGGCGTTCTGGAGCACGAACATCGACTGAAAGAGGGGGGTGTGGCTGAGGTCGCGCTCCGGTTGCAGCTCGTCCACCAGCCGCTCGAAGGGCACGTCCTGGTGGGCGTAGGCCTCCAGGGCGGTCGTCCGCGCCCTCTCCAGCAGCTCGTCGAACCGGGGCGACCCGGAGAGATCGGTGCGCAGGACCAGCGCGTTCACGAAGACGCCCACCAACCCCTCCAACTCGGTCCGGTTGCGGTTGGCGATCGGGGTGCCCAGGAGGAGATCGTCCTGCCCGCTGGTCCGGTGCAGCAGGGCCTGGAATGCTGCCAGCACGGTCATGAACAGCGTCGCCCTCCGGCTCCGTCCCAACGCCCGCAGGGCGTCGGTGGTCGCCGGCGCCAGGGCGAAGCGGTGGACCCGCCCCTCGAAGCTCCGGGCCGATGTCCGGGGCCGATCGGTGGGCAGGGCCAGGACCGGCAGGTCTTCGGCCAAGCGCTCGCGCCAGTAGCCCATCTGTCGATCCAGCACCTCGCCCTGCAGCCACTCCCGTTGCCAGCGGGCGAAATCACGGTACCGCACCGGCAGCGGCGGCAATCCCGCCGCCTCCTCGCCGGCGCCGGACCGGAAGGCGTCGTACAGGGCCGCCATCTCCCGGAAGAGGA
>CAZLLV010000521.1:0-16511 GCA_964560325.1 uncultured Thermoanaerobaculia bacterium | reverse complement strand
TCTCGCCGGATCTCACGACCGACGATCCGGAGAAGCAGGGCCGGGCGGGCGGGCCGGCCTGGTCCGAGAACACCACCGCCGAGTACCACACGACGATCCTCAGCCTCGCCGAGTCGCCGGCCGAGCCGGGGGTGATCTGGGCCGGCACCGACGACGGCAACCTCCAGGTGACGCGCGACGACGGCGCCACCTGGACGAACGTGATCGGTGCCGTTCCCCGCCTGCCGGAGCACTCGCCGGTCTCGCACGTCGAGCCGTCCCGCACCGCCGGCGGCACCGCCTACGCGACCTTCGACCGGCACATGTTCGACGACGCCCGGCCGCACCTCTTCGCGACCGGCGACTACGGCGCCACCTGGCGGCGGCTGCCGGCGCGCGGCCTGCCGGAGCGGGCCTACCTCCACGTGCTGCGCGAGGACCCGGTGAACTCCGACCTGCTCTACGCCGGCACGGAGCTCGGCCTCTTCGCCTCCTGGGACGGCGGCGAGAGCTTCCGCGAGCTCGACCTCGCTAACCTGCCGACCGTGCCGGTGCACGACTTCCTGATCCACCCGCGCGAGAACGACCTGGTCGCCGGCACCCACGGCCGGGCGATCTACGTCTTCGACGACGCGACGCCGATCCAGCGCTGGAGCGACGAGATCGCCGAGGAGCCGGCGCACCTCTTCCCGACGAGGCTGGCACTTCGGTTTCCGGTCAAGTTCACCCGCTACGGCATGGGGGACAAGACCCACACGGCGCCCAACCCGCCGTACGGCGCGCTGATCTCCTACCACCTGGCCGAGGCGATCGAGAAGGGGCCGGACGAATGGCGGACCGCGGCAGAGGCGGAGGAGATGGAGGAGATCGAGGTCCAGGCGGAGGCGGAAGTGCGGCTGGAGGGAGCGAGAGGTGAAACGGAGGCAGAGGAGGGCGGACCGGGGGAGATCGACGTGGAAGCGGAGGCAGAGGAGGGCGGGATGGGGGAGATGAAGGAGGAATCGCTGGGGGAGATGGAAGAGAAATCGCGGATGAAGGTCGAGATCCTCGACGGCACGGGCGAGGTGATCCGCACCTACGAGCAGAAGGACCTGCCGACGAAGGCGGGGGTCAACCGCTTCGCCTGGGACCTGGCGGAGGCACCGCCGACGCCGCGCACCCCCGGCCAGGGAGGCCCGGCGAGCGAGTGGTTCGGGCCGGCCCGGGGCGCGGAGGTGCTGCCCGGGACCTACACCGTGCGGCTGACCCTCGACGGCCGCTCGTGGGAGACGCCGGTCGAGGTACGGGTCGATCCGCTGGTCGGCGCCACCGAGGAGGCGCTCCGGGCACAGCACGCGGCGGCGCGGGAGCTGGTCGCGATGCGTTCGGCGGTCAACCGGTCGCTGCGGGCGCTCGACGTGGTGGCGGCGGAGCTCGCCATGCGGCGGCAGCACCTGGAGCGGCTGGAGCGGGAGGTGCCCCCGGGGGTCGAGGCGGCGTGGAAGGAGAGCGAGGAGGCGATGCGGAAGCTGGCGATCCGCCTCGGCGGTCAGGAGGACGAACCGTTCTGGAGCCAGTCGCCGCCGCTCGAGCGGCACGTCACGGGGCTGGTCGGGTCGATCGACGGTGCCTTCCGCGCGCCGACGGCGGCGCAGGCGGAGCACCTGGCGGAGCTACGAAGCGAGGTGGGGGAGGCGCTGGCGGCGGTCGGCCGCTTCCTGTCGGAGGATCTGCCCGGGCTCAACGCCGAGCTGACCGCGGCCGGCCTCGGCCCGGTCCTGGCGCCCGAGCCGATCGAGCTGGAGCTGCCGGAATCGGAGTAGGAGGAGGGGAGCGAGCGGTCGAAAAAATGCGGGGCGGAGGACCGGGGGAGATCGAGCTGCCCGGGCCTCCGCCCTCGGTTTGATCGCCCGTTCCACCTCGCGGCTTCGGGGCGACGAGTCCACTCGCCCCTTCTTTACGGGCGCCGGTTGTTTCTGGATTGCTACACGCGTCGATTCACGAGCGACCCGGCCGCACCGCGCGGGGGAGGCCGGGAGGGGATCGGGCTCAGGTGCTCGGCTCGCCGCGGATCTCGCCGCAGGCGATCGGCACACCCGCGCCGGTGTAGACGACGAGCGTGCGGCGGCTGAGCGGGGCGACGGCGGCCGCCTCCACGTCGTAACCGTGCTCGAAGGCGACGACGCCGGAGAGGTCGGCCGCGGGCGAGGGCTGGAGGCCGATCAGGCCGTTGCCGAAGAGGCTGCGGGCGTCGTCGGCGGCGAAGCGGCGCGACTCTTCCTGTACGGCTGGCGCGGCGTCGGGGCAGACCGAGCTGCGGCCGCCGGGGAAGCCGTGGATGATCACCGGGTGCTCCGCGATCGGGTCGAGGCCGTAGGCCCGGATCAGGACGGTCAGCCGGTCGCCGCGCAGCACCAGGTGGGCGATCCCGGTCACCCCGGACTCGCCGACCGGGGCGATCTCGACGTCGTAGCTCTGCGGCTTGGGCCAGGGGTTCTGGGCGTCGGCGGGGGCGGCGAGCCCCAGAGTGGCCGCCAGGACGGCGACGGCCGCGAGGGCGGTGCTGGTGCGGGTGATCTTCTCGAGAGTCATCACAATCCTCCAGGGCATCGACTGCATTCGGTTCCGGGGTTCGGTCCCGCTCTGGAGGGGGTAGGCTGCAAGGCCCGTGCCCGTGTCGGTGGGCCTCTCCGTCAAGCAGGCTGAGTAGCCGCCGCACGCAGATTCGAGGCGATCGCGGCGGCGACGCTGCGCCAGTCGAAGCGCTCTTCGGCGACCCGCCGCAGCGCTTCCCGGTGGCGCGGCGCCACGGCCAGCAGGCGCGGCACCTTGCGCGCGATGTCGGCCACCGAGTGTGCCTCGCGCGGGGAGATCCGGGCGAGCTCGACCGCCTCTTCGGGCAGCCCGGAGTCGCGCGCCGCGTCGAGGATCGAAGCCATGCCCGCCTGGTAGGTTCCGGCGGGGAAGCAGCCGGACGCCATCGCCTCGACCGCGACCAGCGGGCCGGCCTCCGGCACGTGAGACGGGAAGACCCCGACGTCACAACAGGGCAGTAGATATTGCAGGAGGTCGTGCTCGAGAAAGCCGGTGAAGAGCACCCGGTCGACGTTGACGTGCCGCTCCGCGGCTTCGAACCAGGCGTCGAGCTCCCCCCGCTGCTCCAGGTCGTCGAGGTAGAGCTCGACCCGCGCCATCGGCCGCGACTGCTGTCCTTCGAAATCGTCGCCCCAGGCGAGGAGGTTCCGGACCAGGCGCCGGTGGCCGTGCGCGAGGGCGACCAGCAGCGCCTCCATCACCTCGCGCAGCGGCCCGCCGCCGGCGAGCACCAGGCGCGCATGCGGCCGCTCCGCGAGGATCGCGGGCAGCGCCGCCACCAGGTCGGCCACCCCCTTGTGGCCGAGGAAGCGGCCGACGAAGGCGACGATCTCGTCGCGCTCGGGATCGATCCGGTCGAGCGCCGCCTCGAGCGCCGCCTCCGGCGCCCGCTCGGAATGATCGGAGGCGGTGCGGAAGAGCTCCTCGGCCTCCTCCCGGCCGAGGTCGTCGCGCAGCGACTCGCGAAAGAGCGCGGTCTGCTCCTCCGTCCGGCCGCGCTCGCGCCCCGCGAGCCCGCGGCGCAGCTCCTCCAGGCTCTCGCCGCGCCGCTCGCGTGGCAGGAGCCGGAAGCGGCTCACGTCGACGCCGGGGGGCACGCGGATCATCTTCTCCTCCAGGCCGTCGAGGTCGGGGAAGACCGTCAGGATCCGCTCCGCCAGCTCGTCCGACAGGGTGACCACGCTCCCGGTCGCCTCCAGCACGCCGCGTGCGATCTCGCGCATGCGGGCGTCCTTCTTCACCACGTACTCGAGGGCGCTGCCGTGCGGCATGAGGACGAACGGCAGGCCGTCCGAGGCGTGGATCCGCCGCACCGCCTCGGACATCAGCACCAGGTGGTTGACGTGGACGGCACGCACGTCGTGGCGCTCGACGATCGTGCGGAGCGCCGCCTCCTGGTGGTCGAGGTAGGCGCGGATCGGCTCGTCGTCGAGGTCGAGGATGCACTTCGCCGGTCCCTGCGTGAGGCGCGGACGCACGTAGGTCGGCACCACGTCGGCGTGCGGGCGGTGGAGCACGCAGCGGCCGGAGTAGGCCTCGAGCTCGCGGTCGAGCAGGAGCGTCGGCTCGCCGTCGGCGTCGTAGGCGTACGCCTCGGCGACGAAGTCGAAATTCTGCGGATCGCTCACCCGGCAGACGAGGTGGACCGTCTCGCCGTTCCGGACCAGCGCGCGCACCACCTCGCGCGTCCAGAGGTTGCTTCCCGATTCGTTCAGACCGTACCCGTGGACGATGCAGAGCATGGTCGGTCCGAAGTGCAAACGCCGCGCCGGTCCCGAAACGAAACGGCGGCCCGGGCGCGCGCCCCGAGCCGCCGCGGAAAGAGCTGCGCGCCGTCAGCTCGACGGCTTGCAGGCGTCCGGCTCGCCGTTCGTGTGGTAGATCCCGTACTGCATGTACGCGACCTGCATCTGGAGCGACGTGTCGGTCGAGAAGGTGTCCGGGTACTCGCCGCCGGTGTACGGCTCCGGGTAGGTGACGTTCGCGAAGTAGTTCGCGTTCGCCTCGCTCACCGTCTCGCACAGCCCGTCGAAGCCGAAGATCGGCGGGACGTTGTCGCCCATCGTGGAGATCGACCCGACCGGCTGTGCGACGTAGCCGCCGCCGTGGCAGGCCATGCAGGCCGACATCTTGTTGTCGACCGGGCCGGCGAGCCGCTCGTTGCAGCCGTAGTGCTCGTAGATGTCGATCGGCGCGAGCACGGACTGGTGGATCGGCTCCGACGCGTCGCGCTCGACCGCCGGCCAGCTCATGTGGTCGTTGCCCCACTGGAGGCCGAGCGGCGACATCCGCTCCCACACGTCCGGGCTGTCGATCGTGCCGTTGTAGCCGAAGGTACCGTAGACCCAGCGGGTCGGCGCCCGCTCGTCGACCACCGCGACGTCCATCTGCACCAGGTAGACCGGCTGCACGGCGCGCTCGCAGCCGCCGACCGTCACGTGCCGGTCGGCCTGCCACTCGGGCGAGCCGTCGAGGTACGGGACGATCTCCGGGGTCGCGGTCGTGAAGAGGATCTTCGCCACCACCGTGCCCTCGGGGAAGGGCAGTCCGGCGGGGAGCTGCGGGTCGCCGGTCATCTGCGGCAGGCCGTCCGTGCCCCAGCTCCGGCCGATGGCGTAGCCGCCCCACGGGTTGTAGAAGCCGACCGCCCAGCTCTCGAAGCCCTGCTCGGTCGTGCCGCCGCCCGTCATCGGCAGCGCGTGGAGGCCGAAGTCGGCGTTCTCGCCCCCGCCGCCCATGTCGCCCCCCTCGAAGTCGGAGAGGTAGGCGGTGCGCTCGTTGGTGAAGCCGTGCACGAACTCCCGCCCGACCTTCGGGTCGTAGGCCATCCACGGCACGTGGAACCAGCGGGTCTCGCCCGCCACCTGCGCGTTCCAGCCCTCGGGCGAGAGGTCCTGGCCCTCCTTCACGTAGGCGAGGATGGCGTTCAGGTACTCGGCCCAGGCGCCGTTCCAGCGCTGCGGGTCGGTCGAATCGAAATCGACGTCGACCGCCAGCCAGCCGCAGGTCGACTCCGGGCAGGCGCCCGGGTCGGCGGTCGGGTACGCGTCGGAGAGCTCGAACACCGGGCCGCTCCAGCCCGGCGGCGGACCGCTGACGGTGTTGGCGTAGGCGAGCTCGGAGGCGTCCTCGGTCATGTCGGCGCCGAGGTCGCCCTCGGTCTCGGCGTCGGGTGCGGCGACCATCTCCTCGTCCTCGACGGCCGGGGTGCACCCGGCGGTGCCGAGGACGAGGAGGAGGGCGAAGAGGAAGGGGAAAGCGGTCGCGAAGCGTTGGTTCCGGCCGCGGAGGCGGCGTTGGTTCGATCTCATCATCGTGTCTCCTGTGCTCTCGAGTGGGTTCGGGTGGGGAGCGCTCACGGGGTGTCTCCGGAGCCGTCGGTGGTCGCGGTGGCGCCGGTCGAGGCTCGGTTGGCGAGGATCCAGCTGAAGTCCGCGCCCGCGCGCTGCGCCCCCTGATGGCAGTTCTGGCAACTGTCGTACTGGTGGTAGGTCTCCATCGTGGTGTTCGACAGCAGGCACTGCGGGAACGGGATGCCGCCCACCGCCGCCGCCGCGCCGTCCTCGCAGCCGAAGTCGGGCGGCGAGATGTAGGGCTGGGGCGTCAGGTAAGGCGCCGACGGCAGCGTCGACCACTGGCTGCCGACCAGGAAGTAGTACTGCCAGACCGAGTCGGCCAGGACCCCTTCGCGGTACTCGGCGTTGAGCGCGATCGTCGAGACGTCCGTGCCGCTCGTGGTCTGCGGCGTGGTCGGGATCTGCGCCAGGCGCACGACGTTGATGGGCGTCGGGTCGTAGTCGCCCTCCGCCGGCACGCGCGACGAGCCGGGGTGCGCCGCCGGGTTCACCCGCGGCACCTCACCCGGGTACTTCCGGTAGGCCTCGGGGTCGTAGTACGAGGGGATCATGTCGAGCGGCGTCGGGGTGACCGCGTCGTCGCCCACGTTGTCCGCCTGCTCGAACGTCGCCCAGACCCACTGCGGGAAGTCCTCGGTCTTGTGGGCGATGTGGAGGCCGACCAGGCCGACCTTGGCGGGTGAGCAGTCGCAGTCGGTCGGCTCGCCCGCCACGTCCGGGCCGGTGCAGGTGGTCGGATCGACCACGATCGCGTTGGTGGTGAAGAACCGGTGGTGGAACTCCTCCGGCACCTTCGCCAGGTCGCGCCACGCCGCCTTCACCTCGATCGAGCCGATCGCCTCCTCGTTCGAGGCCGGCAGGTAGATCGAGCTGCCGGTCGGCCAGTTCGCCTTGTCGTAGTAGCCGTTCTCGCGGATGAAGTCGTACTCGGCGCGGTTGACCCGCACCTCGTAGCGCGTGAAGAGGCCGGTCTGGTCGGGCAGCGGGCCGCCGAACGCCTGGTCGACCTCGTCGGCCACCGTGTCGAACTTGTTGACCCGCACGAACATGTGCTCGCCGGCTCCGGGGTCGAGGTTGCGGCAGACGTCGGGGGCGCCGTTCGGCGCGTCCCACGCGACCGGCGTCTTTCCGGGGCCGGGGAAGAGATCGAAGCTCTGCTTCCAGGTCATCCAGACCGGCACCCGACCGCCCGAGTAGTCGGCGAAGACCGACGGGTCGTCCGGCCGATAGGGCACGCCGTGCGAGCCCGAGTCGGCCGGCCAGGCGAGGGCGATGAAGTTCTGCCAGGCGAAGGTGTCGAAGAACGGCCGCTGCTGCACCCCGCTGTACCAGATCGGGAAGTGGGGGACGACCCGCGGCACCTCGCCCGACAGGGTGGGAGAGGGCAGGTCGGGCTCGTAGGCCGGGCCCGACGGCGGGTCGTCCGCCAGCAGGGTCCCGGTCACCAGCGCGGTGGCGGTCGCCGTCAGCAGCACGGCGGCGAAGACGAGAGAGGTCGAACGTCTCGAACGCAAAGCGAAATCCTCCGTTTCCATCCAGCTCCGCGCCCCGGGCTCCATGCCCGGAGGGGAATGACGACCGGCGGGGTCCGGAACCGAACCCGGCCCGGATCGGGGTGAAGAGACGGCAGGAAATCAGGGAAGCGCAGAGATCCTATGCGCGACGCCAAAACTTCGCCAAATAGCGAAGCATGGATGCGGGTCAGCCGGCGAAACGGCGCAGGATGGCGAGGCACTGGCCGCGGTAGCCGCGGCCGAAGAGGTTCAGGTGGTTCAGGAGGTGGTAGAGCTGGTAGATCTCGCGCCGCTGGCGGCTGCCCGGGAGGAGCGGCCACTCCTCCTCGTAGGCGGCGTAGAAGGCGCGGTCGAAGCCGCCGAAGAGCTCTGTCATCGCGAGGTCGGCCTCGCGGTGGCCGTGGTAGGCGGCCGGGTCGACGAGGACCGGCTCGCCGGCGGCGTCGGCGAGGAAATTGCCGCTCCAGAGGTCGCCGTGGAGTAGGCAGGCCGGCTCGTCCGGCATGTCGATCCACTCCTCCAGGCGGTCGAGGAGCCGGTCGCCGAGGCGGTCGAGCTCGGGGTCGGAGCGGTGGTTCGAGCGGGCGAGCCGGAGCTGGTGGCCGAGCCGGTGCTCGCGGAAGAAGTCGACCCAGGTGGCGGTGCGCGGGTTCGGCTGCGGCGTCGAGCCGAGGTAGTTGCCGTGGTCGAAGCCGAACGGACGATCCTCGTCCTGCACCGTCTCGCGGTGGAGGCGGGCGAAGCGGCGGCCGAAGCTCTCGAAGAAGCGCGATCCATCGGAAGGAGGGCCGCCCGTCTCGATCGCCTCCATCACCAGGAAGCGAGTGCCGTCCTCGGTTTCCCCGGCGACCGGATCGGCCGGTACCCGGATCACCGCGGGCGCTGCCAAGGCCCGCAGCCCGTCGGCCTCCCGCGGAAACAGGTCGGCCGGAGCGCTACGGTTCGACTTCAGGAACAGCCGCGTGCCACCTTCGACCGGGCCTTCGAGCTCGAGGAGCCGCGCATCGTGGATGCACCCGCCCTCCACCGGCCGCTCCCCGACGACCCGTACCTCCCGGCCGGTGGCATCGGCGACGGCCCGCTCGATCGCCTGCCGGAGCGCGGAGTCCATGGAGGTCAACGGGTGGGTGGCCGCGTCATCCCCCGTCGCCGACCTGGTCCAGAAGCTCGTCGAGGATCACCGGACAGGCGTCTTCGAGCAGGTCGAGGACGTTTTCGAAGCCGCGCGCGCCGCTCCAGTACGGGTCGGGCACGTCCTGCGGGGAGCCGCCGGGGAGGAACTCGGAGAGGAGCTTCACCTTCCGGAACGCTCCATCCGGGGCGAGCCGCTCGAGGTCGTCGCGGTTCGAGCGGTCCATGGCGACGATCAGGTCGAAGCGCTCGAAGTCCTCGACCGTGACCTGCCGGGCGCGGGAGAGGAGCTCGTAGCCGCGAGCGGAGGCCGCTTCGCGCATGCGCGGGTCGGCGCGATCGCCGGTGTGCTCGTCCAGGGTGCCGGCCGAGTCGACCTCCACCGCGTCCTCGAGCCCACGCTCGGCGAGGCAGGAGCGGAGGATCCCCTCGGCCGCCGGCGAGCGGCAGATGTTTCCCAGGCAGACGAACAGGACGCTCTTCGCGGGCACGGCGGACTCCTCGGTCAGATGCTCTCGGGGGTTTCGAGCCCGGGGCGGCGGACGTTCGTGGACGGCTCGCCGGGATCGCTCGGCTCGCTCGGGTCGCTCGGCTCGCTCGGGTCGATCGGCGCAGCGGCGCCTCCGGTGCCCGCCCGCAGCCGCTGCACCACCGCGAGCGCGTCCTCGAACTGCTCGTGGCTGCGCCCCAGGTACTCGTGCGCCTCGTCGATATAGCCGTCGGTCGAGGTCGACCAGACCCGGTTCAGGTAGCGCTCGCCGGCCGAGAACGGGTTCATCACGTCGGCGTACGGCTGGAGCCCGTAGCGGTGGATCAGGCTCTGGCGCGCCTCGACGAAGCGGGCGAGGTCGCCGGGGAAGCGCTCGTCGATCCGGTGGCGCAGGTCGTAGACGTCGATCGCGTCCTTGTCGCGGTCGAGGACGCGGACGTTCTCGACGATTCGCCCGAGGCTCGCCTCGAGGCTCTCGAGGTCGGCGCTCAGACGCCCGCCGTGAGTGGCGGCCCGGCGCAGGGCGAGTCGGACCAGGACGATCCCCACCGCCCCGACCGCGAGAGCGCCGAGGAACGGGCCGAGGGCGAGCCCCGACGGCTCGCGGACCGCCAGGTAGGCGCCGGCCAGGAAGCCGACCACGATCAGCAGGTATCCGAGCGCCCGCATCAGCCACCTCCTGCGACGACGATGAAGATCGAGAAGCCGACGCCGACCAATGCCTCGCCCACGATCAGGCCGGCCGCGATCGGTACGCCGGTGCTCTCGCTCCACTCGATCCCGAGGAACCGGTCCGAGCCGAGCCGGAGGAGCGTTCCGAGGGTGTAGGTGAGCACGATGTTGAACGGCAGGTAGAAGCCGAGGCCGACCAGCACGCCGAGCCCGCCGATGCCGGAGAACGACAGGAGAGCGCCGAGCCCGGCGCCGGCGGCGTACTTCTCGACCGGAATGTCGCCCCCCTGCACGCCCTCGATCACGGTCGCGAGCGCCTGCCCCTGGGGCGCCGGGATCTCCTCGCCGCCGAGGCCGTACGCCTGGTGCAGCACCACGACCACCACGATCACCAGCACCGGCCCGAGCCAGGTGCCGAGGAACTGCGCGATCTGTTGCTTCTTCGGGGTCGCCCCCACCAGGTGCCCGGTCTTGAGGTCGAGCATCAGGTCGGTCGCCTGCGCCATCGCCACGCACATCGCGGCGCCGACCGTGATCGCCGCCACGATCGTCGCCCGGTCGGACATGCCGCTCGCCGCGAACAGCAGGATCGTGATGCCGATCAACGTCATGCCGGAGAGCGGCGACCAGTTGGTGCGACCGATGCACTCGGCGAGCACCACGCCGGCGACCCAGATCCAGAGCGTGCCGCCGATCGCCATCAGGAGAGCGCGGCCGAGGGTCATCTCGTCGACCGAGAGGAAGGCGATGGCGGCGAGCAGGCCGACTGCGCCGGCGATGCCGAAGTAGAGGAGTTGGATCGGCATCTCGTCGCGCGAGACGACGCTCTTCGTTTTCGCCGCCGCCTGCATGCTGCGCACGGCGCTCGCGACGAGCGGCAGGGCGAGGACGATGCCGGTCAGCGCGCCGCCGATCAGCATCCCGATACCGACCGGCCGGAAGAGAGTCACCCGCAGCCAGTCGGCGACGCCGGTGCCGGCCAGCTCCTCCGGCGTCGGCAGGGCGCCGGTGCCGGCGAGGATGGGTGCCAGCACCCAGTAGCAGACGAAGCCGCCGACGATGAAGAAGAAGCCGCCGCGCCCCGCCAGGAAGGCGACGCCGACCGTCAGGAGCGAGAGGTACCAGATGCCGTTCATGTACTCCGGCATGCCGAGCTGGGCGCCGAGGTTCCAGTTCTCGAAGCCGGAGGAGAGGCTCAGCCAGTGCAGCAGCGCGCTCACCGCCGCCGCGCCGACCAGGAGCCACGCCTTGCGGATGCCCGCCCCAGGCGCCTTGAGCACCGCCGCGGTCGCGATGCCGCCCGGGTAGGCGAGGCGGTCGAAGTCGATCATCTGCTTTCTGAGCGGGATGATGAAGGCGATGCCGAGCACGCCGCCGGCGATCGCGCCGAGGACGACGAGCGGCCGGCTGAGCTGGTCGCCGTAGCCGAGGATGAAGATCGCCGGCACCGAGAACATGAGGCCGGGCGAAGCGCCGTTGACGCCCGAGGCGAGCGTCTGGACGATGTTGTTCTCGATGATCGAGTTGCGCCGCATGACGCCGCGCAGAACGCCGAAGCCGAGGATCGCGGCGAGCTCCGAGCCCTCGATCGAGAAGCCGAGCTTGAGCGCCAGGTAGCCGATCGAGATCGCGATCAGGGCGCCGACGCCGTAGCCGACGAAGATCGCCTGCCAGGTGAGCTCCGGGTAGGGGCCGCGCCGGACGGGCCGGCCGGAGCGAGAGGCCGGGGATGGAGCTGTCGCGGGTTCGCTCATCGTCACCTCGCTGTCGGTCTTCCGGAAACGCGGCGTCATTGTAGCCCGGTCCGCGGCAGGTTGCCGGGTACCCGAGCTTCCGCTACGCTCCGCTGCGACATGACCCCTGCACAACCCCGGCGCGCCGGCACGGCCGGGAGGCGCGGGCACGGCGGAGCCGCCCCGTGATCGCCGTGCCCATCCTCGGCATGGCGGTGATGCTCTTCGCCGCCTGGGCGATGTCGACCAACCGCTCCGCCATCTCCTGGCGCACGGTGATCGTC
This sequence comes from uncultured Thermoanaerobaculia bacterium, assembly GCA_964560325.1. Lineage (GTDB taxonomy): Bacteria > Acidobacteriota > Thermoanaerobaculia > Multivoradales > DATKCC01 > CAZLLV01. Next base: position 4,778 of record CAZLLV010000521.1, on the reverse strand, counting down.
GGCACCGCTCTCCAGATCCTCTTCGCGGTGCTGATCCTGAAGACCCCGGTCGGGGAGTTCCTCTTCCTCCAGGTGAGCGCGGCGGTCACCACCTTCCTCGACTTCGCCGACGCCGGCTCCCGCTTCATCTTCGGCGAGGGCTTCCAGGAGCACTACTTCGCCTTCAAGGTCCTGCCGACGATCATCTTCTTCTCGAGCTTCATCGCGATCCTCTACCACGTCGGCATCATCCAGTGGGTCATCAAGGGGTTCGCCTGGGTGATGATGCGGCTGATGAGGACCTCGGGCGCCGAGTCGCTGTCGGCCTCGGGCAACATCTTCGTCGGCCAGACGGAGGCGCCGCTGCTGATCCGGCCGTACATCGAGGCGATGACGCGCTCGGAGCTGATGGCCGTGATGACCGGCGGCTTCGCGACCATCGCGGGCGGTGTGCTGGCGGCGTACGTCGGCATGGGGGTGGAGGCGGGGCACCTAATCGCGGCCTCGGTCATGTCCGCCCCGGCGGCGCTCGTGATGGCGAAGATGATGGTGCCCGAGACCGAGGAGAGCGCCACCGCCGGCGAGGTGAAGATCGAGGTGGAGACGCCGTACGTCAACACCATCGACGCCGCGGCCGAGGGGGCGAGCGCGGGGCTCAAGCTGGCGCTCACGGTGGGCGCGATGCTGCTCGCCTTCGTGGCGCTGATCGCGGTGGTCAACGCCTTCCTCGGCTGGCTCGGCGGTCTCTTCGGCTACGAGGCGCTGTCGCTCGAGCTGATCCTCGGCTGGCTCTGCCGGCCGCTCGCCTGGCTGATGGGCGTGCCGTGGGAGGAGGCGGACGAGGTTGGAGCGCTGCTCGGCATCAAGACGGTGCTCAACGAGTTCGTCGGCTATGTCCGGCTGGAGGAGATGGTCGCGGCCGGCGAGCTGTCGGCGCGCTCGGAGGCGATCGCCACCTACGCGCTCTGCGGCTTCGCCAACTTCTCCTCGATCGCGATCCAGATCGGCGGCATCGGCGGCATGGCCCCGTCCCGCAAGCCCGACCTCGCCCGCCTCGGCCTCCGGGCCATGGTCGCCGGATCGCTCGCCTGCTTCCAGACCGCGACCATCGCCGGGATGCTGCTGTAGGAGCTGCTCCCACCCGAAGTGGCTGGCACCTCGGAAGTGGACCGCGACGATCGCCGGGATGCTGCTGTAAAAGCCTCCCTTCCGAAGTGGTTGGCACCTCGGGAGTCGCTGGTTGTCCCGAAGTGGGTGGCACCTCGGGAGAGCTCGGCGGATCGGGTCGCTCAGGGGCCGTCGAGGAACGGGAGGACGGCGGCGAGGAAGGCGGCGGGGCACTCTTCCATCGGCAGGTGGCCGCACTCGGGCAGGACCGCGAGCTCGGCCTCGGGGATGCGCTCGGCCGCCTTCCTTCCCGCCCGGACCGGGATCAGAGCGTCCTCTTCGCCCCAGACGACGAGCGTCCGCGGCTCGATCTCGCGCAGGTCGACGTCGAGGCGCTCTCGCGGGATCACCGAGGTGAGCGCCCGGTAGAGGCTCGCGGGTCCGCGGAGGAGGAGGCGACTGCGGTAGGCGTCGACCAGGGCGGGGGTGACGAGGGAGTCGTCGTGGTACGCCTTCTCGAGGGCGGCGCGGACGAAGACGCGGCGCAGGCCGAGGGTGCGGGCGAGGAGGTAGGTGAAGGGGCGGTAGAGCGGCCAGTCGGCGTTCGGGGCGCGGCTGAAGGTGGGCAGCGTCGAGTCGACCAGGACGAGGGAACGGACGAGGTCGGGCCGGGCTCGAGCGAGCTCGAGCGCCACGCCGCCGCCGAACGAGTGGCCGACCAGGTGGGCCGGCGCTTCCTCGTCGACGCCCAGCTCGCGCAGCACGCGCGCCACGGTCTTCGCCTGCCCCGACGGCGTGTACGCCGCCCGGTCGTAGGGACGCACGCTGTAGCCGAAGCCGGGCAGGTCGAGGGCGATCACCCGGTAACCGGCCTCGGCGAGCGCCGGCGCCACCGCGCGCCAGGTGTAGAGCGAGCCGCCGAAGCCGTGGATCAGTACCAGCGGCGGAGCGCCGGCGGCGCCGGCCACCTCGACGTAGACCTCGCCCACCGCCGTGCCGACGAGGTGGGCCTCGGGAAGCGCCGCGCGTGCCGTCTCGACCGGTTGCATCGAGACGCATCCGCCCCCGGCGACGGCGAGCCAGCCGGCGAGCGCGAGGGGGAGCAGGGGGATGGAGCGGGGGAGCGCGGGCACGCCTCGATCCTACCGGGGCGGCCCGGCCGTCTAGCCGAATTTCCTTGATCTCTCGGGCGTTTGGGGGTAAAACGGACCCGAACCGAAGAGCGGCCTCGCGTGCCCCGACGAAGTCTCCCGCCCCGCCCCGACCCCCAGCTCCGAGCGTTCGCGCTCGTCCTCCTCGCCGCCCTGCTCCTCGCGGTGGCGCCGGCGCGTCTCGCCGATCCGCCCGTGTCGTCGCCCCTTCCCGACCGCGTGGGTGCCTTCGTGCGGACCGCGGCCGTCGAGCGCGATCCGGGCGCCGAGACCGCCCTCAACCGTGCGGTCAACGAAGCGGTCCGGCAGGCGCGTCGCTCGACGCCCCAGATCGGCGTGCTGGTGGAGGAGCTGGCGAGCGGCGAGCCGGTCTACGCCTACGCCGCCGACGAGCTCCGTATCGTCGCCTCGAACACCAAGCTCTTCACCAGCGCCGCGGCCCTCCACTACCTCGGCCCCGGCTACGCTTTCGAGACGCCGGTGCTCGCCCGCGGTCCGGTCGAGGGTGAGGTCCTGCGCGGCGATCTGGCCGTGGTCGGCGGCGGCGATCCGACCATTTCGGAGCGCTTCACCCTCGATCCGTACTCGACCTTTCGGGGCTGGGCGGCGGCGCTGCGCGAGCGCGGCATCTCGCGGATCGACGGGGACGTCTACCTCGCCCACGGCTTCTTCGACGATCGGCGCGTTCACCCGGACTGGCCGCGCGACCAGCTCGCGCGCTGGTACGAGGCGCCGGTGGCGGCGCTGTCGTTCAACGACAACTGCGTCTGGGTGCGGGTTTCGCCGACCGGCGGCGGCCGCGCGCGGGTCGACGTGCTGCCGCCCCTCGGCCGCTACCCGGTCACGAACCTGACCCGCATCGGTTCGTCGAGCCGTCAGCACCAGGTGGTGGTGACGCGAAGGCCGGACGCGGAGGCGATCGAGGTTCGAGGCTACGTCTGGAGCGGCGCCCGGCCGCTCGACGCCTGGGTCACTGTCCCCGACCCGGTGGCTTACTTCGGCGCGGCGCTGCTCGACGCGCTGGCCGAGGAAGGAATCCGGGTGGCCGGACGGCCGCGGCCGGTCGACCGCGTACCGGTGGGGGCCTGGGAGCGGGTGACGGTTCACCGCACGAACCTGCTGACCGCGCTCGACGTGGTCAACAAGCGGAGCCAGAACTTCTACGCCGAGAGCGTGCTCAAGACGCTCGGCGCCGAGCGCTGCGGTGGCGGTACGTGGGAGCAGGGGGTCGAGGCGGTGGCGCAGTTCCTGGAGTCGGAGGTGGGGATCGAGCGCGGCAGCTACCGGATGGCCGACGGCTCCGGCATGTCACGCAACAACCGCTTCACACCGCGCCAGCTCGTGACGCTCCTGCGTCACATGTACTATCACCCGTGGGGGAGGGCGTTCCTGCAGACCCTGCCGTATTCGGGGGAGGAAGGCCTGTCGTGGGAGCGGCGGCTGGCGGCCGAGCCGTACCGGCAGAACGTGTTCGCGAAGACCGGCACGCTCTCGGGGGTCTCGACGCTCTCGGGTTACGCCAAGGGGCGCTCGGGGCGGCTCTACGCCTTCTCGATCCTCGGCAACTCCACGTCGAGCGCCTGGCAGGCGCGCGAGGGCCAGGACCGCATCCTCCGGGCGCTGATCGACAACGGCTGACCGTCTGCGGTCGACCGACCGGAGCGAGAGCCGAGATTCTGGCAAAGGGATCGATTCGATGACGGTGGAAACGCCTCCAGTCAATTACAGAGACCTGATGAAGAAGGTCGAGCAGGCCGTCGAGGCCATCGACCGGACCGACGACACCGCGAGCACCATCCACACCGCGGTCTCGCTCATCATCGAGCAGTTCCACGACGAGCTCGGCCTCTACGCGGGCCGCCAGTACCGGCGGCAGGGCAAGTACTTCGTGCTCGAGAAGGTCTTCGGCGACAATCACGGCCAGGCGGCGGAGCAGGAGGGGCTGCGGGTGCCGGTGAGCTACGAGCCGGTGCAGGAGCTGCTCGACTCGGGCGTCGTCTACATGGACGACAGCGATCCGCGCTTCGACCGCGAGCTCGAGCGGCAGCTCGGGGTCGAGCAGTTCGCGGCGATCGAGGTGGGGGACGACTACATCCTCGCCTTCAACGTCGCGCCGGGGCACCACCGGGACGACGTGCTCTTCTCGCTCGGAATCCTGCGCCACAGCCTGAACCAGAAGATCCGCGAGGAGCGGCTCCAGGGGATCTTCCGCGAGGCACGCAAGATCCAGGCGTCGATCCTGCCCAAGCGCCCGCCGGTCTTCGGCAGGTTCGACATCGACGGCCGCAACGACTCGATGGAGAGCGTGGGCGGCGACTTCTACGACTTCGTGCCGCTGTCGGACAAGATCCTCGGCCTGGCGGTGGCCGACGTCTCCGGCCACGGCTTGCCGGCCGCGCTTCAGACGCGCGACATCTACATGGGTCTGCGGATGGGGCTCGGCCGCGATTTCAAGATCGTGCGCACCGTCGAGCGGCTGAACCACATCATCCACGAGTCGACGCTCACCAGTCGCTTCGTCTCGATGTTCTACGGCGAGCT
>CAZLLV010000520.1:0-7165 GCA_964560325.1 uncultured Thermoanaerobaculia bacterium | reverse complement strand
AGAACGATCAGTCACCCGCCGTCGGCAGGGTGAACCAGAAGGTCGACCCCACCCCGGGCTCCGACTGGACGCCGACGCGGCCGCCCATGGTGCGGACGTACTCCTTGACCAGCGCGAGGCCGATGCCGGTGCCCTCGACCTCGTCGCGCGGCTGGAGCGTCTGGAACATAACCCAGATCCGCTCCTGGTAGCGGGGGGAGATCCCCGGTCCATTATCTCTCACGGAAAAGCGCCAGAAGCCGTTCTCCTCCTCGGCGCTCACCTCCACGCGAAGCCCCTCCTCGGGACCGTACTTGACCGCGTTGGCGATCAGGTTGTGGAAGACCTGCTGGAGCGGGAGCTTCTCGGTCTCGAGCGTCGGCATCGAGTCGTCGATCACCAGCTCCGTGTCCTCCGGCGGATCGATCAGGTCGGTCACCTCCCGCACGAGTTGGCCGACCTCGACCCGCGCCGGCTCCTCGCGCATCCGGCCGGCGCGCGAGTACGACAGCAGACCGTCGATCAGCGCCTCCATCCGGTGCACCCGCCCGGAGAGCAGGTCGAGATACTCGCGCGTTTCGTCGGTGAGACGATCCTCCAGATCCTCGTGGATCCACTGGGCGAGATTCGAGATGCCCCGGAGCGGCGCCTTCAGATCGTGCGAGGCGACGTAGGCGAACTGGTCGAGCTCGGCGTTCGAGCGCTGGAGCTCGCTGCTGAGCCGGGCGAGCTCCTCGGCCTCGGCCTCGGCCCGGGCGCGGGCGAGCTGCTCGCGCACGTGGTCGCGCAGCAGCTCACGCTCGCGCTCCTCGGCCTCCTTGCGGTCGGTCACGTCCTGCGCGGTGCCGGCCATCTGCACCAGCTCGCCGTCGTCGTCGAGCTCGACCTGGCCGAGCCCGTGGACGATCCGCACCTCGCCGTCCGGGCGCACGATGCGGTGCTCGATCGAGAACGGGGTACCGGTCTCGCGGGCGCGGGCGATGGTGCTCTCTACGCGATCCCGGTCCTCCGGGTGGTGGAACGAGAGGTAGGTCGCGAAATCGATCGGCGCGCCCCGGTCGACGCCGTAGATCCGGTAGAGCTGCTCGGACCAGGCGATCCGGTCGGTCTTCGGGTCCCAGCGCCAGCTCCCGAGGCGGGCGAGCTTCTCCGCGGTCGCGAGCTGGGTCTCGCGCTGGCGCAGCTCCGACTCCCACAGCTCGCGCTCGACCACCCGCCCGAGGATCGCGCCGACGTCGCCCATCAGATCGAGGAAGCGCTCGTCGGGCTCGGCCGGCTCGCGGGAGAAGAACTCGAGCACGCCGGTCGTCTCGTCGCCGACCAGGACCGGGAAGGCGAGGGCACCCTGGACGCCGCACCGGGCGGCGTCGGCCGCGCGGGTGAAGGTCGGGTCACGGCTCACGTCGCGGATCCAGCGCGGCTCGCCGGCCGCGACCACCTGGCCGGGCAGGCCGTTCATCGGCGCGAAGTGCTCGCGGTCGGTGGCCTGGAGGAGCGGCTGGAAGGCGTCGACGTCCTCGCAGTGCCAGACGTCGGAGTCGACGAGCTCGCCGGTCTCCTGATCGCGCCGATAGACGTGGCCGACCGGCCAGCCGGTCAGGGCGCAGACGCGGTCGACCGCGTCGTGGTAGACGCGGCGGGAGGTGTAGACCTCGTTGGCGGCCATCGCCAGGCGGCGGATCAGCTCGAGGTGGGCGTTGGTGACGCGGAGCTCGTCGAGGAGCTCCGTCGGCCGGGTCGAAAGCTCGGAGGTCGGGGCGGTCGTCATGGGTCGGCTCTGCGTCTCTTTCCGGGGGAGATCGGGAGCGGGGTGCTCGGATGGAAGGATCGGAGGCGTCGGACTCACCGGCGGCGATGCGAAGAGCGTGCCTCCGGGCTGACCCGCTCGACGAGGAGCCCGACCGCCAGTGCGATGGCGGCGGCGAACAGGCTGGCCCGCGTCGCGCTCGCGGCGAGCGCCAGCGACACCGCGATCGCCGCGAGCGGCACCAGCGGCCCGCCCGGGAGACGGACGCCGCCCGGCGGCGCCGGGAGCTTCCGGCGCAGCACCGGCACCGCGGCCGCCGTGCCGACGTAGGTGGTGAGCCGGGCGACGATCGAGAGCGCGGCGAGCCCTTCGAACGATCCGGAGAGCGCTAAGGGGAGCGCGACCCCGGTCTGAAGGAGGATCGCGCGGGTGGGGGTGTGGAAGCGGGGGTGGATGCGCGCCAGCGAGCGCGCGAGCGCCGGCGGCCCGAAGCCGTCCCGCGCGAGAGCGTAGAGGTAGCGCGGGCCGGCGAGCACGGTGTTGCCGTTGGTGCCCAGGATCGAGAGGAGCGCCCCGACCGTGAGCAGCCAGACGCCCCACGGCCCGAGGAAGAGGCGCGCGGCGTCGGCGAGCGGGGTCGGTGAGCGCGCCACCTCCGGCAGGGTGCCGAGCGCGACCCACTGCACCGCGAGGTAGAGGAGGGTGACGACCGTGATCTGGACGACCAGGGCGAACGGCACGTCGCGCCGGGGGTTTCGGTACTCGCCCGCCGGTGCCGCCGTGTTCTCGAAGCCCGCGTAGGCGAAGAGCAGGAGCAGCGCCGCCGCGGTGATCCCGCCCTCCTCGGTCGCCGGCTGGTCGAAGACGAGCGCCGGCGAGACCGCGAAGAGGCCGACGCCGACGAAGACCAGGAGCGGCACGATCTTGGCGAGCACCAGGGCGATGGAGGTGCGCGCGCCCGCTTCCACGCCGACGTAGTTGATGGCCGTGAGCGCGAGCAGCGGCAGCACGATCGCCGCCGCCTGCCCCCACCCGCCTTCGGCGCCCGGCCAGAGCGCCGACAGCGCCTGCGCGAAGCCGACCGACAGGGAGGCGACCGAGGCGATGCGGGCGAGCCAGGTCATCCAGCCGACCTCGAAGCCGACCAGGCGCCCGAAGGCGGTGCGGGCGTAGAGGTAGCCGCTCCCCGGCTCGTCGAAGTAGCTCGCCGCCTCGGCGAAGCAGAGGACGACGAGGAAGATCGCGAGCCCGGCGAGGGCGACCGCCCACAGGCTCGCCGGCCCGAGGAAGGCCGCGGCGACGGCGGGCAGCAGGTAGACGCCGCTCCCGATGACGTCGTTCAGCGACAGGCCGACGACCTGCCAGCGCGAGACGACCCGCTCGAGGCCGGGACCCGGGGGCGTGCGGATCGGGGGCTCGTGCACCGGCGGAGTGTAACGCCATCGGTGGAAGGGCGGGATTCCGGCATTGCCTTTGCAGTTGGAAGCAGGGGTAGTTGCCGCGTATGCAGTCGATGTGACCCTGGAGGAACGACCATGCAATCCGTTCGAAGACATCGAAGAGAGATCCGAATGACCCGACCCATCGATCCGCGCCGGCCGCGGGTTCACGCCGAGATCGAGCGCGAGTACTGGCGGGAGCGTTTCGACGAGCTCGACTACATCCGGCCGAAGCACGACTTCTCCGACTACGAATCGGCGTTCCGCTACGGCTGGGAGTGCCGGGCCTCGTACGGCGACGAGGGCTGGGCGGAGGTCGAGCCCGATCTCGCCGCCGGCTGGTTCCGGTTCCGGGCCACCAGCCCGCTCGCGTGGGACGAAGCCAAGCCCGCCGTGCGCGACGCGTTCGAGCATGCCGGCGCCGACCTGGTGATGGCATGAGCGGGCACCGAGGCACGCTCGCCGCCGCCCTCGTCCTTTCCCTGCCGCTCGCCTTCGCGGGCTGCATGGTGGAGGACGACACCGAGCCGGAAGCCGCCGCGCCGGTCGCCGACACGGCTCCCGATGCGTCGACCCGGACGTACACGCCGCGGAAGGCCGTCGCCCCGATCGACGGCTACGACCGCTACGATCCGGAGCGGCTCGAGGCCGAGCGCTACGACCCCGCCTGGCGCGACTACGCCGCGGGCGACCGGGAGCTCCGGACCTCCGCCTCCGCCACCGCCGCCGCGCCGAGCCCCACGGGCGACGGCAACCCGATCCTCGCGCGCATGCAGCGCGAGTCCCCTCCGGAGGGCGATCGAACCGCCGGAGAGGAGGCGCCCGGGAGCGCGGCCGAGAACGGGGGGCCGCCCGAGAGCTGGGACGCGATCGCCCCGGACGCCTTCGACGGCGAGCCGCGCTTCCCGATCGACACGGCGGGCGGAGGCCCGACGGTGCTCCGGGTCCAGTGGCTGCTCGACCGTGCGCGCTTCTCGCCCGGCGTGATCGACGGCCGGTGGGGGAAGAACACGGAGAAAGCCTTGTACTGGTTACAGGACTCGATGGGGCTCGAGCCGACCGGCACCATCGACCGGGAGCTCTACGACCGCCTGGACGCGGCGGTGGGCGAGGCCTCGCCGCTGCGCGAGCACCGTCTGACGGCGGCCGACCTCGAAGGGCCGTTCGTCGAGATCCCCGAGGAGACCGCTCCCAAGGCCGATCTCGAGTGCCTCTGCTACAGCTCGGTCGAGGAGAAGCTGGCCGAGACGTTCCACTCGACGCCCGAGCTCCTGGCGCAGCTCAACCCCGACAGCGACCTCGCGAGCCTCGCCGCCGGCGACAGCCTGTGGGTGCCGAACGTCGAGGTCGTCGAGCCGGGCGAGGCGGGAGAGGGGGGCGCCGAGGCGAAGGTCGACCGCATCGTCGTCTCGAAGCGCGGGTTCTACCTCCACGCGCTCGACGAGCAGGGCAACGTGCTCTACCACTTCCCGAGCACCCTCGGCACCGAGTACGACCCGTCGCCCGACGGGACGGTGGAGGTCGAAGGCGTCGCCTGGAAGCCCGATTTCCACTACCAGCCGAAGCTCTTCTCCGACGTCCCGGACACCGACGAGGATCTGCTCCTGCCGCCGGGACCGAACAGCCCGGTCGGGCTGGTCTGGATGTCGCTCTCGAAGGACAACTACGGCATCCACGGCACCGCCGAGCCGGCGTCCATCGGCTACACCTCGTCCCACGGCTGCATCCGGCTGACCAACTGGGACGCGATTTTCCTCGGCCACCGGGTCGAGCCCGGCACGCCGGTGGAGTTTCGCGAGTAGGCGGACGGATCGCCCCTACGATTCAGGGGGCGATCGGGTGGTTGGGGGCTAGACGCTCTGCGGGTAGCCCCGCGCACTCGCGCAGCGCCGCTTCGACGTACTTCGGGACCACCGCTCCGCGCCACTGGGCCTGGAAGTCGGTGTTGTCCATCGGTGTCGAGTCGCGGCGGGCGAGCTTGGCGGCGGCGGCGATCGTCTCGGGGGTGAGCGCCTTGCCGAGGAGCGCTTCGGCCGCCTTGCCGGCCTCGGAGGGCTGGGACGAGACCGCGCCGAGGTAGATCTTCGCGTCGGTGACCTCGCCGCCGGCGCCGGTTCGCACGACCGCCGCCACCGAAAGCACGGCGAAGTCGATCGAGCCGCGGCGGCGGAGCTTCCAGAACGAGCTCGCGACATGCTCCCGCGTCGTCTCCGGCGGCAGGATCACCTCCGCCACGATCTCGTCCGGCCGCTTCGCCAGGTAGTCGATCCCGTCGTCGCGGTAGAGGGCCGCCACCGGGACCGTCCGCTCGCCCTCCTTCGACACCAGCCGCACCCGCGCGCCGAGGGCCGCGAGCATCGGCGCGGAGTCGCTCGCCGAGTGCGCCCAGCAGCGCGGCGAGCTGGGGGCGACCCAGCAGATCTTGCCCTCTTCCTTCATGCAGTAGTCGATCGCGCGGCGCCACTCCTCGGTCTGGTTGTAATAGGTGCAACGGGTGTCGACGCAGACGTTGCCGCCGATCGTCCCCATGTTGCGCAGCGGCGGCGACGAGATCGACTCGACGGCGCGCGCGAGGGCGGGGTAGCGCTCGCGGACCACCGGGTGCTCGGCGACCTCGGTCAGGGTCGCGGCGGCGCCGAGCCGTATATCGCCGTTCGCGTGGACGCCGTGCAGCTCCTCGAGGCCGGAGAGCGCGATCACCACGTCCGCCTTCTGGTGGCGCCGCTTCATGTTCGGCCACAGGTCGGTGCCGCCGGCCACCAGGCGCGCGCGCCCGGCGGCGCCCCCTTCGGAGGCGAGCAGGTCGGCGGCCTCGGCGAGGGTGCGGGGCTGGCGGAGCGTGAAGCGGGGGAGTCGGAGCATGGGGGGCGGATTGTAGCAACCCGCGGCGGCGCCCGCGGCCCACCCGCGACAGGCTCTCAGTCGATCTCGGCGAAGAAGGTCGTGCGGTCGACTCCCGTGTTGCCGGACCTCGCGTCGTAGGCGTAGACCAGGATCTCGTAGAGGCCGGCGTGAGGGACGTCCAGGTACCCCTCGAACTCGTTCGGCGTGCCGGTGTACTCGAGCGGAGCCCGCGTCACCTCCACGCCGTGCTGCATCGCCATCGCCACCACCTCGTACTCCTGCGCGTCCCAGAGCCCGCCGGGACCGGTCGGGCATCCTCAGAGCATGGTGAGGACGGTGCGCACGTGGATTCGTCCGGTGCTCCCGCTCGAATGGACGGCGGGGGCGAGCACGTCGACCACGAACCCGGAGAGCTCGATCAGCACGCTCCCGGAGCCGGTCAGGTGCTTGCCGGGTACGACCCACTGCGTGGTGCCGGCGGAGACGGCGGACTGGAGCTGGGCGAGCGGACCGTGAGCGGTGACTTCGACCAGCGTCGGCCGATCGAGGTCGAGCACCGCCTCGAAGCCGGCGGCGCCTTCGGTCCCCAGATCGGCGTGCCGCTTCCGGGGCTCGAGGACCAGCAGACCGGTGTCGCCGGTCGAGCCTTCCGTCACCCCGTCGGCGAGGAGCTCGCCGGTGGCCGCGTCGCGGATCGTCACCCGGGCGCCGCCCATCGAGCTGCCGATCAGCTTGGCGTCCTTGCTCAGCACGCGCACGGTCACCCGGGTCTCCTCGGCCTGCGCCGGGGCGGTGTGCACCACGCTGGCGGCACTGGCGACCAGGAGCGCCCCGAGCGCGAGGGCGGTGCGGATCGCGGTTCCAGGAGTCGGCATCGGTCTCTCCTCTTCGTCGGAAACAGCCCGTGGATCGGACTTCGATTGTAGCGCGGTGGTCGACGGCGGCCGGCGATATCATCGCCACCGTGACTCTCCGCGTCGTCCGCCTCGGCACCGCGCGCCTCCCCGGCGAGGGGGTGCGCGTCGGCACCGTCCGCCGGCCGCCGCGCGGCGTGGCGAAGGAGCGCTTCGCGGCCGACGACTGGTACGACACCTGGCTCCCGCAACTCGCCCCGAGCGCGGAGCTGGTCAAGGAGGCGCGGTCGATCGAGCCGGAC
>CAZLLV010000519.1:0-3496 GCA_964560325.1 uncultured Thermoanaerobaculia bacterium | reverse complement strand
CCCGCGTCGAGCGCCGCCGGTGTGGCACGGGTCACGCGCCCGTGTGCCGTCTCTTCGATCGTGGGGAGCTCCAGCGTCAGGAGGCTCGGCACCGCGTCCGGCGCCGCCAGCCGCAGGAGCCCATGGCCGATGCCGGCGAGGCCGACCATCAGGCCAAGGGGCTCGGCGCCCCGGGGGAGGCCATGGAGGCAGCCGTCCCGCTCGATGCTCCGGAGGACCCCGCCCGCCAGGCGGCGCGCGCGCGCCTCGAGGTCCGGGTCGTCGAGTGAGCGGGCCGCCTGGAGCAGGAAGTCGAGGTTGCCGAGGGCGCCGTGGCAGAGCGAGTGATTGCCCCGCAGGCCCTCGGCGAGGGTGGTGGCGACCGCGGCGCGGATCTCCTCCCGGGCCGCTTCCCGATCGCCGCCGTCGTCCAGCAGGGGCAGGCTCGCCACCCGCGCGAGCCCGACCCCGGCGGCGCCGTGGCACCAGCCGCACATGAAGTGCTCGTCGCCCTCGCCGTGGACCTGCGAGAGCTCGGCGGCGCCTTCCCGCAGATCGGGCCAGTTGCGCCGCTGCCGGTCGTAGAGCGATCGCTCGTAGGCGAAGCCGTCGAGCGCGGTGCGGTAGAAGCGCTCGACGCCGGTCTGCCGCGCCAGGTGGAGGAGCGCGAGCGAGATGCCGGCGGCGCCGTGGGAGAGCCCGGCGAGCGGTCGGGGGCCGGCCGCTTTCATCACCCATCCCACGCCCCGCTCCATCGGCACGGCCCGCGCCAGCAGGTGCTCGCCGCACAGAACCGCCGCGTCGAGCGCCTCCTCGGAGGAGTTGGCCCCGTACAGGCCGAGGAGAGCGAGGATCGCACCGGCCGCGCCGGCCAGCAGGTCGTGGTGCTCGTCCGCGGCGATCCCCTCGACCACGCGCGGCACCAGGGCCTCCGCCTCCGCCAGGAGTTCGGGCTCGTCCCAGAGGAGGCCGAGGTGGGTGAAGGCGTGGATCAGCCCGCCCCAGCCGTTGAAGGCGCCGATCGCCAGGGCCTCGGGCGGCGTCCCTTCGAGACCCCGCCGCACGGTGTAGAGCGCCGCCGCGGCCAGCGCCGTCGCCCCGCCGTCGCCGGCGATACGTCCCAGGTGGGCGAGGAAGAGGGCGATCCCGGGACTTCCGAGGTAGAGGTCGACCGGCGCGTCGAGGAGCGCCCAGCGCCCCGGCCCCAGCGCCTGGCTGGAGAGCCAGCGCAGGTCGTCGCCCTCCCGGAAGGCGAGGTCGTCCAGACGTTCGCCAACGGCCCGGGCGGCCTTCAGAAGCTCGCCCGCAGTCGGCTCTTGCGCTTCCTCGATCGTGGTCGTGAGCCGGCCGCCCTCCCCGCTCTCCAGCGTCAGGATGCCGAGCGCGGCGCGGATCAGCCAGGCCTGTCGGTCGAGGTCGCGCTCCGAAAGCCTGCCGAGGCGCCGCCGCGCCCGTTCGAGGCCGCTTTCGGGAAAGACGCCGGCGACGCGCTCGCCGCCCTCGGTCCACAGGTTGCGGGTGTCGGGGCGGGCGATGAAGCGCGGCACGTCGCCGCGCTCCAGAGCGGCGACCTCGTGCGGCACCAGGGGCTCGAGCCAGGGGCGGGAGCGGGCGCCGCTCCAGAGGCGGTCGAACAGACGGGCGCGTTCGAGCGCGTCGCCCGCCGCGTGCGGGTGGCCGCTCTCCATCAGCAGGGTTCCGTAGCTCGCGGTCGGGCGCAGCACCACCCGCACCTCGGTGCCGGCGAAGGCGGCGAGCGGCCCGTCGGGCGCCGCGAGCTCCCGCCGGTGCTCGAACAGCAGGCGGTAGAGGTCGCGGAAGCCGGCTTCGACCGCCTCCCCGTGGTGCTGGGCGCCGATCGGCACCCCGTCGCCGCCGGCCAGGCGGGGGCGGTTCGACCCGCCGTCGATCCGTTGCGGACGCTTCTCGAAGCGCATCGCGTCGGTGCCGCCGTCGACCGGAGTCCAGAACGGGCGCGTGAGCTGGTCGTCCGCCGAGCCGAGGCCGCCCAGGTCGACGCCGCCGTGCTCGTCGTCGCCCCAGATCCGCTGCGGCAGGAGCCCGATCCGCAGCACCGAGTCGTGGAAGCCGCGCCCACTGGCTTCCGCCGGGCGGTGCGGATCGTCGACGTACACCTGCGGATGGAAGAGGGTCTCGAGGTCGACCAGCACCGGGTGCTCGCCGGCCGCGACCAGGTTCTCCATATGGAAGTCGGTGCCCTCCAGAAGGTAGAGGAGGGCGAGGTACCCGCCCTGGCGGCGGTAGAACCGTTCGATCTCGGCGGCGGTGGCGCAGGGCTCGGGGGCCACGTGCTCGACCCAGCCGTAGTCGCCGCGGTCGAGCACCGCCAGGGTGCGGTACGGCGGCTCGAAGCCGCGCTCGCCGACCCAGGCGAGCAGGTTCTGGAAGGCACGGTCGATCGACAGCGACCGCGGCTTGTAGACCAGGCGCAGACCGGAAGCAAAGCGGAGGATCGCGACCGAGCGGCCGTCCCGGTGGGCGTCGCTCAGGCCACCCTTCACCTCCACCAGGTCGCCGGGATCGGAGCCGTCCGCGAAGCGCTCGGCGATGGCGCCCCGGTCGGCGGCGAGGCGGCGGACCAGCTCCAGGCTCGCCGTCTCCCACTGGCGCACCCGCCGTGCCGCCTCGCGGGCGAGAACCGGGTAGCGGCGGAGCAGGTCGAGAGCCGTTGCGGGGTCGCGCAGGCGGTCGATGAAGCTCCGGTAGCGCTCGGCCGGGGTGTCGCCCGCGAGATCGCCCTCCAGGCGCGCCGCCTGGAGCTCGACCACCAGCACGCGCACCAGGAGCACGCGCAGCCGGTCGGCCAGGGCGGCGAGGAAGAGCTGGGCGAGGCCACCGGCCTCCGCCGCGATGCGATCGAGACCGGCGCGAGCGAGCGGCTCCACCAGGGCCAACATCTCGGTCCGGTCGTCGGGTGCGCGCACCGGCCAGGGTAGCCGCTGGGCGGCAGGCGGTGCGCAGTACGCCTCGCCGATCTCCCGCAGCCACGCCGGCTCCTCCGCCACCCGCGCCGCCAGGTCTTCCGGGCTCTCGCCCAGGAGAGCCAGCAGCGTCTCCTCGGTCAGCCCGTCGGCCGCCAGGCGCCGTTCGAACAGCCCGTCGGCGTCGAAGCCGGGCAGGGCGCGCCAGCCCTCGAGACGTCGCCGCGCCCGGGCCGGATCGAACACGCCGACGGCACGGTCACCGCTCCGGCGCTCGCGCAAGGTCAGCGCGGCCATCCAGGCCGCCCGCTCCGGATCCACCCACGTCATGCCCCTACATGTTCATCAAATGAGCGAAAGCGGGACGAGGGCTCTGGCCACGGACCGTGCCGGGGCACCGCGCGTCCGGATGCCGGGAGAGGACGCGAGGGCGTCGATGTCCGTGGGATCAGGTGCTACGGGAGGGGTGGTGATGGTTGGGAGGCAGGGATTCGAACCCCGATTCTGCGGTCCAGAGCCGCATGTCTTGCCATTAGACGACCTCCCAACGGACGGAGAAGGTTACCCGGAGGGGG
>CAZLLV010000518.1:0-8705 GCA_964560325.1 uncultured Thermoanaerobaculia bacterium | reverse complement strand
CGCCGCCGCTGGCGGAACCGCTCGACGGCGCGGCGGCGCTCGGCGGCGGCCTCCCGCACGTCGTCGTCCCGCTCCGCCCGTCGGCGTTCGAGCTCGTCCAGGTAGTCGCCGATCTTGGGCATGTCTCGGCTCGCCATGACCTCCGGGAGTATATGGTCGGGCGGACCGCGGACGTTTCGCTCCGAATCGCCGGTTCGTAGCGAGGGCCGCGTTACAATCCCGCCCCGCCCATGCCCAAGCGCACCGACATCCAGAGCATCCTCGTGGTGGGCTCCGGGCCCATCGTCATCGGACAGGCGTGCGAGTTCGACTACTCGGGCACCCAGGCGTGCCGGGCGCTGCGGCGCGAAGGGTACCGAGTGGTGCTGGTGAACTCCAACCCGGCGACCATCATGACCGACCCGGAGCTCGCCGACGCCACCTACGTCGAGCCGCTCACCCTCGACGCCGCCACCCGGATCATCGAGCGCGAGCGGCCGGACGCGCTCCTGCCGACGGTCGGCGGCCAGACCGGGATCAACCTCGCGATCGCGCTCGACGAGGCCGGCGTGCTCGAACGCTTCGGCGTCGAGGTGCTCGGTGCCTCGATCGCGTCGCTCCGGCTGGGCGAGGACCGGCAGCTCTTCAAGGACGCGATGGAGGAGATCGGCCTCCAGGTGCCGAAGAGCCGCTACGCCGGCAGCCTCGCCGAGGCGCGCGACGCGGTCGGCGAGATCGGCTTCCCGGTGATCGTGCGGCCGAGCTTCACCCTCGGCGGCGAGGGCGGCGGCGTGGCCTACAACCGCGACGAGTACGACGAGGTGGTGCGCGCGGCGCTCGACGCCAGCCCGTCTCGCCGGGTGCTGCTCGAGCAGTCGGTGGTCGGCTGGAAGGAGTTCGAGCTCGAGGTGATGCGCGACGTGGCGGACAACGCGATCGTCGTCTGCTCGGTCGAGAACGTCGACGCGATGGGCGTGCACACCGGCGACTCGATCACGGTCGCGCCGCAGCAGACGCTCTCCGACCGCGAGTACCAGGAGATGCGCGACGACGCCTTCCGGGTGATCCGCCGCGTCGGCGTGGCGACCGGCGGCTCGAACATCCAGTTCGGCGTCGACCCGGAGACCGGGCAGCGGGTGGTGATCGAGATGAACCCGCGGGTCTCGCGCAGCTCGGCGCTGGCGTCGAAGGCGACCGGCTTTCCGATCGCCAAGATCGCGGCGCTCCTCGCCGTCGGCTACACCCTCGACGAGATCCCGAACGACATCACCGGCAGGACGTTCGCCGCCTTCGAGCCGACCCTCGACTACACGGTGGTCAAGATCCCGCGCTGGGCGTTCGAGAAGTTCCCGACCTCGCCGCCCAACCTCGGCACCTCGATGAAGTCGGTGGGCGAGGTGATGGCGATCGGCTCGACCTTCGCGGAGGCGCTGCTCAAGGGTCTCGCGGCGCTCGAGCTCGACGGCACGCTGCTCGACCGCGAGCGGCGCAACTCCGACCCGGTTCGCCTCGCCCAGCGCCTCGGCGAGCCGAACTGGGAGCGGCTCTTCTCGATCTTCGCCGCCATCCGCCAGGGCTGGACGGTCGAGGAGGTCTCGCGCCTGTCGCACGTCGACCCCTGGTTCCTGCGCGAGATCCGCGAGATCGTCGAGCTCGAGGCCGAGCTCAGCTGCTGGAACCTCGAGTCGGTGCCCGACCCCCTGGTCACGCGGGCGAAGGAGGTCGGGCTCTCCGACGCCGGCATCGCGCGCCTCCTGGTCTGCGACACGGAGGCCTTCACCGCCGAGCGTAAGCGCCGGGGCGTGCGCCGCGTCTTCAAGCGGGTCGACACCTGCGCGGCCGAGTTCCCGGCGCTCACGCCCTACCTCTACTCGACCTTCGGCGTCGAGGACGAGGCCGAGCCGACCGACCGGAAGAAGGTGGTGATCCTTGGCTCGGGCCCGAACCGGATCGGGCAGGGGATCGAGTTCGACTACTGCTGCGTCCACGCGGCGCTGGCGCTCCGCGACGCCGGGTTCGAGACCATCATGGTCAACTGCAACCCGGAGACGGTCTCGACCGACTACGACACCTCCGACCGGCTCTACTTCGAGCCGCTCACGGTCGAGCACGTGATGGCGGTGCTCGAGCGTGAGCGGCCGGACGGGGTGATCGTCCAGCTCGGCGGCCAGACGCCGCTCAAGCTCGCGCGCCCGCTCGCCGAGGCCGGGGTGCCGATCTGGGGCACGCCGCCCGAGGCGATCGACCTGGCGGAGGACCGGAAGCGCTTCGGCGCCCTGCTCGCCGCGGAGGGGATCCTCCAGCCCGAAGCGGGTACCGCGACGTCGCTCGAGGAGGGCGTCGAGGTGGCGCGGCGGATCGGCTTCCCGGTGCTGGTGCGGCCGAGCTACGTGCTGGGCGGCCGCGCGATGGCGATCTGCTACGACGAGGCGAGCCTCGCCGGGTACATGCGCGAGGCGGCGGAGGTCTCGCCCGGCGCGCCGGTGCTCCTCGACCGCTTCCTCGACGACGCGATCGAGCTCGACGTCGACCTCCTGTGCGACGGCGAGCGCGCGGTGGTCGCGGGCGTGCTCCGGCACATCGAGGAGGCGGGCATCCACTCGGGCGACTCGGCGGCGGTGCTGCCGCCGGCCGGCGCCGGCACTGTCGGCCTGGGGCCCGAGCTGGTCGACGAGATGCGCGAGATCGCCCGCCGGCTGGCGCTGCGGATCGGGGCGGTCGGGCTGATGAACGTCCAGTTCGCGGTCCACGAGGGGCGCATCCACGTGATCGAGGCGAACCCGCGGGCCTCGCGCACCGTGCCGTTCATCGCCAAGGCGGTCGGCGTGCCGCTCGCCGGTCTCGCCGCGCGCGTGATGGCGGGCGCGACGCTGGAAGAGGTCGGCTTTACCGAGGAGCCGGCCGTGCCCGGGGTCTTCGTCAAGGCGCCGGTCTTCCCGTTCCGGCGCTTCCCGCGCGTCGACCCGGTCCTCGGGCCGGAGATGAAGTCGACCGGCGAGGTGATGGGCGTCGGCGCGAGCTTCGGCGAGGCGTTCGCCAAGGCGTGGGTCGCCGCCGGCAGCCGGCTGCCGACCGCGGGCACGGCGTTCCTGTCGGTCCACGACCGGGACAAGGAGGAGCTGGTGCCGGTCGCGCGCGGCCTCGCGGAGCTCGGCTTCGAGCTGGTCGCGACCGACGGCACGGCGGCGTTCCTGGGCGAGCGCGGGCTCTCCGTCCGCGCCGTCCGCAAGGTCCACCAGGGGCGGCCGAACGTGGTCGACCACCTGATCAACGGCGAGATCGTCCTGGTCGTCAACACGCCGATCGGCCAGGCGGGCCACGTCGACGACGCCTACATCCGGCAGACCGCGCTGACCCACGGCGTCCCCTGCATCACCACCCTCTCCGGCGCCGGCGCGATGGTCGAGGCCATCCGCGCCCTGGGCCGGGGGAGCTTCGAGGTCCGGAGCCTCCAGCAGCTCCACGGAGCGGCCGGGGCGCCGGCGTCATCCATGGGAAGGACGGCATGAGCGACACACGGATCGAACGAGACAGCCTCGGCGAGGTCGAGGTCCCCGCGGGCTCCTACTACGGCGCGCAGGCCGAGCGGGCGCGCCGCAACTTCCCGGTCTCCGGGCTTCGGCTGCCGCCCCGGTTCATCGCCGCGATGGCCGCGATCAAGCGCGAGGCGGCGCGGGTGAACGCCGAGACCGGCATCGTGGAGCGGGAGATCGCCGACGCAATCGTCCGGGCCGCCGACGAGGTGATCGCCGGGGAGCACGCCGACGACTTCCCCGTCGACGTCTTCCAGACCGGCTCCGGTACCTCGACCAACATGAACGTCAACGAGGTGCTGGCGAACCGGGCGATCGAGATCCTGGGCGGCGAGATCGGCTCGAAGAGCCCGGTCCACCCGAACGACCACGTCAACGCCGGCCAGTCGTCGAACGACACCATCCCGACCGCCATCCACCTGTCGGCCTACGCGGCGATCGCCGAGGATCTGGAGCCGGCGCTCGAGACGCTCGCCGCCTCGCTCGAGCGCAAGGCGGAGGCGTTCGCCGACGTGGTGAAGATCGGGCGCACCCACCTCCAGGACGCGGTGCCGGTGACGCTCGGCCAGGAGTTCTCCGGCTACGCCCGGCAGGTGAGAAACGGCCTCGCGCGGCTCGAGGGGGCGAAGCCCCGGCTCGCCGAGCTGGCCCTCGGCGGCACCGCCGTCGGCACCGGCCTGAACGCCCGGCCCGGCTTCGCCGACGCGGTGATCGAGCGCCTCGCCGAGAGCACCGGCCACCCGTTCGTGCCGGCGCCGAACCGGTTCGAGGCGCTGGCGGCGAAGGACGCCTGCGTCGAAGTCTCCGGCGTGCTCAAGACGATCGCGGTGTCGCTCACCAAGATCGCCAACGACGTGCGCTGGCTCGCCTCCGGACCGCGCTGCGGGATCGGCGAGATCGAGATCCCGAGCCTCCAGCCGGGCAGCTCGATCATGCCGGGGAAGGTCAACCCGGTGGTACCGGAGTCGGTCCTGATGGTGGCGGCGCAGGTGATCGGCAACGACGCGACGATCGCCCTCGGCGGCCTGTCGGGCAACTTCGAGCTCAACGTCATGATGCCGGTGATCGCCTACGACCTGCTCCAGTCGATCGAGATCCTGGCGAACGCTTCGCGCATGTTCGCCGAGACCTGCATCGACGGCATCGAGGCCCGGCGCGAGCGCTGCGCGGAGCTGGTGGAGAAGAGCCTGGCGCTCGTCACGTCGCTGGCGCCGAAGATCGGCTACGACCGGGCGGCCGAGATCGCCAAGGAGTCGTGGAAGACCGGGCGCACGGTGCGCGAGCTGGCGCGGGAGCGGCGGGTGTTGCCGGAGGACGAGCTCGAGGAGGCCCTCGACGCCCGGCGGATGACCGAGGGCGGCATCCTTTAGAATATCGATCTGGTCTTATAAATCGATATCATGATGCGGCGTTGGCGCTGAAGGCGGGAAGGGCGGCCACGCGGTCCGAAGACCGCGCGACCGCCCCCGTAGGAGGAAGGGGTACTGCCATCGGCACCCCGTAGAGCGGGTCGCGCGTCCGCTCCCGGTCACCCAGGGACCGGGGGTGTCGAAGTCTAAAAAGCGTTCTTCGTCAGGCTCTTGGTGGCGGCATCGAGGTCTCCTCCTCGCTGTCGTCGTCGTCGTTCGTCACGCCTTGATGGGAGGTCTCCGACTCGAGCAGGGAGGAGGAGTCCTTTTGCTGTTCCTCCTCGGTTCCGGCGTACTCGTCCTCCACGTTTCGTTTTTTCGCGTTCCCGTCGACCATACGAGCTCTCCTTTCGATGGGGTGAACGATCTCTCGGGTTTCCCATCACTATACAACGGCCGATCGAGGCGGAGAGCGCGAAGGCTCACTCGACGAGGAACGAATAGCTCCCCAGGAGATCTTCGTTCTCGGCGTCGGCGAGCTCGACGAAGTACCGACCCGTGTTCAAGCTCTGGCGGGGAAGCGTCACCGTGGCCATCGATTCTCCTTCCTCGCTCACGACCTCGACGTTCTCCTCGGTCCAGACGGTCACGTGTTGCCGGGTCACCTTCGCTCGGACGTCCCCCCGCGGGCGTCGCCGGCCGAGCTCGAGCTGGAGCTCCACTCGCTCGGCGGCGTCGAGCTCGATCGGAGCTTCGCTGTCGACTCCACGGGTCGCCAGCGTCAGGAAGACGGTCGCAGTCGCGAGACGGTCCGAGAGGGCTTCGTCAGCTGCTCCAGCGTCAGTTGCGGAAGCCGGCGAAGCCTCGAGCGAGGCGATGCGATCGTGGGCATCCCTCAGCTCCTGCTCGAGCGTCTCGACACGCTCTCGGTCCGGGTCGGCCGCCGGAGGTTCCGAAGCGGGTGCTTCGCTCGGCTCCGGGGCCGCCCCGCGGTGGGTGCGTGGGGTCTCGACTTCCGACCCTCGGAGGTCGCTCGCGGCCACCCGCGCCGGCCGATCCTCGAGCCGGTCGTGCAGCCGGGCGACCTCGAAGCCGAGCGCCCCGGCGCCGATCGCCGCGATGAGAGCGGCCGCCCAGGCCAGCCGCGCCGTACGCGCGAACGGGCCACGGGTCCGGTGGGCGGCGATCCGCGGCGCACGCTGCCCGTCGGTCCAGTCCCGCAGAGCCTGCGCGACGGCGACCCGCTCCCGGATGCGCTCCGACGGGAGGAGGTGTCGCTCGAACCGTTTCCGGTCTTCGGGCGGCAGCTCGCCGCGGACGTAGCGGTCGACGAGGTCGTCCTCGGCCGCTTCGGCGAGGTCGAAGAGCCGGCGGTCACGGAGGAGCTCGGCTTCCAGGGCATCGCTCTCCAGGTCGGAGAGGCGTCCGAGGAGGTAGCGGTCGAGCTTTTGCGGGTCGTGCATGGTGTGTCGTTCGGTCGTCATCTCGTTCTCCCGCGGCTCGTCCGGCCGCATGCCGGGGGTCGAACCCTCGGAGGGGACGGTGGAGGGCGTCCCGCTCACCTAGCATTGACACGAGCTGCGAAAGTATTTCGTCGGATTCATCAAGAGCGACGATTCTTCGGCGACCGCAGCCGGTCCTCGGCCTCCCGGCCGGAGTGCTCACGGACGCACCGCTCGATCTTGGCGCGCAGTCGGTGGACCCGGATGCGGAGCGCGTTGAGCTCGATGCCGTACCGCTCGGCGAGCGCCCGCCGATTGTCGATCCGCTCCCGCCGCTCGCCTTCGTGGTAGTCGAGCAGGAGTGCCCGCTGCTCGTCTCCCAGGTCCGCGAGGCACTCCTGGAGCACCTCCATCCGCGCGTCGTCGACCGCCGGCTCGTCGTCGGCGGCCGGCGGCCAGCTCGCCGGGTCCTGCAAGACGCGGTCCCGCTTGCGCTCGCGAAGGACCTCTTTGAAGACCATGTGCGCGACGCCGCAGAAGTAGCGGAACGGGTCGTCCGAGCGGATCTCGACGCCGTCGTCGAGCCGGCGCGCGACCCGCGAGATCGTCTCGTCGGCGAGGTCGTCCGGGAAGCGGGCGCCGCGCCACTCGAAGAGCCGGATCAGGCGCCGGCGGACCTGCTGGTAGCGGCGCGCCGCGGTCTGTCGGTCCGGATCGAGGAGGTCGAGCAGGCGCTCGAGCGACTCGCCGGTCAGGTCGGGGGGGCCGGCCGCCACCGTCACCTCCACTCACCCTGGAGGACGAAGCCGGCCCAGTAGTAGGGGAAGGAGTGGGCGCCGCCGTCCGCTTCGCGCACCGCGAGCTGTGCCCGCCGGAGCGCGTCGGCCGGGGCCCGGTCCTCGTCGAAGAGGCCGAAGTAGAACCGCTTCATGAGCTCTGCGGTCATCACGTCTTGTACTTGCCAGAGGGTCGCCGCCACCCGGTCCGCGCCGGCGTAGAGGAAGCCCCGGGTCAGGCCCATCAGGCCCTCCCCTCGCACCTCGCGGCCGAGCGCGGTCTCGCAGGCGGAGAGCACGACCATGTCCACGTCGTCGAGGTCGAGGCCGTAGATGTCCTGGAGACGGAAGTGGCCGCTGTCGATCACACGGCCCGTCTCGTCCACGCGCGAGAGTACCAAGCTCGAGAGCTTCGGGTACTGCGTGTCGATCTGGCCGTGGGTGGCGAAGTGGACGTAGCCGTAGCTCCCGAGATCGCCCTGGAGCAGTCGATCGCGACGAGCGTCGAAGCTCTCGATCAGGAGCGCCCGGTCGTCCGCGACGAGAGACAGGATCGCGCTCGCTTCCTGGCCACTCAGATCGAGTCGCCGCAGGAACGGAATCTCGCTCTCGCCTTCGTCCTCGGTGCCCGCGGGCTCTTCGGCTCGGGCCGGCGGCAGGTGTCCGCCGGCGCGTACCCTCGGATCTTCGGGACCGTAGACCGGGTCGGCCACGACGGCGAGGAGACCCGGAGGAGGTGCCTCCGGCGCTCTCCGTTGCCTCCGCTGAACCGCCAGAACCGAGGCCGACGGCAGCCGCACGATCTCGTGCTCTTCGACCAGGAGTCGCGACTCGGTGGTGGAGCGTTCGGCGTCGGCGGGGATCGGCAGCGCGGAGAACGGCACGTACTCGAGCGCTCCGTCGCTCACCAGCGCCAGCCGAAGGGGCAGCGAGACGTCACGATGCACGTCCCCGAGCAGCATCTCCGCGAGACGGGCCGCGGTGCGGTCGAACGCGAGCTCGATCTCTCGCCTCCGTTGGCCACGGGTGCGGATGGGAACCCGATCGATCGGAACTCGCTCGTACGGCCCGAGCTGTTCCCCCAAGCAGCTCGCCAGGTCGGGGTCGACCTCGCTCCCCGGCGGAGGGTCGCCGTACGCGGTCAAGAGACGATGGAGACATCGTGCCTCGGCTTCGACCACTTCGCGTCCCGGCAGGGGATACAGGTGGAACGAATCCGAGGTGATGACCCACAGGTAGCTGCGGTTCGCTCCGAGGTTGAACTCCAGCAGGGCAGTCTCGGCGTCGAGCAGTTCCGACTGGACGAAAGCGACCGACAAAGGATCGGGGTCGGTCAGCGCGGCATAGCGTGGGCTCGTTTCGCGAATCCGCCGCTCGACCTCCTGGAGCCGGGTGAGCGCGGTCTCGAGGTCGAGCCGGGTGCGGAACAGCGCTTCTCCGGCGGGTGTGCCCGAGGAGAGCAACGACTGACGCCGTCGTTCGTGTGTCTCGATCTCGTTTCGAAGCGCGATCCGTTCTCGGACGAGGGCCTCGGGAACCTGCTCTTCGAGCTGAAGGTCCGCTTCCACGATGATCTCTCGCAGGCTCTGTGCCTTGGAGAGCTCGCTTTCGTAGAACGCCCGCTCG
>CAZLLV010000517.1:0-3698 GCA_964560325.1 uncultured Thermoanaerobaculia bacterium | reverse complement strand
CCCACCCGCTCGCCCCGCCAGCTATCCCCCGTAAACCCCCAACAACCCCCGCACCCCCTCCAACGTCTCCGCCTCCCGCGCCTCCTTCTCCTCCCGCCACCGAGCCATCCGCGGAAACCGCAACGCCACCCCACTCTTGTGCCGCGGACTCTCCCGGATCCCCTCGAAATGCAGCTCGAACACCAGCTCCGGCTCCACCGCCCGCACCGGCCCGAACCGCTCCACCGTGTGCGCCCGCACGAACCGGTCGACCCGCCGGATCTCCTCGTCCGTCAACCCCGAGTACGCCTTCGCCACCGGCACCAGCGCCTCCCCGTCCCAGACCCCGAACGTGTAGTCCGTGTAGAGCGACGCCCGCCGGCCGCTGCCGCGCTGCGCGTAGAGCAGCACCGCGTCGATCGAGAACGGGTCCACCTTCCACTTCCACCACGGCCCCCGCCGCCGCCCGACGCCGTACGCCGCGTCGAGCCGCTTGAGCATCAGCCCCTCGGCCAGCACCTCCCGCGCCCGGCCCCGCTCGGCCGCCAGCGCCGTCCAGCTCTCCGCTCGCCCGAGACCGATCACCGGCGCCAGGTCGATCGCCCGGCGCTCGCCGGGCAACGCCTCGACGACCGCCTCCAGCCGCTCCCGCCGCTCCGCGAGCGGCCGCCCCCGCAGGTCTTCGCCGTCCAGCTCCAGCAGGTCGAAGGCGAGGAGCACCACCGGCACCTCGGCCAGGATCTTCTTCCCCAGCGCCTTCCGGCCGATCCGGCGCTGCAGGGCGGAGAAGGGGAGCGCCGCCCCGTCGCGCCAGCCCATCGCCTCGCCGTCGAGCACCGTGCCGTCCGACAATGCCGTGGCCGCCGCCTCGATCTCGGGAAAGCGCTCGGTCACCAGGTCCTCGCCGCGCGACCAGAGGAAGGTCAGCCCCTCGCGCCGGACGAGCTGCGCCCGGATGCCGTCCCACTTCCACTCCGCCTGCCAGTCCGCGCGGAGGCCGAGCGCGTTCCCGATCGCCTCCGGGTCGTCGAGCCGCGACGGCTCGATCTCGAGCGGATAGGCGAGGAAGAACGGATAGGGACGGGAGAGATCGGCGTCCGCCGTGTCCTCGGAGAAGAGCGCCTCGTACGCTTCGGGCGTCGGGTGCCAGGCACCCATCAGGCGGTGCGCGATCGTCGCCTCGTCGATTCCGGAGGCGGCGGCGAGCGCGCGGGTGACGAGCTTCCGCGACACGCCGACGCGGAAGGCACCGGTGATCAGCTTGTTCCAGACGAAGGTCTCGCGCTCGTCGAGGGCGGACCAGACGCCGAGGAGCGCGTCGCGCTGGTCGTCTCTCTCCATGCGCCCGAGCGGCAGCAGGCGCTCCTCGACCCAGCGGTGGAGGGGCAGCTCGTCCGCCGGCGCATCGCTCGCGGACGGCCCGGAGAGGAGCGCCACCGTCTCCGCCAGGTCGCCGACCGCGTAGCGGCACTCCTCGAGCAGCCAGTCGGGGATGCCGGCGGCCTCGGCCGCCCAGACCCGCAGGTCGGGGTAGCGGACCAGCCGCTTCGGGCGGTTGCCGGAGAGGAAGTGGACCGCCCACGCGGCGTCGGCCGGCGGCGCCTCGCGGAAGTACTCCTCGAGCGCGGCGAGCTTGCCGGAGGTCTTGGTGGTGGCGTCGAGCGCGGCGTAGAGCTGGGAGAATTTCTTCATCTCCCCCGCGCCCCCTCCTCTGCCACGGCACGGACGGTTTCGGCTTCCGGTTCCGATCCGCGCTCCGTCTCCGCTTCCGTGTCCTCCCGGGTCTCGCCCTCGAAGCGGGTCTCGACCGCCCGCGCGTCGAGCCCCTTCTCTTCACGCAGGTAGCGGGCGAGCGCGGCGCGGTAGCCGTGGGTGACCCAGACCCGCTCGGCGCCGGTCGCCTCGATCGCGGCGAGCAGGCCCGGCCAGTCGGTGTGGTCGGAGAGGACGAAGCCGCGTGCGACACCGCGCCGCCGCCGGGTGCCGCGCAGACGCATCCAGCCGGAGGCGAAGGCGGTCGAGGCGTTCTTGAAGCGGCGGATCCACGGCTGGGCACCGGCGCCGGGCGGGGCGAGCACCAGGGCACGGGAGAAGTCGGCGTCCGGCGCGGCCTCGGCGACCGGCAGGAGCGGCGGCAGCCCGACGCCGCCGGCCCGGTAGTCGTCGCTCGGGCCGACGACGGCGCCGTGGCAGTAGATCGGGCCGGCGTCGGAGCGCTCGGCCTCGTCGCGCAGCCCGGCGAGCAGGCGCTGCGCCTTGCCCAGCGCGTAGGCGAAGAGCACGCTCGGCCGCCCCGCCTCCCGGTTGGCGCGCCACCAGGCGGCGATGTCGGCGAACACCTCCGCTTCTGCCGGCCAGCGGAAGACCGGCAGGCCGAAGGTCGACTCGGTGACGAAGAGGTCGCAGGGGACCGGCTCGAACGGGGTGCAGGTGGGGTCGGGGTCGGTCTTGTAGTCGCCGGAGACGACGGCGATCTCGCCGCCCCCGTTCCGGCCGGCGGACTCGATCCGCACCTGGGCGGAGCCCAGGATGTGGCCGGCGGGGTGGAGGGAGACGCGGGTGTCGCCGATCGCGATCGAGCGGCCGTACGGCAGGGTCTCGACCGAGGCGTCCTCCGGCAGACGGCGGCGCGTCACCCGCTCGCCCTCCTCCGATACCAGGTACGCCTCGCACCCCCACCGCAGGTGATCGCCGTGCGCGTGCGTCACGATGGCGCGCGCCACCGGCTCCCACGGATCGACGTGGAAGCCGCCGGCGGGGCAGTAGAGGCCGGATGGAGTCAGCTCGAGCACGGCGGTAGCGAGATGTGCACCGGCCGTGCCACGACGGATCGCCCCCCGCCCGAGGGTGAGGGAACCACTGCGGCTGCTAAAACCGCCAGCGCGCCCCGGCCGACCAGACCTGCTCGTGGGCGCTGTAGGTGCTCTCCACTCCCTGCGCTCCAAGCTCCTGGCCGCCGACCGTCCGGTCGTCGTACTCCCAGAGCGAGTACGCCATGTCGAACGACACCCGCGCCAGGTTGTACGAGAAGCCGGCGCCGTAGACCATCGCGTCGCCGCGCGGGAAGCCGGGCTCCACGTTGTCGTCCGGCACCGGCGACTGCTCGAGCGCCACGCCGCCGAAGACCGCCCAGCGCGAGGTCAGGTCGCCCTCGACCCCCAGCCGGACGGCGAACGTGTCGTCCCAGTCGCGCACGCGGGTCTGGAGCACGTCGCCCAGCACCGGACCCTGGCTGCGGGGGTCGACGATCCGGGTCTCGGTCCGCGACCAGGCGGCCCACGCGAGGTCGAGCTCGATCCGGAGCTCCGGGTAGGGCGCGAACCAGGCGCCGCCGCGGAGCTCCGTCGGCAGCTCGAACGACTGATCGACCTCGAGCACGCCGAGGCTGCGCTCGACCGGGTCGGCGAGCTCGGCGATGGTGATGTCGCGCACCTCGACCGCGTACGGGGTCCGGTCCTCGAGCTCCGCGCTGTGCCGGTAGTGGACTCCCCACCCCCAGAGATTCGTCGAGTACTGGAGCCCGGCGTCGAACGAGAAGGCGTCCACGTTCCCCTCGCCGGTGAACTCGACCTCGTACGGCACGGGCGGGCGCACGCCCGGGATCGCCGGCAGCTCGCCGGCGAAGTTCTGGCCCAGCTCGAGGTCGCCGAAGAGGTAGCGCACGCCGCCGCCCACGCTCCAGTTGTCGTCGATCTCGTAGGCCACGACCGGGTGTACCT
>CAZLLV010000516.1:0-9128 GCA_964560325.1 uncultured Thermoanaerobaculia bacterium | reverse complement strand
CACCTCGGTCACCTCCTGGGTCGAACTGGGTCGAATTGTGGATTCAACCGGTATGGACGGACGCACCCGTTCCATTTCCCGCGACGCGGCTCCGGGATCTTCGAGACGGTTGGACGGACAGATCTTTCGGTTTTTCTTCATTCCGCTCGAAGGCGTGCAAGACCGCTCTCCGCAGGCCGCGGCGTGGCGGTAGACTCGGCCTCATGACGGAGCGTGATTTCGGCGACATCCTGGCGGAGTTCGAGAAGCAGCAGGCGGAGACCGGGGCGGGCAAGGACCCGAAGCCGGGCGAGCGGGTCTCGGGGAAGGTCCTGTCGATCGGCGACGAGGCGGCGTTCGTCGACATCGGGGCCAAGTCGGACGGCATGGTCTCGCTCGCCGAGCTCCGGAACGAGGAGGGCGAGCTGACGGTCGGCGTCGGCGACACGCTCGACGCGATGGTCACCGGTCACGACGAGGCGAGCGGCTGCCTGCTGCTGCGGGTCAAGCCGGGGTCGAGCTCCGGGCTGGGCGCCGGCGGCACCGAGCTCGCGATCGAGGAGATCTCGCAGGCCCACACCCACGGCATCCCGGTCGAGGGCGTGGTGGCGGAGGCGATCAAGGGGGGCGTCGAGGTCAACGTCTCCGGGCTGCGCGCCTTCTGCCCGGTCTCGCAGCTCGACCTGCGCTACGTCGAGGATCCGGCGGTCTACATCGGCCGCCGCCTGACCTTCCGCGTGACCCGCTTCGAGCCGACCGGCAGGGGCGGCCGCCCGAACGTCGTCCTCTCGCGCCGCTCACTGCTCGAAGAGGAAGAGGCGCTCCGGCGCGAGGAGGCGCTGGCGAAGCTCTCCGCCGGCTCGGTGATCCGCGGCACCGTGACCTCGGTGACGAGCTACGGCGCCTTCGTCGACCTGGGAGGCGTCGAGGGGCTGCTCCACGTCTCCGAGATGGCCCACGAGCGGATCGAAGACCCGCACGAGGTGGTCACCGAGGGCGAGGAGATCGAGGTCAAGGTGCAGTCGATCGAAGAGAAGGACGGGCAGCAGCGGATCTCGCTCTCCCGGAAGGCGCTCGACGCCGACCCGTGGGACGACGCGGAGCGCCGCTTCCCGGCGGGCGCGACGGTGCCCGGACGGGTGACCCGGGTCGAGGCCTACGGCGCCTTCGTGCGGCTCGCGCCCGGCCTCGAGGGGCTGGTCCACGTCTCCGAGCTGGCCACCGGCCGGCGGATCGCCCACCCGCGCGAGGTGCTCGAGCTCGGCCAGGACGTGGAGGTGAAGGTGCTCGCGGTCGACCCGGAGAAGCGCCGGATCTCGCTGTCGCTCTCCGCCGCGCTCGCCGCCGCCCGCGACGCGGCCGAGGCCGAGGTCACCGCCGAGTACGCCGAGCGCAAGGAGGGGTCGCGCGGCTTCGGCTCGATGGCGGCGGCGTTCGAGCACCTCGACAAGAAGACGTAGGGGGCCGGGTCACCACGCCACCTTGCCGTCGGCGATCGCCGCCAGCGCCGCCTTGTGCACGCCGCCGTTCGAGGCGACGATCCCGCGGCCCCGGAGCGACTTGCCCGAACCGTCGTAGCGGACCGGGTCGCCGTCGATGCTGGTCACCCGGCCGCCGGCCTCGGTCACCAGCACGTGCCCGGCCGCCACGTCCCAGTCGTGGAGCGTCAGGTAGTCGCCCAGGTAGAGGTCGACCTCCCCGCGCGCCACCTGCGCCAGCTTGATGCCGGCCGAGTAGGTGCGCACGGCCCGCTCGGCGCCCAGGCCTTCGAGCAGCTCGCGCTCCCCCGCCTCGCCCTGCGAGCGGCTCATCGCGAGGGCGCGCGGCGCGCCGGTCGTGCCGGTCACCGCGCAGCGCGCCGGCTCGGCGTCGAACGGCTGGCGCACGAAGCACCCCTTCCCGCGCACGGCCCAGGTCAGCCGGTCGGGCACCGGCTCGAAGACCGCGCCGAGCACCGCCTCGCCGTCCTCGGCCAGCGCGATCATGATCGAGAACTCGCCGTTCTTGCGAGCGAAGCCGCGGGTGCCGTCGATCGGGTCGACGACCCAGAAGCGCGAGGCGCCGTCGGCCCCTTCTTCGATGCGGGTCTCGAAGCGGGCGGAGGTCTCCTCGGCGCACATCCCGTCGCCCGGGAAGGCCCGGTGGACCGCGTCGAGGATCAGCTCCTGCGACGCCCGGTCGGCCGCGGTCGAGATGTCCGCCGGCGCGTCCTCGACGCGCTCGAACGAGGCGTAGCGCCGCAGGATCTCGTCGCCCGCGCGCCGGATGGTGCGGATCGTCAGGTCGAGCTCGCGCTCGAAGGAGGTCATCGGATCGACTGCCTTTCGTTACTCGCGGATCGTCAGGGTGAGGCGCAGCACCGGCCGCTCCGCGCCGCCGAACGCCGCGTCGAACGTCTCCCGGTCGAGGCTCAGGACGACCCGCTTCTCGAGGCCGTCGCCGTCGCCCTGGGCGGGGAGCGAGCGGCCGAGCGCGAATCCGTCGACCGCGCCGGAGGCGATCACCTCGCCGTCCGAGAGCAGCTCGACCCGGAGGTCGCCGTGGTGGAGGAAGCGACTCGAATAGAGGGTCGCGGTCACCGGCAGCTCGACCGCGCGCCGGGTGCTCTTCCGGGTCATCGACACCTTGCGGACGATCGCCTCGTCGACCACGTACTGGGCGGTCTCGTCGGTCGACCAGGAGTAGCCCTCCGGGATCGCCTCGACCGCGCCGACCGGCACCTCGAGCACCATCGGCGACTGGAGGTGGCGCTTCGGGCGCTGGTCGATCGGCACCTCCTCGTCCGGCACCTCGACCGAGACGACCGTGACCTGGCTCGGCTGCGGGCCTGGCGCGGGCGAGGGGGTCGGGGGCGCGGGGGCCGGCGTAGGCTCCTGCCGCAGCGGGATCGGCATCGGCATCGGCAGCGCCTCGGAGGCCGGCACGTAGGTGCCTTCGAAGTAGCGGCTCCAGGTGGTGCCGCCGTCGGCCGAGCGCTCGATCCGCTGCCGCACCCGGCCGCCGTCGATCGGTTCGAGCGTCGCACGCGACAGCGTCACCGCGCCGTCGGCGGCGGTCGTCCTCCCCTGGAAGCGCATGGCGCCGTCGCGCAGCTCGCCCTCGTACCGCACCACGGTGCCGGTCGAGCCGACCCAGAGCTGGCGCCAGCGCCCGTCCTCGCCGTCGACGAAGCTCATGCCGAGGCCGGAGCCGCCGCCCTGCGCCGAGGTCCACTCCTCCTCGATCACGCAGCCGCCGTGGCGGGAGTCGATTCGGCTCGTGCCGAGCACCTGCCCGTCGCTCCCGAGCACCCGCCACTCGCCGACCCAGAAGTCGAGCTGTCGGTGGAGCGGGTCGTCCTCGCACGGCCGCGGCAGCTCGGCCGGCGCGTCCTGCGCTCGAAGGGCGCCGGGTAGCGCGAGACCCACCAGCAGAAGGAGCAGGGCGAGGGCGGCCGGGAGACGACCGGGCATGGAGCGGCGGACGGGGTCGAGCGGTTCCATGACTCCGACTCTATCCGAGGGCTCGCCGGAGACCGGGATCCTACGGCGTGCGATCCTGCACGATCGGCCGCTTCCGTGACACGATCCCAGCATGAGCGAAAGTGCCAGAAGCTCCCTGACGAAGACCGTGAGGCGCGTCCGGGAGATCTGGGACCGGCGCCGGCCTCCGGCCGCCGAGCTGCCCGCGGGCTTCGACTGGCGGGAGTACCTGACGCGCTACCCCGACCTGGCCGCCGCCGGGGTCGACACCGAGGCGAAGGCGGCGGACCACTGGCGCCGTCACGGGTCCGCCGAGGGGCGCTGGGCCACCACGGCCTCCTATCCCACCCGCGACACCCTGGCCTGCCCGTCGGTCCACTCCCTCTACCTGCGGGCCACCGGCACCCTTGTCTGCTGGGACGACGCAGGCAACGACACGGTGCTCCAGGCCTTCGACCCGGAGGTCCACTACGGGAGAGACGTCTACCTGGGGCCGGTCTTCGACCGCATCCGCCGGGCCCTCTCGGAGGGGCGCATGCCCTTCCCCGAGGTCTGCCAGCAGTGTCTCGTGCTGCGCTCGAACACCCCCCACTCCTCGTACCACCGGGACTTTCGCGTGGTCGAGATCTTCCAGGTCGAGCCGTCGTTCCGCTGCACCCTCGACTGCCCCGGCTGCGTGCCGCTCGCGATCCGCCGCCAGGCGCCGCCGCAGAACCTGCCGACCGAGATCCTGGAGAAGGTGGTGGCCGACTTCCGGGAGAGCGGGATCACCGTCAAGGCGTTCGATTTCCAGGGCCACGGCGAGCCGCTCCTCCACCCGGGCCTCTGGGACCAGACCCGCCTGGTCAAGGCCGCGTACCCCTCGAGCTTCGTCACCGTCACCACCAACGCCCACGGCAAGGTGAAAGACGACGCCCTCGAATCCGGGATCGACGAGGTGGTGTGCGCCATCGACGGCGTCGACCAGGAGAGCTTCGCCCCCTACCGGGTGCACGGCCGCTTCGACCTGGCCTACCGCTTCATGAGCGACTTCGGCCGGCTCTCGAAGGAGCGGGGGAAGCCGATCCACACGGTCTGGAAGTACGTGCTCTTCCGGCACAACGCCGAGCCGGCGCAGCTCGAGCGCGCCCAGCACCTCGCCCACGACGGGAAGATCGACGAGATCGTCTTCGTGTTCACGCGCAACGGCCCGCGGGCGACCCGGGTCGAGACGCCGGACGACGTGCACCGGGTCGGCTACGAGGATCTGAAAATCAGCTTCCGCTACCACGAGCCGGTGCTCGACGACCTCCGGCACCGGCTGGCCGACGCCCGCGATGCCCTGGCCACCGGCGACCCGGACGAGCGGGCTCGGGCCGGCGAGCTCGCCGGCAGCGTCGAGCGGAACCTGGAGCGCTTCTTCCCGGACGGCGTGCCGGAGGGCGACCCGCACCGGGAGCTGCTGGCGACGATCGAGGAGCTGCGCACCGGCGCCGGCTTCGCGCCGCCGGCGGCGCGAGCGTTGCGGCTGAGCGTGGGTGGCTGAGGGCGACGGCGAGCCCCCCGCCCTCCTCCCTCACTCCCCCCGGTACGGCACGCCCTCGGTCATCCACTCCGGCGCCGGGGCGCCTTGCAGGTAGTGGTCGAAGAACTCCTTCATCTTGATCGTGTAGTCGAGCTTGTTGCCGTACTTCTTCAGGTGGTGCCCCTCGCCGCGGTACTGGAGGAACCAGGCCGGCTTGCCGAGGCGCCGCAAGGCCAGATAGAGCTCGATCCCCTGGGTCCACGGCACCGCCTCGTCCTGATCGCCGAACTGGATCAGGAGCGGTGTCTCCACCCGGTCGGCATAGAAGAGCGGCGAGCTCTCGATGTAGCGGTCGCGCCCCTCCCAGAGCGTCACGCCCATCCGGCTCTGGCTCTGCTCGTACTGGAACATCCGGGCGAGACCGGAGCCGTAGCGGATGCCGCCGTAGGCGCTGGTCATGTTCGAGACCGGCGCGCCGGCGACCGCCGCGGCGAAAGCGTCGGTCTGGGTGACCACGAACGCCGTCTGGTAGCCGCTCCACGAGTGGCCGTGCAGGCCGATCGCGTCCGGGTCGGCGACACCGAGCTCGATCAGGTGCTGGATGCCGGAGGTGAGCGCCCGGGTCGCCGAGTGCCCCGGGCGGCCGACGTCGAAGCGGACGTCGGGCAGGAAGACCGCGTAGCCGTGGCTGGCGTAGAACGGGAAGCTCGGCCGGTGGTTGACCGCCAGCTCGTCGAAGCGGTGGAGCCGTTGCGAGAACAGGCGGTAGAAGTAGACGAGCACCGGGTAGCGCTCTCCCTCGACGAACCCGCCCGGCTTGATCAGCACGCCCTGGAGCGGCGCGCCGTCGTCGCCCCGCCACTCGACGAGCTCCGCCTCGCCCCAGGCGTAGCGGTCGATCTCCGGGTTGGCGTCCGAGACCCGGCTCCGGCCGCCGAGGGCGAGATCGGCGCTCCACAGGTCGGGGAACTCGGTGTAGCTCTCCCGCGAGTAGAGCATCCGGGGCGCGCCGGCCGCCCGGGTGACGAAGTGGTAGGTCTTCTCCCGCCCCTCCTCGAGCACCCGCACCCCGACCTCGCCGACCGTGGCCTCGACGAACCCCTGGTGCTTCTGGAGGTCGTGGTAAGAGGTCAAGAGCAGCCGCTCGCCGGGCGCCACCCAGTTGCGCTCCTCGTTCTCCGGGTCGAGATCGACCTTCCGGTAGACGGTGCGGCTCACGCGGCCGCCGGTCAGGTTGAGCGGCTCGCCGGCACGCGGATCGAGCGGGATGCGCCAGAGGTCGAACTTGTCGTAGAGGAGGATCGCCTCGGCCTCCGCCGAGCCGCCGGGTCGGTCCGCCGCGGGACGCGCCACCCAGTCCGCGATGCCGTAGCCGGGCGCCGGCTCCGGGTAGTCGTGGTCCTCGTCGGCGAACGGCACGCCGAGCCCCTCGGTCAGGTTGCGGGTCGAGCCGTCGTCGGCGTCGAACAGGTACCAGTGCGGCGTGCGGTAGTAGACGACCCAGCGGCCGCCCGGCGAGATCGCGTTGTCGGCCGCGCGCAGCTCGTGGGCGACCACGGTCTTCTCGCCGTCCGAAAGGCGCACGTGGTAGAGGTCGAAGTACCAGCCGTCCCAGGTGATCCGCTGGAGGTACGGCACGTCGACCGCTCCCAGCGTCGCCCGCGGATTGTCGATCGGCTCGACCTGGCGCATGGCGCGGTCGGCGAGCGCCACCACACGTCCCGGCCCGCCGTCCGCGTCCCGGTGGTAGACGGCGCGGTAGATCCGCTTCCGCTCCTCGTCCCAGCTCTTCTTCTGGTGGGTCTGGAGGAGCTGGTCGTTCCAGTGCCAGACGTCGACGCCGCGCCCTTCGAGGATCGACTCGAAGTCGTACGGGTCGAACGGCGGCGATTCTTCTTCGGTCTCTTCCTCGTCCTCCTCGATGCGCTCGTCGTCCGGCTTGAGGCCGAAGAACAGGCGCTCGCCGTCGTCGCTCCACGCGAGCTCGTTGGCGGCCGGCACGTACCAGCCGTCGGGCGCCTGGGCGGAGGCGAGGGCGACCCGCGCCGCGGCGTCGCCCGCCTGCCAGACCACCAGGTCGCCCGGCGCGGTCTCGGCCGGCGGATCGGCGTCTTCGGGCGCGTCGGCCGCGTCGGCCGTCTCCGTCGGCTCCACGGGGGCGGCGACGAAGCCGAGCAGGCTCGGGCCGGGCGGGCCGCCGTCACGGCGGTCGGTCCAGGTCAGGTGGCCGTGCCGGCCACTGGGATCGGTCCGGAGCGCCGTCTCCGGCACGCCCGGCGCGCCGAGCTCGCGCACGTAGACGCCGTTGCCCTCCCCCTCCGGTGCCGCCACCGCGTAGGCGAGCCAGGCGGAGGTCTCGTCGAACGCCGTCTCGGTGACGTGCGGGATCTCGATCTCGGCGCCGGTCAGGAGCTCGCGCAGCACCAGGGTGCGGCCGAGCCGCTCGTCCTCCTCCTTCCCGTCGGTCGTCTCCTCCTCGGGCGGCACCTCCTCGCCCGGAACCTCTGGCTCCTCGCCACTCTCCGGCTCCGCCTCCGGCGCGGGCCGCGGCTCGGGCTCAGGAATCGCCGGCTCCGGCACGCCCTCGACCTGCTCGGCCTCTTCCGCCGGCTCCTCCGCCGCGGGTTCGCCCTCCTCCGCTTCCCCTTCGTCCCCCTTCTCCTCCTCGTGGCGGTGGTAGGCGAGCCAGCGGCCGTCGTCGGAGAAGGCGAACGACTCGACCCGCTCGACGGTGATCGTCGTTCCGTCGGCGGTCGCGAGGAGCGCCAGCCCGGTCTTCGGCCCCTTCGTGCCGCCGTCGCCCTTACCTTCCGCCTCCTCGGTCTCTTCGAGCGTCGGCTTCACGAGCGCCCCCACCCACGCCGCGTCGGAGGAGAACGCGGGCGCGCCGCCACGCTCGATCGTGTAGCGGGTCCCGCCGTCGAGCGACACGACCTCGACCGTGCCGTCGCCCCGGTCGGGACGGAGCTCGTACGCCGCCCAGGCGCCGTCGTCCGAGAGCACCGGGTCCGCGATCGCGCGCATCTTCATGATGTCGGCGAGCTCCAGCGGCTCGGTGCCGGCGAGCAGGAACGGGGCGGGCAGCGCGGCCAGGACGGCGGCGGCCCAGAGCGCCAGGCGCGTAGCGCGGCCCAGAGAGCGGTGCGGGCGAGGAAGACGGGCGTTCGACCTCATCGGGTGGTCCTCCGTGGTTCGGGGCGGCTTGCAGTCCGTGGCAGGGTTCAGGAGGCC
Source organism: uncultured Thermoanaerobaculia bacterium (assembly GCA_964560325.1). GTDB lineage: Bacteria > Acidobacteriota > Thermoanaerobaculia > Multivoradales > DATKCC01 > CAZLLV01. The sequence goes on along the minus strand of CAZLLV010000516.1, from coordinate 953 downwards.
CGCAGGGTATCACCGGGGTCCTCCCGGCCGGCGGGCCGGCCGGCCCGCCAGAGAGCCCAGAGGAGCGCCGGCACGAGGGGCACGGCCACGGTCGCGAGCGCCTGGGCGACCAGCACCGGGTCGCCGCTCCCGAGCCGGGGCCAGTTGAAGATGAACAGATCGGCGGTGAAGTGCGAGAGCACGACGGTCAGCGCGTCGAAGCGCAGGAACGCCCAGCCCCACACGCACCCGACCAGGGTGAGCGCCAGCGCCCGGCCCCAGAACGGCTCGGCCGGCGGCAGGAACTCGAGCCCGGTGTGGGTGGTGCCGTAGAGCACCGCCGGCACCACGATCGCGATCCAGGCCCGGCCGGTCACGCCGAGCAGCCAGGTGCCGGCGAAGAACCGGTAGGCGAGCTCCTCGACCAGCGCCACCATCAGGAAGTAGAGGAGCGTCGCGAACGCCGGCGCGCGGGAGTTCAGGGCGAAGAAGAAGAAGCCCTGCGGCTGGATCGGCGACCAGCCGCCGCCCGCCGCCTCGAGGGCGAGGATCGAGCCGGCGAGGACGCCGCCGCAGACGAGCCCGACGAGGAACCCGCGAAGCGAGGCGAGGGCGACCGGCGCCGAGACCAGCCGCCCGCGCGCCACCTGCCAGAGCGAGGCGCCCCGAGCGCCGGCGGCCACCTCCCGGTCGAGCGCGTCGCCGGCCGCGATCACCACGAACAGCACCAGGAGCACCCACGCCCCCTGGGCGGCACCGGCCGCGAGGCTCTGGAAACCGGCCATCCAGCGCGGCCAGAGCGGGTCCCACTGGAAGAGCAGCTCGTGGCTGCGGAGCGCGTGCGTCGAGAGCGCGCAGGCGCCGATCACCGCCATCCAGCGGGCGGCCGGGCCGAGCCGCGCGGTGCCCGCGCGCAGCCGCGTCAGGAAGACGACGAAGGCGCCGAGCACCGCCACCGCCGCGGCCAGGAAACC
>CAZLLV010000515.1:0-3290 GCA_964560325.1 uncultured Thermoanaerobaculia bacterium | reverse complement strand
CCGATCGGCGTCTCGAGGGAGATCGGCTCCTTCGCGATCTTCAGGACCTTGCGGACCTTGTCGAGCGGCATCTCCATCTTCTCGGCGATCTCCTCGGGCGTCGGCTCGCGGCCGAGCTCCTGGACCAGCGCGCGCGAGGTGCGAATCAGCTTGTTGATCGTCTCGATCATGTGGACCGGGATGCGGATGGTCCGCGCCTGGTCCGCGATCGCCCGGGTGATCGCCTGCCGGATCCACCAGGTGGCGTAGGTCGAGAACTTGTAGCCCCGGCGGTACTCGAACTTCTCGACCGCCTTCATCAGGCCGATGTTGCCCTCCTGGATGAGGTCGAGGAACTGGAGGCCGCGGTTGGTGTACTTCTTGGCGATCGAGACCACCAGCCGGAGGTTGGCGACGATCAGCTCCTCCTTCGCCTGCTCGCACAGGCGCTCGCCCTGACGGATCTTGCGGATCGTCGAAGCGATGTCGGAGTGAGAGGTGCCGTAGCGCTCGTCCAGCTCCTCGAGCTTCGCCCGGTACTTCTCGATCCGGCGCCGGTGCAGGGCCTGGAGCTCCTTGTTCTTCTCCTTCTCGAGGGCGGTGTCGGCGCGCCGGATGTCCTGCTCGAAGCGCGCGAACTCGCGGTCGATCCGCTTGAGGAACTCGACCATGCGGTTCCTCGCCTGGAGACTGAAGTCGACCGAGCGGATCTCCTTGGCGATCTTCGCCATCATCCGGTCGACCTCGCGCTCGAGGCGGGCCCACTCCTCGTTGTCCTCGTCCTCTTTCTCCTGGGCCTTGCGCAGCGTCGCGATCTCCTTGTCGGTCTCGGCGATCCGCTCGAAGATCTTCATGTTGCTCTTGATGCGGTCCTCGGCCTTCGCGTCGAGCGGCTCGTTGCCGTCCGACGCCATCAGGTCGCGCAGCACGCGCTTGTCCTTCTGGGCCACCTCGTTGAGGCGCAGCAGCTCCTTCAGGATGACCGGGTTCTCCGACAGGGCCTCGAAGATCAGCCACTCGCCCTTCTCGATGCGCTGGGCGATCTCCACCTCGCCCTCGCGGTCGAGGAGAGGCACGGTTCCCATCTCGCGCAGGTACATGCGCACCGGGTCGTTGGTCTTCTCGTGCGCGGTGAGGGCGTAGTCCGGCCCGTCGTCGTCCTTCTTGTCGAAGTCGGACGACACGAGGTCGAAGTCGTCCCGGTTCTGGTAGCGGTCGGGACGGCCGATCACGTCGACGCCGAGCGAGTCGAAGCGGCTGTAGACCTCGTCGAGCTCGTCCGCCACGGCGACGATCTCGTCGGGCAGCATGTCGTAGATCTCGTCGTGGAGTAGGTAGCCCTTCTCCTTGCCGAGCTCCGTGAGCTGCTTGACGGCCGAGTACCGCTCTTCGATCGGTTTGGTCTTGCTCGCAGTCGTCGCCAACGTGGTCTCCTGTTCTCGCGTTCGGCCACCGTCTTGCCGCCGGCCCGGCGGAGGCGCCTCTTTCAGCTCTCTGCGCCGGGTGCGACGCCCCGGTAGTGGGCGTGGTCCAGCTTTCTCTTCTCGTCCAGCAGCTCCGTCCGCCGCGCGTCGTCGCCGCGGCGCTCCGCCTCCACCATCTCGCGCATGAGCTGTCTCCGCCGCTCCTTGCGCCACCGCCGCGTCAGTTGCTCGACGCATTCGCCGAGGCCGAGCCGGCGGCAGTTGGCGGGGTACTCCGGCGCGTTCTGGTAGCGCGCCAGGCGGGTGACGGCGTCCGCGTCCCCGGCCAGCTCGGCGAGCAGCGCGCGTGTTCCCGGTATCCGTCCGTCCCTCAGGTATAGAGCGTGGAGCGCTCTGTAGATATTCCGTCCCACGGGGTCGAAGAAGACCTCCTCCGGGGGCAGCCGGTCGGGCGGAGGTGCCTCTGTCGTGGGCCCGAGCAGCCGCGTGAGGAGCTCGTCCTCGAGGCTCGGAACGGACGGGTTCCCCGTGGGCATCGAGGTAACGCCCCGGTCGTCCGGGGCATTCCCGCCAGGCGTGCGGCGGTCGCCGGAAGGCGCGCCCGGCCCGCCGCGCCCGGCCCGGCCGGCGGCCTCCGCCCCTTCGCGGTCGAGCTGGCGCGACAGCATTTCGACCGGCACCTCCAGCCGCTCGGCGGCGCGGCGGGCGTAGGCGAAGCGCAGGATCGCGTCCGGCACCGGCGTGAGCAGGGCGACGACCTCGGAGGCCGCCTTCGCCTGCTCGCGCGGGTCGCGGAGGCCCCCCGCCGGGGCGATCCGGTCGAGCTCGAGCTCGACCGCGTCGGGCGCCTCGTCGACCGCGCGGCGTACCGCCTCGGCGCCGGCCGCCAGGCGGAGCGAGTCCGGGTCCTCCCCCTCGCCGAAACGGGCGCGCCGGACGGTCAGCCCCTCGCCCAGGAGCGTCGGCAGGGTGCGCCGGAAGGCGCCCTCGCCGGCGGCGTCGCCATCGTAGCCGATCACCACCTCCTCGGCGAAGCGGGAGAGGAGCTTCGCCTGCGGCCCGGTGAGCGCGGTGCCCATGCCGGCGACCGCCCACGGCACGCCGGAGGCGACGGCGCCGACGACATCGAAGTAGCCCTCGACGAGGAGCGCCTTGCCGGCGTCGCGGATCGCCTTCTTCGCCACGTCGAGCCCGTAGAGGAGCGAGCCCTTGTGGAACTCGTCGGTCTCGGAGGTGTTGACGTACTTCGCCTTATCGTCGCCCAGGGTGCGGCCGCCGAAGCCGACGATGCGGCCGGAGGGGTTCTTGATCGGGAACATCAGGCGGTGGCGGAAGCGGTCGTAGTGGTTGCCGCTCTTGGGCGAGCGCGCGATCAGCCCGGCGGCCTCCAGCCGCTCGGTGCCGAAGTCGATGCGCAGCGCGTCGGTCAGGTTCTGCCAGCCGTCGGGGGCGTAGCCCAGCTCGTAGCCCTCGACGAGCTCGGCCGGAACCTCGCGGTCGGCGAGGTAGCGGCGCGGTGCGTCGTGGGCGGCGAGCTGCTTGCGGAAGTAGCGCGACGCCGCCTCCAGCACGGGGGTGAGGTCCTGGGTCTTGCGGCGCCCGTCGGAGCGGCTCGACCCGCTCGGCCGGGCCGGGAGCGGCACGCCGTAGCGGCGGGCGAGCGACTCGATGGCGGCCGGGAAGTCGTCGCCCGAGAGCTCCATGTGGAGCGCGATGGCGTCTCCCCCCTTGCCGCAGCCGAAACAGTAATAGAGCCCCTGGGTCGGGTCGACGCTGAACGAGGGGGTCTTCTCCTTGTGCAGGGGGCAGAGGCCGCGATACCGGTGCCCCGCCTTCTGGAGCCGGGTGTGGTCCGAGACGACGTCGACGATGTCGACGGCGTCCCGA